>CAYFFR010000014.1:0-24875 GCA_964342675.1 uncultured Gammaproteobacteria bacterium
AAGGCTTGAAAAAACTTAGTACCGCCGCCTAAAGCTATATTAATGTTTGAGTGAATTAACTGCCTAGCTATTTCCTTCTCTTCATATCGGCTTTGTACATGAGCATAGTGGGCTGCTGGTGTAGCGTGGGTTAATGAGGAGGTAGCTACGATGCCAAGCCTTATGCCTTTTGGGTTGAGTATTTCAGAAATATTAATCAGCAACTTGCCTTCTGGATCAACTCCAACATATCGATTCTTGGTTTTAGTTCCAGTAGCCCAAGCTGTTGCGCTGGCTGCTGAGTCAGTATAAAGATCATCAAATGAATGGTTGGTTGCTGTTCCCGAAATGGGCATGCGATCTACAGCCATATTAAAATCAGGACCGCCTAAAACAAATCTTCCTAGCGCAGTATGATTGGGTCCCATGCCATCACCAATTAATAAAATTATATTGGTTGGAGTTTGTGGTGATTTTGCGTTTTGATAAAGCTTGGCTGGTCCAACTTGTTGCCCAATCGGAAGGCTTTCTGTTGCTGGTGAGTCGGTCAACCATCTTATACAAAAGAATGTAGCAAGTGCTGCCACCACATATATGAATAGTTTCTTCATTTATTCTTGGGGTCTAAAGCTGCCCTTCTAATGGAGCGTATAGATTCAGGCGGTTGTTCAAAATTATAATCATATATTGCAGCCTCCCAATCACCATAAGTTGGATTTTCTATTACAAACCATTGCTTGCCCCATTTATCTTGATGTTTTAAAACTTCTTGTTTTCGCTGATAGGGTTTCATATGATTTGAAGATTCACTAACGAAATCTCCTAGATTATCGCCTATCTGTAAAAGCACCCTGTAAGAGCTTGCAATTAATTCTCTTCTAGATGATTTATCAGACGTCCAACCATTCTCGCCCCTACTCAATACAGAATCAATGTCGCTTGAAAAAGGTATATCTAGTTTCTTAAAATTTTCTTTTGTAGATTCTTCATAAATAGATTTCCTGTTTGTGACATAAAAGATTTCCACTCCTAGGCGGGCCGCTTCATTTAGGAAGGAAATTGCTCCAGGGATACCGGTTGCAATTGCTTCATGACACCAAGCACCCCAGCCTACTGGATATGATTCTTTATTTAACACAATTCTAGCCTCATATGCTGAGTTGTCTAAAACAGTATCATCCACATCGATAATAATCGCGGGAGGAAGGTTTTGGTATCCCTCCTTCTGGTCAGGTAAGGCTGTCCAATTTTTATCAGCTAGCGCTGTTCTTAATGAATGTTTTGCATTCTCATAAGTTGCAATAGATGCGGCCATATGTTCAGCGGAGCTTTGAGTGTATAAAACTGCAAGAGTTCGATCCTGCTCTAAATCGATGCTTGTGGAGTTATCACAGGCAAATAAAAAAAATAAAATAAAAAATAAAGATGCTTTCATAATGCTCAGCTATTATAATTTTTTGTCTAACTAAAGTATGTATTTATGACAAAAGAAACATCAGAAAAATTATCTAAACTTGAAAGGGGACTGAAACTTTTATCAAAAGACCGTAAGGTTGTCCTTCCTCACCATAAAACATTTATCTTGATTGATGAGTTGCTCGATATAGTTTCAGACTTAAAAAAGGAGAATGAGGATGGCTAATTACACTTGCTTTGAACTTGAGATAAAAAAGAATATTGCAAATATTGTCTTGTCTCGTCCAAAAGAACTAAATACGATGACAAGAAAGTTTTGGGTTGAGCTTCCTGCTGTTCTTGACGAGATTAATAGAGATGCAGAAATTAGAGCGGTGGTTTTATCTTCTACTGGTAAACATTTTTGTGCTGGCATGGACTTTTCGGCTTTTGCTAATGGTGTTGATAATATTCCTGATGATAAAAAACCTGACCATGCTAGAGTGGGAGAAGCTCTTTATAGATCTGCCAAAGAGTTACAAGAATATATCAGTACTCTAGAAAGCATTAGAGTTCCTGTTATTGCTGCAGTTCAAGGGGGATGTATTGGTGGGGCTCTAGATATGATTACCGCATGCGATATTAGGCTTGCTTCAAGCGATGCTTTCTTTTGTATTCAAGAAATTAATATAGGTATGGCTGCTGATGTAGGAACCCTTCAAAGGCTTCCAAGACTTATACCAGACTCTAAAATGAGAGAGCTTGCATACACAGGAAGAAGAATGCATGCCGATGAAGCAAAAGAGTCAGGCCTGGTTAGTGATGTTTACGATTCACAAGAAGAAATGTTAAAAGCTGCTAACAAGCTAGCTCAAGAAATAGCATCTAAGTCTCCTGTTGCCATTTATGGTCTGAAAGCAGTAATGAATTATTCAAGAGATCACAGCATAAGTGATAGCCTAGACTTTAATGCATTATGGAGTGGCGCAATGCTAAGCCAACAAGATATGACTGAAGCAATAGCAGCTTTTCAAGAAAAAAGAGATGCTAGTTTTAAGAAAATGGTCGATGTTAAAAACTTTGATGAGGCCGGCGATTAAGACTTTCTAAGAAATACAGGAGCATCTGGCGATGATTCCTGTTGGCTATATTTATAACCACCTAAGTTAAAATTAAGAATGCCTTTGGGTGTTGTTACTTTATTTAACACAATATATCTCGCCATCAAGCCTCGTGCTTTCTTTGCATAAAAACTAATGATCTTATAAGTTCCGTTTTTATAATCTTTAAAGACTGGAGATATCACTTGTGTTTTGTTGTCTAGATCCTTAACAACTTTGAAGTACTCCTGAGAAGCAAGATTAATAATCAGATCAGACTTATTCTTTTTGAGCTCAGATACAATATTTTTTACAATTTTATTACCCCAAAACTCATAAAGGTTTTTACCTCTTGAGGTTTTAAGCCTTGTTCCCATTTCTAATCTATATGGTTCAATTAAGTCTAAAGGTCTAAGCTCTCCATATAAGCCTGAAAGTATTCTCAGGTGTTGTTGCGCAAATTTAATATCTTTTGCTTTAAAGTCTTCGGCTTCAAGTCCTTGGTATACATCGCCCTGAAAAACATATATAGCTGGCTTGTTGTTATGGCTGGGTTTGTTTGCTCCAGACCATGATTGATAACGATCAAAATTTAATGTGGCAAGTTTATCGCTTAACCCCATTAAAGATGCGATGTCCTTGGGTTCTTTTTGTTTCAGTGTCTTTATCAGACCCTTGGAATCATTAAGAAAGCCTGGCTGCGTAAATGCAACTTGATGATCTTGGCTATAATCTAACGTCTTAGCTGGTGAAAGAAGAACAATCATGGTTCTTATTTTAACCAAATAAATTTAAGATAAACATCATGGAAAGAATTATTGGTAAGTTTTTTGCTCTACTACTGCCGTGCTTAATCATATTTACTGTGTTTGTGGTGGTCAGTAGGTATGTTTTTGGGTCTGGTCAAGCAGGAGTTCAAGAAATTATCCTATACATTCATTCTTTAATTTTCTTGGGTTGTGCTGGATGGGCTTTATTAGAGGATGAACATGTCAGGGTCGATATTTTTTATCGCAACAATACCCAAAAATATAAAAAAATTATTAATTTAATTGGGCTGTTATGTTTCATGCTGCCAACAATTATTATTATCAGCATCTATTCCTTTGATTTTATTTTAAAAAGCTGGGCTTCGCTTGAGGGATCCACCGAACCAGGCGGGTTACCTATTAAATATATCCATAAAACATTTATTTTGATCTTCCCTATTAGCTTAATGTTGGCTGGCTTCTCTTTATTAAGGAAATTATGGAAATAATTCCGATTATATTTATTCTTTGTATTTGCTTGGCGTTATTGCTTGGTTATTCTGTCGCTTTCACATTATCTGGTGTCTCAATATTATTTGCCCTGATTGGGGTTGTGTTTGGTTTCTTTGAATTAAAAGCTTTTGGTTTTCTGCCGGGCAGACTGTATGGGATCATGGAAAACCAAACCTTGTTGGCAGTGCCCTTGTTTGTCTTTATGGGGGTTGTCTTAGAAAGATCTGGGGTTGCAGCGAATATGCTAACCGGTATGGCTAAAGCATTTGCAGGAGTCAAATCTGGCTTAAGCATTTCAATAGTATTGGTTGGTGCTCTATTAGCAGCTAGCACCGGTATAGTCGGCGCTACTGTTGTCACTATGGGCCTTATGTCGTTGCCTTTATTAATTAAACAAGGTTACTCAAAAGAGTTTGCTACTGGTTTAGTTGCATCCACAGGAACATTGGGACAAATCATTCCTCCCTCGATTGCATTAGTTTTATTGGGTGATGTTATGTCAAATGCCTACCAAGAGGCTAAATATTCATCTAGCTTTCAGGGCACTGTATCAGTTGGTGATTTATTTATCGGAGCTATTGTTCCTGGATTATTAATTTGTGCTGGTTATTTAATCTATTCAATCCTAGCAAACGGCTCTAGTAACTTAAAGATAGATGGAGATTCTGGATCTAAACAAGAACTGTTGCAGACTCTATTCCCTCCAATTTTATTAATTATGATTGTATTGGGGTCAATCATTCTTGGAATCGCAACACCAACCGAGGCTGCAAGCATAGGTGCGCTTGGCGCTACCATCATTGCATACTTTTCATCTGGTTTAAATCTGTCGCTCATCAAAGAGGTTTGTTATAAAACTGCAAGTGTGACGACCATGATCTTTACCATCTTGATTGGTGCAACGATCTTCTCTCTGATTTTTAAACAAATAGGTGGTGATGAGCTAGTGCAACAAATTTTTGATGCCATTCCGGGGGATAAATATACAGCCCTAGTCGTTGTCTTGATTGCAATATTTTTATTTGGGTTCATTTTAGATTTCATTGAAATCTGCTATGTGATCATTCCTTTGGTTGCCCCTCCTCTTTTAATGATGGGATTTGATCCGATATGGCTAGGGGTACTGTTAGCAATTAATCTTCAAACGTCATTCCTAACCCCGCCTTTTGGTTTTTCTCTTTTTTATCTTAGGGGGGTAGCAGATGAAAGTATTAAAACATCCGAAATATATAAAGGGGTAATACCGTTTATTTTAATCCAACTTGCAATACTGGTTCTTGTTATTCTTTTCCCTTTTATTGTTTTATAGATATATTGATGTAATCAAAAAATGTTAACCAGCCAGATCATTATAAAATGATTAATAAATCCAGCTACAGTTAATCCAAATTGCACTCTCATTGAAATCCCTTTCTCAGCTGCCAAATATAGTGCTTTTATATAAAGCGGAACAAAGATAAATAAAGATGTAATCATGCCGGGACTAAAATCGCTTTGTGCAGTTGATAGGCCTAAATGCCACATGCCATTAGAAAGCGCTACTGCATCAATAAACAAAAATAGAATAGCAAATATCTTGGTTGATGGATTAACTAGGAACAATAAAGCAAAAAAGAAATATGGGAATGTATTTACTGTTGCAACTTCTATAGCAGATATATCAACTCCTGATCGATATGACCAGTTTAAAAAATGATAGGTTTCTCCTAATAGCCAAGGAGAAAGTATGTATTCTTCAAACTGATGGGTTGCAATTGCAACTAAAGGTAAAGCGGTTAATAAATATTTGCTGTTGCTTTTATATAAATAAAGAACTAAGCCTATGCTAAGAATAAAAATACATAAAAAAATACTTTCCATGGTCTGAACTAATGGAGAGTTAAGGTCTGGGTTCATGCTAAAGCCCTGCGTTGTTTTTTTGTAATGCTCTTTCTGCCCGATAGCTCGATCTAACCATGGGTCCCGATACAACCTCTAAAAATCCTTTGCTTAATCCAATGTCACGATAACGCTTGAATTCTTCAGGTGTAACCCATCTTTCTACAGGCAAATGATTCAAGGTTGGCCTCAAATATTGACCTAACGTAAGGATATCTACTTGCTGAGATATTAGGTCATCCATGGTTTCTATGATCTCCTCTTCGGTTTCCCCTAGTCCAAGTATTAAACTTGTCTTAGTTAAAACTTTTGGATTAATCTTTTTAGAATCTTTTAATACATTTAGGGTCTGCCCATACCCTGCTCTTATATCTCTAACGGGATGAGTTAACCTTTTTACAGTTTCAATATTTTGTGCAAATACTTGGATGCCAGAGTTAACTATCGTTTCTATTGAAGACGACAAGCCTTTAAAGTCTGGAGTTAATGCCTCCACGGCAGTTTTGGGGTTTATTAATTTGATGGCTTGAACTGTTTCAGCATAATGTTGGGCCCCACCATCATCCAAGTCATCTCGATTGACGGAAGTTAATACCACATATTTCAAGCCCATAGTTTTGACCGCTTTGGCGGTGTTGATTGGCTCATCAAGGTCTAACCACCCTTTCGGATTACCTGTATCAACAGAACAAAATTTACAGGCTCGCGTGCATACCGACCCCATCAACATAAAGGTTGCAGTGCCACTTGACCAGCATTCAGAAATGTTAGGACACATTGCCTCCTCACAAACAGTGTTAAGTCTTTTTGTAGTGACCTGCTCTTTTACTGCTTGAAAATTATCATCAAATCTTGCTTGAATTCTTATCCAATCTGGTTTCTTTTGGTTGCCAATATCCGAACATTTATTTGCTTTTTGCCCATTTTTAATAGCTTTAATGCCATCACGATTGACTATCTTAATGGTCGGTATGATTTCCACTATTGAAAAACTCTCATTAACTCTTTTATGGTTATAGATTCTACCTCTTCAAGAGTGGTTTCAGAATCAAATTCTTTTATTTGTGTGACTTCAAGACCTTCATACCCACATGGATTAATAAAATTAAACGGCGATAAGTCCATATCAACATTCAAGCTTATGCCATGATATGATTTTCCGCTGCTTATTCTTAAGCCAATTGATCCAATCTTCTTATCTTCAACATATACACCTGGAGAACCTTCAACAAAATGACTCTCAATATCTTTTTCTAATAAAATGCTGCTAATTAAATCCTCCAACTTCTTAACTAATGCTTTTGGTCCCAATTTGCGCTCTCTAACATCTAAAAGAAAATAGGCTACCAGCTGGCCCGGACCGTGGTATGTAACCTCGCCACCTCTGTCTGTTTTAATGACAGGGATATTATGCGGATTAATTACATGCGATTCATCAGCAGCAGTGCCTAAGGTAAAAACTGCAGGGTGGTTAAGCAACCATATTTCTTCTTGAAAAGATGGGGACTTAATCTCTCTTGCCATACGTTGATAAGTGGTTTGATAGTCTACTAGGCCAAACTGAGATATTTGTGGTGTAGTCACTGATTAGATCTAGCTTCAACAAAAGCATCCTCAGCAATTGTATGGTAATTTTTAACTCCTTCTAAAAATGCTTTAAAGTCAGAGTAGATAATCCCAAATTCTTGATCATTTTGAGCTAGTTCATTGAGAATTTCATAAGAAATTCTTCTAAATTCATCTATTACATCATCTGGTAGTTTTCTTAATTTAACATTATGCTTTTCGGTAAGCTCAACCAGTGCTTGATTGTTCATGGCTGTATATTCATCAAGCAGATCTTGATTAACTGTTTGTGCAGCCGATTCAACAATTGCTTTTAAGTGGTCAGGTAATTCATTCCATGCATCAATGTTAATAATAAATTCAAGCATTGAGCCTGGTTCATGCCATCCTGGGTAATAATAATATTCAGCAATTTGATGAAAGCCAAAAGCTAAGTCATTATATGGACCAACCCACTCGGTGGCGTCAATGGTTCCAGTTTGAAGAGCGGTGTACAGTTCTCCACCAGGAATATTAACAGGGACACCTCCGGCTCGCTTAAATACTTCGCCGCCTATTCCTGGAATCCTCATCTTTAAACCCTGAATATCTTCCAGAGTATTAATCTCTTTATTAAACCAGCCAAACATTTGGGTGCCTGTATTGCCACCAGGCATTGGTTTTAAATTAAATGGTTCATAGATTTCTTGCCAAAGCTCAAGACCTCCGCCTCGATTGACCCATGCATTCATTTCATCTGCGGTTAAGCCAAACGGCACGCCTGCAAAGAATTGAGCTGCTGGTATTTTCCCTTTCCAATAATAAGCTCCCCCATGGCCCATCTCTGCTGATCCATTTGAAACTGCATCAAACACACCCATAGCTGGCACTAATTCACCGGCCCCATAAACTTTGATTCTCAATTGGCCCTGTGACATCTCTTCAACTATATCGCTAAACCTCTCAGGCGCCATGCCTAAACCAGGATAGTTTTTGGGCCAAGTCGTAACTAAAGACCAAGTGTAATTTTTTTGAACGCTGGATGATGTAGAGGATGTTTCATTTGAACAACTCACAACTATAAAAATAATTGAAAAAATACTAATAAATTTATTCACTTAATTACCTCTAATTTTGCAAAGGATAATACTAACCATTTAGTCCCTGCAGATTCAAAGTTAATTTGAACTCTAGCAGATTCTCCTGATCCTTCATAATTTAAAACTATGCCTTGCCCAAATTTCGGATGCAAGACTTTTTGTCCTAAAGATATTCCTATCTCTTCTTCAAAATCTAGAGGGGCGTTATTAGCTGTCCTCTTAAAAGGAACGCTTACTGAAGCTCTTGGTCTTATTTCATCTATTAATTCTTCTGGTATTTCTTTAATAAATCTTGATGGGGGATTAAATACATCTGTCCCGTGCAATCTTCGAGACTCTGCATAAGTTAAGTAAAGTTTTTTCATAGCTCTAGTTATGCCGACATAACATAGGCGTCGTTCTTCTTCTAGTTGATGAGGTGATTCCATAGAACGACCATGTGGAAAGAGTGTCTCTTCAAGACCGGTAATTAAAACTAAAGGAAATTCTAGTCCTTTTGCAGAATGTAACGTCATCAACTGGACAGCGTCGTCAAATTCATCTGCTTGAGTTTCGCCAGCATCAAGCGAAACCGTATCGAGAAATGATTGGGCAATTTCACGCAGAGTTGCCTTATCATCAAACAATTGTTCAAAGTTTTGAGCGGCTGAAATAAGCTCTTGAAGATTCTCAACTCTTGTTTTGCCCTTTTCACCAGGTTCTTTTTTATGAAAGTCCACTAGTCCAGACGTGTTTATTAATGTTTCCAATAGTTCGGACAAAGGTTTTTTATCAACCTCGTCTGAATATTCTTTAACAAATTCTAGATACCCTGCTAGGCCAACCCTTCCCCTGCCTCCAATTAAAGCCTCATCAACCATTTTTGCAGAAGCTTGTATATATGAAAGACTAGAGCTTGTTGATATGTCTCTGATTTTTGCTAATGTCTTTGCTCCTATGCCTCTTGTTGGGTTTGCAACAGACCTCTCAAAAGCAGGGTTATCATGAGGGTTAAAAATAACCTTTAAATAGGCGATAGCATTTTTGATTTCCAATCTCTCATAGAATCGAACACCGCCATAAATTCTATAAGGAATATTAGCTCTGAGCAGAGCTTCTTCAATTGCTCTTGATTGAGCATTGGATCTGTATACCACAGCAGCATCTTGATAAATCTCCCCCCCATCCATCCATGACTTTAGAATCTGAGCAACAAATCTAGCTTCATCTTGCTCGTTATAAGCTTGATAAAGTGAAATGTTTTCACCTTCTTTAGATTCAGTCCATAGATCTTTGCCTAGCCTGTCTTGATTGTTTTCAATCAGTGAATTAGCAGCCGTTAAAATGATGCTGCTTGATCTATAGTTTTGTTCTAATCGAATTACTTCGCTTTGCTTGGTTGCCTTCTCAAAAGATTTAATGTTTTCAACCTTTGCGCCCCGCCATCCATATATCGATTGATCATCATCTCCAACAGCAGTCATGCTTGTAGTTTTTGAAGCAATCTCATTAAGCCATTTATATTGAATGGTATTGGTGTCCTGAAACTCATCTATCAAAATATATGAGAATCTTTGATGGAAAAATTGTCTAACTTTAGCGTCACTTTTAATTAGTTCGTAACTTTTTAATAATAATTCACCAAAATCAACCAGGTTATCTTCTGCACAAATAGATTCATACTTTTGATATATCTTTTGTGTAATCTCTTTAGAAAAATCTTTGCCGACCTTAACAGATTTAGCTCTGAGGCCATCATCCTTCCAAGCATTAATTTGCCATTGTATTTGTTTTCTTGGCCAGGTACTTTCCTCCAGCTCAAGCTCTTTAGCAATTCTCTTGATAATTCTTAACTGGTCATCTGCATCTAAAATGGTAAAAGTCGAAATTAGTCCAGCTTCCTTATAAAATCTTTTTAAGGTTTTGTGGGCAAGACCATGAAAAGTTCCGCACCACAGATCAATAGCAGGTGATTGAAGGAGGTCTTGGATTCTGCTTTGCATTTCATTCGCTGCTTTATTGGTAAAAGTAACTGCCATAATGGAGCCTGGATGTACTGATAATCCTTGCACTAACCAAGCTATACGATGAACCAATACCCTCGTCTTGCCAGAGCCTGCGCCAGCCAGAACAAGCAAATGCGGTGATTCAGACGTAACAGCTTCCCTCTGCTTTTCATTTAATTCGTCTAAGATATAAGAAACATCCATAGCAAAAGTTACAATTTATTTTTTAAAAAGCTATTCTAACCTCTATGCAAACTAAATTACTTAGAGAAATTAAAAATGAGCTTGGTAATCTAAGAAAATCAGAAAAAAAAGTTGCAGAATTTATTATTCAAGGCCCCCAAAAACTAATAAGCTTAAAAATGGCTGAGGCTGCACATATGATTGGCGTCAGTGAGCCAACCATTAACAGATTTTGCAAAGCCATGAACCTTCAGGGGTTTAATGAATTAAAGATGCTTCTTGCTCAGCAGCTAGCTGCAGATGATTATTTCACATCCTATGAAATAAAGCCTGATGATTCCATCCAAGCTCTGACAGAAAAAGTATTTGATACAACTATCAGTGAAATCTTGAATATTAGATCTCAATTAGATCAAGAGTTGCTAGAAGAAGCCATTGAGGCCTTAGCACAAGCTAAAAGAATTGAGTTTTATGCATTTGGTGGCTCGGCTCCGGTAGCTATGGATGCTCAACATAAGTTTTTTAGATTGAAAATCCCATCTTCTTGTATTTCAGATCCACATATTCAATTTATGTCAGCAAATTCATTAAATGACTCAGATGTTGTGGTCGCAATATCTCACTCTGGAACAACCTCAGCTTTAGTAGATAGTGTTAAAACAGTTAAGGCTTTTGGGATTCAGGTGATTGGTATCATGCCGGCTGGCACACCTTTATCTCGAGTTTGTGATATTTCACTTGAAGTGAATGTAGGAGACTCGGCTAGACTAAATAGCCCTATCACTTCAAGGTTGGTGTATATGGCTATTATTGACGTGCTGGCGGTTGGAGTTGCTCAGCTTAAACCAGAAGCACAAGATCATTTGTACAATATAATTATCAGTCAAAAATCTTTAAAAATAGATGATTAATAGCGCAAGTTTTCTCTAAACCATAAATTCACAACCCACTTCTCGCCTTCTAGAACTGGCATTCCAGCATGCAGGGACTTAGGATGAATATTTGTGGTTCCATGTACACAATTGTGGAACACCAAAACGTCTCCCTTTTTTGGTTCAATGGTCACATCTAGTTCGGGGAAATCAGTGCCGCCGCCCTCAGCAACATTATTTAAATATGCTAAGGCTGTTGCCATTCGCTGGCCGCCTGGCTCCCAATTCTGTTTGCCATCTGGTGTGCCATAGTCGAACGAATCAAAGTGAGCTTTATATTCTCCTTGCTTGGTGTAATAAACCAACTGATATTGTTCAGCATTACGAATGGGCATTTGGACCAGAATAGATAGTCTCTTGCTAACTTCATGTATTAAGTCATTGGCATCATGGTCTATCCAGCAGTTTTCACTAATTCTGCTTTTGTGTTCTATATGCTCACCGGGACTTATGACGGTAGATTTTGCAAGCTTGCCTTCACTAGCAGAGATAAAAGCATCGCACTCTTCATCTGTCAGAAAACTGCTAACAACATAAACAATGGGATCAGCAGAATACATGGTGACATTTTCGGCTATCTTTTTAGGAAATTCTTTATCCGTCATGTGAGATAATTGTATGCTAAAGAATAAAAATATTATATCTATGACAATATTTATTTCGATTGCTTCTTATCAAGACCCATTATTATTGGAAACAATCTGCAGTGCCTATGTAAATGCAAAACATAGGGGCAATTTACGCTTTGGTGTGTGTGAACAAGCAGATAATGGAACGGACATTGCTTCTTTAGACTTCTTTGATCAAATTGAGTACGAATTACTTAATCCTGTTCTTGCAAAAGGCCCCTGCTGGGCAAGAGAGCGGATTCAGCATTTCTATAATAATGAAGATTATTATTTACAAATTGATTCTCACACCATTTTTGCAAAAGACTGGGATGAAATCTTATTAAAATATTATGACTGGATTAAAGGATCTGGGATAGAGCAATTAGTTCTTACTGGGTACCCAAGAAACTTTAAGCCTAATGAATCCTTAGATAGTTTTGATTTGGATACCAAATTTAGAGATACCTTAGGCATAACTTTTCGAGAAGGAAGGCTGTTTGAAGATAGCCATTTCTCCATGCAAAAAAGCTTTCCTGCAAATACAGACCTGCCAGCAAAGGGATTGTTAATTGCGGCTGGATTTATATTTACTAGTAGAGAGTTTGTGCAAGAAATTCCTTATGATCCTAAATTCTATTTTCATGGGGAAGAGCTAAGTGTTGCTCTCAGATTATTTACAAATAATTGGTCTGTGGTTCATATACCTCGTATTCCGTTGTTCCATATGTATACAGACGTTAAGAACTTACCTAGAAAGCTTCATTGGGATCCAGATGATGATAAGAATAGAGCGATTAAATGGAATCAGTTAGATAAAGAAAGTAAACGTAGGCTTACAAAATTAATATATGATGAAATTGATGGGTTGTTTGGTCTGGGTAAACAAAAAACAGTTGATGACTTTAGTGAGCAGTGTGGTTTAGACCTTAAAAATAAGAAAGTAATAGATCTGAATGTTGCAACCAAAGACTTTCCATTTGAAGTTATAGAGCGAGAAGATGTTCCCTTTAAGGACATCTTTGCAGATAATCAATAACATGAGATTAAAAGAGGTAAAGCATGAGTGATGAAATAAAGAAGTTTCTAAATAGTTATGGAGACTTTGTAACCAAAGTAACAAGTGAGCCTAGCTTAAGCTTGGATGCCCTGCAAGAGCGTCTAAAAGAAATTGACCATGAATCAGAAATTGAATCAGCTAGATTATTAACAGCTGCTCTAGGGTTGGGAAGCGAGACAGGGGAGTTTGTTGAAATAGTAAAAAAAATATTTCTTCAAGGAAAGCCAACGACAGACGAAAATATTTTTCATATGAAGCGCGAGCTGGGAGATATTATGTGGTATTGGGTAACTGCTTGTATGGCATTAAAGCTTGATCCTTATGAAGTGATTAAAGAAAATCAAGACAAATTAGAGGCCCGATATGGAGAAAATTTTGAAGTAAATAGAAGCGAAAACCGAAAGAAGGGTGACTTATAAGGCTGATGTGGAGCTAGGTTAGATATTAGCTTTATTATTAAAATCCTTAATTGCAAGCTCGTATTCGCTTTTAAGCTTAGCAACAAGACTTTCAACACTCGGAGCATCACTTATTGACCCAATTCCTTGGCCTGACCCCCAAATATCTTTCCAAGCCTTAGAATCAGTATTGCCGCCTGAACCAAAATTCATGGATGACTTATCAGCTTCTGGAAGATTGTCTGGGTCTAAACCAGCATTAGTAACAGACCCCTTTAGATAGTTGCCATGCACACCCGTAAATAAAGAGGAGTAGACTATGTCATCAGCTGCGCTATCAATCAGCATTTGTTTGTACTCTGCTTCTGCATTTGCTTCTTTTGTTGCTATAAATCTTGTCCCCATATATGCAAGATCTGCACCAAGGGCTAGGCTTGAGGCAATCGCACTGCCTGAACTTATTGACCCAGATAAAATTATTGTGCCATCAAACCATTCCCTGACCTCTCTGACCAAAGCAAATGGTGAAAGTGTGCCAGCATGCCCTCCAGCACCTGCACAAACTAATATTAATCCATCAACCCCTTGTTCGGCTGCTTTTTTAGCATGCCTGACATTAATCACATCATGAAAGACAAGACCGCCATAAGAATGAGCAGCACTAACTATTTCTTCAGGTGGTCTTAATGAAGTAATAATAATTGGTACTTGATGTTTTACACATATTTCCATATCTCCCATCAAACGATCATTGGATGCATGGCAAATTTGATTGACTGCAAAAGGAGCAATCTTTTTTTCTGGAAAGTTGCTGGCTTCTTCAGCCAATTCATCTTTGATTCTAAGGATCCAATCTTCTAATACGTTTTGCGGTCTAGCATTCAAGGCTGGAAACGCACCAACTATGCCAGCCTTACATTCAGCTATGACTAGCTCTGGCCCAGAGACAAGAAAAAGAGGTGCCCCTATCGCTGGTATAGATAAATTATCCTTCAATATTTTAGGTAATGCCATGAAAATTCCTTAAACAAAAAGTCTTAGCTTACATGAAGTTTTGTGGTTATGAAATAATTCATTCTAAGAGGATATAATCGTTTAATCTGATGTTACTTACTAAAATAAAATTTTTTTATTTCTTCTTAGTTCTTCTGCCGTTCTTTAGTGTATTGGCCAAAGATGAAGCCTCAAAAACAGCTGATCTAGTAATCGTTAATGCTGATATCTATAGCTCTAATATTAACAGTCCTCGCGCTGAAGCTTTTGCTATCAAAGATGGAAAGTTTATTTTTGTTGGAAACAGCAATAGCATTGATCCATATATAGATAGCTCTACCAAAGTTCTAAATCTTGGTGGTGTCTCTGTTCTTCCGGGGTTTATTGATTCTCATGCTCACTTGAGTGCAGGTACTGCATATGTAAATGGGGTAGATATGTATGGGTTAAAGAATAAGTCCGATTGGCTTAAAGAGGTTGAACAAAAATCAAAGCAGATCGATTCCAAAAATTGGATCATTGGTGGTCGTTGGGACCACACGCTTGAAAAAAGTGACAAACTACCCACTAAAGAAGATCTTGATGATTTAAATATTTCACGCCCGATAGCATTGGTTGATATTGATGGTCACTCTCTTTGGATTAATTCAGCAGCCATTGAGTTGGTAGAAGAATTTCATGGCATTAGCCTTGCCTTGGCTGAGGGTGCTGTAGTCAACAGCGACGGTGAGTTCACAGGAATCCTAAAAGAAAATGCAAGGGATTTTGTGTTGAAACATCCTGGTTATATTGATGCTACATCTCTGCGCAGAGGAGCTATGTTAAATGTTCTAAATTATGCATCTTCAATGGGCATAACTTCTGCTCATGATATGTCATCGCTTGAAGCCTTAAAGTTATATAAAAGCTTAGCAATATCTAAAAAAATGCCAGTCAGAATATTCTACGGGCTGGTAAATGATTGCTTGGATCAAAGCTGTGGTCCGATATTCAATCAACTAGAACAAGAGTTTAATGTTGTTAATGAGTTTGGCCCTTTTTTAGATATAAACTTTATTAAAGTTTATATAGATGGGGTTCTGTCTACTCACACGGCATCGCTTATTGAGCCATATACTGATAAGCCTGAAGAATCAGGCATGCTTATGGTCTCAGAGGATCGATTAATCTCTGTGGTTAAAGATAATAATGCATTAGGCATTCCCATAGCCATACATGCAATAGGAGATAATGCTGTAAAAGTAGCGCTTAAAGCATTTGCAGAAGGAAATAGTGGGTCAACAATCAATCGTATTGAGCATGCTGAGTTGATCAGCGCTGATGATGTAAAACTATTTCATAAGCTGGGTGTTGTTGCTTCAATGCAGCCCAATCATGGCACCGGTGTTATCGGCAAGTATATTCATAAAAGGGTTGGGGAAAGAGAAAGTAGAGCTTATATTTGGAATGAGCTAAAAGAATCAAATGTAGCTTTAATACTAGGGAGTGATTGGCCTACATCTCCGCTTAGTCCCCTCCAACAAATTAAAGATGCTATGTTTAGAGAAAGTCCAACCGGTTTGTTTGATGGGCCCTGGTATCCAGATCAAAGGCTTCTCTTCGAAGATGCTTTATATGCATATACTATAGAGCCAGCCAGAATTTCAGGTCAAGGCAGCCTTCTTGGCAGCATAGAAATTGGAAAATTTGCTGATTTTGTCATATTAAATAATAAAGTTGATGCAACTGATATTGAAAAATTTTCAAAATTAAAGGTCTCTCAAACCTATTTAGCAGGACAAAAAGTCTTTGATCACAGCAATCACTCAAAACTTGATATGATCAGCAAAAAGTTTGTTGATTTTGCTTGGGGTCCTTGGTTGGTTATTTTGCTAGTTGGCTCAGGTTTGTTTTTTTCCATTTATTCAAAATTTACTCCGTTTAAATATATTAAAAGAGGCTTTCGGTTGTTATTTCAAAAGAACTCAGAGGAGCAAGGTTCTATTTCTAGGTACGAGGCATTGGCTGCTGCATTATCTGGCACTATTGGATTAGGCAACATTGCGGGTGTCGCTCTAGCTATTAAGCTTGCTGGTCCAGGGGCTATTTTTTGGATGTGGGTAACAGCATGCATCGGTATTGCAACTAAATTCTTCACCTGCTCATTATCAGTAATGTATAGAGAGACTGGTAAGGATGGCGCCCTATTAGCTGGACCCATGTATGTCATTAAGAATGGTCTTTCAAGTCGCTGGATGTTTCTTGCTTACTTCTTTGCTTTCTTTGGAATGATAGGTTCACTACCAGCATTACAAAGTAATCAGATGGCACAAATCATTAGAGATTTTGCATTCTCTGGTGGCATAGAAAATGCATTCTATTTCAATTTAATGATTGGCCTTTCTATTGCAACCTTGTCTGGCATCGTCATCATAGGTGGCCTAAAAAGAATTGCCAAAGCATCTGCTTGGCTGGTCCCAATTATGGGCGGCATTTATATTGCGGCTGCTATCATCATTATGCTTTTAAATTTCTCAAGCGTTCCCGCTGCTATTGGCTCTATTTTTATTGATGCTTTTAGTGGGTCAGCGGTGATTGGTGGAACTTTTATGGGGGTGTTAATTTATGGCATTCAAAGAGGCGCTTTTAGTAATGAAGCAGGAATAGGAACTGAGGCATTGGTTCATGGTGCTGCAAAAACTAACAACCCTATCAATCAAGGAATGGTTGCGATGATTGGGCCTATTTTTGACACCCTGATGGTATGTACTGCTACTGCTATTGTTATCATTTTATCCGGGTTATGGGCTGACAGTTCTTTTGAGGGAGCCACTTTAACCGCTCAAGCATTCCAAAAAATGTTAGGGGCTCCTGGAACAGCGATAGTGTTTCTTAGTGTGCTTTTATTTGGGATAAGCACTATCTTCACATACTCTTATTATGGGTCCTCATGTGCAAGATTTATCTTTGGGCCTAATAGCCAAAGAATATATCTCTATATCTTTATAGCATTTATAGTCTTTTTTTCTGTTATATCGCTTGAATCAGCAATTAATATAATTGATGGATCCTTTGCCATGATGGCTATTCCAACTCTCATCTCTTCTCTAGTCTTAGCTCCAAAAGTCATGCAAAAAGTAAAAGAGGTTTTAGCCTAATCGCTAGATTTAGTTAAATAAACAACTGAATGGCCGTCATCAAAGTCTTGGTTGCCTTCTTCTAAAAACCCCATACTTTTATGAAAGTCTATCGAGGCCTGATTCTTTGGTATCGTATTAACTTCACAGCACACAATGTCAGAGCTTAAAGAATATAATGCCTCATATAAGGCTTTGCCGGCACCTTTTTGTCTTTTATCAGACCTGATGGCAATGCGATCAATATAAATAAATTTCTTGTACTTAGCAGCAAAGTATTGATAGTTGAGTGAAGTGTATGTGCTGTTATCCCGCATACTTACCAAAAAGCCTACGAGCGTATTATTTTGTTTTATTAAGAGGTTTATGTTTGCCAGCAATAAAAGAGATTTGAATAATTTGACAGACTCAATGGATCCCACCGCAGGGGTATTGGCTTGGTTGAGCGCATATAAATCTTTTAGGTGTATATCTATATCTTTATCTTCAAGACGATAAATTTTAAAAGCCATTTTTATAAATAAAGCTGCTATATGCCAAGGGCGTCTTTTATTTTAGTAACAACCTCTTTTTGTGATGTGTTTTTTGTATTTGTATAAAAGGGGTGTCCTAGTGTTGCAAGATCTGTTGCTTTTTCAAGCGATCGCTCCATCAGTTTTTCGGGTTGTACCACCTCATCTAAATACCCTACTTCTATGGATTCCTGTGTAGAAAAAATATCTCCATTGAGAATCGCTCTATGAAAAAATCTTTTGCTCACTCTATCTTTCAGTATTTCCATAATCTGAGGAGGTATATCCATATTGTTCCTAACTTCATTAGCTTGGCATATAAATTTTCCCTCTAAGCCCACTCTATAGTCAGCACAGCAGACTACGAACAAGCCTAATGCAACAGCATGGCCTGATACAGCTGCAATAATTGGCCTAGGAAAAGAGTAAAGATCTAAAAGAGCTCTATAACCTAGAGTAACCATGTCTTTTATAGCATCTAGGTCTCCTGAGCTAAGAGTTTTTAGATCGAACCCGCCAGAAAATACGCCTTCTCGTCCAGTGATTATTAAGCTACCAGAGTCTGTAGGGACTTTTTTAAGGCAATTATTAAGCTCTGTGAGCATTTGGGTAGAAAATGCATTCGCCTTGCCATCGTCCATGGTAATGATAGAAATGTTATTTTTTTGCCTAAGTGTTGCTATGTCAGACATAATTAGGTCTCCAATTTATCGAAGTAATGATAAAGCAAGATTATTTTTAATAACAGGGCTATACATTGCTCTGGTTATTATTATTATTGCTTTATAAGGAGAGAGAATCTAATTCTAAGTAAACTTCAAACCAAAAGGCATTTACACTTTCAACTTCATAAACACCATTAATAGACATGCTTTCTTCTCGAAGCTGGGATAATTCATACCAAAAATCATCGCCTGCAAAAAGAGAGATCGTTGAGGTGATAATAGCAGCATAGTCTGTATCTATTCCATAATCATAAAAAAAATTTTCAAGAAAGGCCTCAGACTCTTTTTCAAAATCTATATCTTTGAAGTTAAAAATAAATTTTGCCTCACAATAACTCATATTGTCATCTTGATCAGTCATCTTAATATTGCTTATGAAAACAGAGTCAGGGGTTAAGATAGCACTAATTGCATCAGATACGACTTCTGAACAATCAATGTCGATAAAACTCAAATAAGCATTAACTCCCATTTCTTCACAAGCTAAATAACCTATTTCATCTATATTTTCTTCAAAAACATCGATGGCAAGTTCACTAGCTAAATTAACAACATCAACATCATTGCAAGCCATAGGTTCTTGGCTACAAGTTGACAAAAGAATGACCATGCAACCTAAGACTGTGAGTTTAAGTTTAATATTCTCCATTTTTATATATTACAGAATATATTTGAAAAAGTAGTGCATTTCTAATCAAGCTTGTATTTGTTCTTATAGTCTTCATTTAAGGCCGGGTCTTGCTTGTTTTTCTCTAAGATAAAATTACCGGCAACTAAAATGTCTAGTTCTGTGCCCATAAAACATTTAAATGCATCCTCTGGGTTGCATACTATTGGTTCGCCTCTAACGTTAAACGAAGTATTAACTATGATTGGACAGCCGGTCAATTCATTAAATCTATTAATCAATTCCCAGTACATGGGGTTCGTTTCTTGGTGAACAGTTTGCAATCGAGCACTAAAATCTACATGAGTAATTGCAGGGATCTCTGACCTAATCTCGTTAATCTTGTCTACTCCGAAAAGTGCTTGATTCTCATTTGCTTCTATTTTCCTTTTTGAATCAATAATGTTTGATACAAGCAACATGTAGGGGCTATCAACATCTTGATCAAACCATTCGCTGACATGCTCTCTGAGTATGCTTGGTGCAAAAGGCCTAAAACTTTCTCTGTACTTCACTTTTAGATTGAGTTGTTTTTGCATAATCGGGGATCTTGGGTCAGCAATAATACTTCTACTACCTAATGCTCTAGGTCCAAATTCCATCCTGCCCTGCATCCACCCTACAGCCTTGCCATCAGCCAAGGCTTTAGCAGTTCGATTAATTATCTCTTCATGATCATATTCATGATAATTGGCTCCTTTGCTTTGAAGCACGCCTGCAATCTCATCATTACTAAAGTCTGGTCCTAAATAAGATCCTCTCATAGCATCTAAACCAGTCGACATCTTTCTGTTGTTACCAAGCATAAGATAATAAGCGCTCAAAGCTGCTCCTAATGATCCGCCTGCATCCCCCGCTGCTGGTTGAATCCAGACTTTATCAAAAATCTTTTCTTTGACAATAATGCCATTGGCAACACAATTTAAAGCGACCCCTCCGGCAAGACACAAATTCTTCTCTCCGGTTGAATTGCGTATGTTCTTAGCTAATTTCAGAACCACTTCCTCTGTGACCTTTTGTATTGATGCTGCTAAATCCATTTCTTTTTGGGTTAAGTCAGACTCAGGCTCTCTTGGAGGACCACCAAACAACTCATTAAAAGATGAGCTAGTCATGGTAAGGCCCGTACAATAATTGAAATATTTCATGTTGAGCTTAAATGATCCATCTTCTTTGATATCTATAAGATGATCTTTAATTTGATCAACATACTTTGGCTCACCATAAGGGGCTAACCCCATCACCTTATATTCACCAGAATTGACTCTAAAGCCGGTGTAATAAGTGAAGGCTGAATACAAAAGGCCAAGCGAATGAGGAAAGTGGATTTCTTTCAACACTTCTAACTGATTGTCCTTACCAACAGCCAATGAAGTAGTTGTCCATTCACCCACACCATCCATCGTTAACACTGCCGCAGAACTAAAAGGAGATGGATAAAAGGCGCTTGCAGCATGTGATAAATGGTGCTCAGAAAACAGAAGCTTGTCTTGCCAATCTACAGAGCTATCTAAGGTATTTTCTAGGTCTTTTATAATGGTAAGCTTTTGAAATAATTTATCTTTGATCCAAAGAGGCATAGATTTTGAGAAACTAACAAAGCCTCTGGGAGCAAATGCAAGATAGGTTTCTAAAAGTCGCTCAAACTTTAAAAATGGTTTTTCATAAAAGACTACGTGATCAAGATCGTCTGCTTTAATATTTGCTTCTGCTAAACAATACAATACTGCATTTTTAGGAAATTCTTTGTCATGCTTGATGCGCGTGAATCTTTCTTCTTGAGCAGCTGCTACTATCTCGCCATCTTTAAGAAGGCATGCCGCACTATCATGGTACCAAGCTGAAATACCTAAAATAAACATTATTTAAAATATTGTATATATAAAGGGTGCGATCACAGATCCTTGTGCAAAAATTAACAACATGCCAAATATCAGCATCAAAATAATCACAGGAGCAAGCCATAGCTTTTTTCTTACCTTTAAAAAGGCCCATATCTCAGAAAAAAATCTTAGCTTCATGCTTAAAACTGGTTCTTAAATGATTCAGGGCTAAAGCGACCAAGGTCCCTTTTTACCCAGTAGGTTTCTTTGGTCTTGTTCCTGAGCTTTAATTCATCCCTGCCAATTAATTTCGTAATTAAAGCTATCGGTGTAAAGATTAAGAAGAAGATTGCTCCTAATACTATGGGGCTAATAATCATGCCCAATAAAAAACCTAAACCCATCCAAAGCTTATTAAAAGGAAGTAACAAGGATGGTTTAATGATGGTTAGTATTAATGTTATCAATCCTAGAGAGGCAAACACATAAGACAAAGTAAAATATTTAATCCAATAAAAGTATGCTCCCAAAACTAAGAAGACTATACAAAAAAAAGTTCCAAACTTTTTGTTTGAGGGTAGATTTTCAGGGGCAAGTTTCATAAAGGTTTATTCATTATAGTGTTTAATCATTCCATTCTTTAGCAATCACCTCAGCTATATATGCTGCTGCTACTGGTGTAAAGTGATTATCGTCGGCTGTAAAAAAATAGGGTTCAAAATTATCTTCCTGTATCCTTGCTTCAAAACTCCTCTTAAGCTCAGGTGCAGGATCATAGATGTGTATGTTCATTTTATTTGCTATGTCTAACAGCCTTTCTTTGGGCGCTATAGTAGCGCATGAAAAATCGTAGTTTAGATGATTGTAGTGAAGGTGTTTTTTCTCATCGTCAATATCATAAAGAATTGGGGATATAAAAATCTCAAACTTTGCCCCTAACTCCTGAGTGATTTGATCAATGGTAGCTAGATTTTCTTCAAATTGGCGCCAATACTCCATAGATTCTTCGGCATAAAGTTTTGAGCCAAATGTCCAAGTGTATGGTCCGAGCGCATGCCACTCTCTGTCTTCACAAGTGCCAGATGTGTCTCTAACTAGAATACCTGCATAATGCTGCATAGTTCTAAGAAATACAGATTTATTGGCATGTGCATAGCGCCATTTTGCAAACTTGCCAAAGAAGTCTGTATTTAGTGGTGTTGATGCCTCCAGATCGGCGCTTGTATAAGGCATGATGTCATTGTAATTAAATTGATAAATGATTCTGGCAATTTTTAATTCTTTATCAGCAGATATCTTATTGATCGCTGAGATTATATTAGCGGTTGAATCCCCCATATTGTTTCCATATCCTGAAATAGATATCACTTGAACGTTCTCACCTTTTACATTTAATAATCGATCAAGTCGATGCCACCATATATCTTCATAGGCTGTGCCAACTCCACCGCTAATAGAATCACCAAAGATTAGAACTAGGGGCTTATCGACTGACACCTCAAAGCCTGTGCTTGGCGATCGAATCTGATAACCATAAAAACTTCCATCGATATAGGTAACGTTCATTGATTTAGATTCTGAAAAAATATGCCCTTTAAATTCTGGGAATGCATATCTTGCAAAGATTTCAAGAATCCCAAATAGGGATATAAAAACCAAGAGATTAATGAATATTATTCTAAGTATCTTCATGACAAAATAAGAGAGCGCTTGTGTCTAGGTAATCTATTATAAATGCTCTTTAAAGAAAAGGACGACGGCTTGTTGGTAGATATCTCGATTTTCTTTTTTTCTATAACCATGGCCTTCATTAAGCGCATTCATATACCAAACTGCTTTATCTGCATCACGTAACGCTTTAACTATTTGCTCAGATTCAGTAACTGGTACTCTGGGATCATTTTCTCCTTGAACTACAAACAAAGGTATATCAATCTTATCAACGTTGTTGTTTGGGCTGATGGCCTCTAAGAACTCTCGCATTTCAGGAATACGTTCATCCCCATACTCTTGTCGTCTTAGGTCTCGTCTATAATCTTCGGTGTTTTCTAAAAAACTTACGAAATTAGAAATGCCAACGATGTCAACAGCGGCTTTCAGTTTGTCGCTGTAATGAGTTGCGCTAGCCAATACCATATAGCCGCCATAGGATCCTCCAATCACTGCTATTCTGCTGGCATCAAGGTCAGGTTGTGTAGCAACCCAATCAATCAAAGCGCCAATATCTTTGACTGAATCTTCTCGATTAAATCCATTATCAAGACTTAAGTAGGTCTTGCCGTAACCATCGCTGCCTCTTACATTCGGTGCTATTACAGCAGCTCCTAATTCTTTAACCCATAATTGATATGACGCTGAGAATCGAGGTCGGTATTGGCCCTCTGGCCCACCATGAATGGAAATGATAACTGGTGCTGGTTTATCGGTATCGGGTCTATAAATAAATGCTGGAATTTGTTTGTTATCAAAGGTTGGGTAGGTAAATAATTCGGGAGAAGCAAATACCTCTGTGTTCAGGCCGCCCACTTCAGAAAAAGTCCATCGTTCTATGTCACCGTAACTTAGGTTATAAGATGAGAGATGAATAACATAAGTGTCTGATGGTGTTTGTGAAGAATTAATTGTTAGTCCTAGCTTTTTACCGTTTTCACTAAAGCCCATGCCACCGATCAACCCTATAGGCAGACCTTTTATCTTTTTATAGGTCATGCGTTTAGGATCTAACAAATAAACAACACTGATGCCATTTTCATTTACAGTAAATGCGGCTCTAGTTCGATCCTTAGAAATTGTAAACTCATCAATGTCCCAAGGAATGTCTTGTGTAATTATCTTGGTCTGATCGCTATTTAAGTCTTTATAAGCTAGTTGGTTAAATTCGCTAAACTGATTAGTAATAAAAAATATGCCGCTGTCATCATGATTAAATGCCTGAGCTATATTTACTGAATGATTGTTTAAGGAGCCAGCAACTAAAGTCTTTTCTTTGGATTTGATGTCAAGAATATAGATATTAGATTTAGCTATAGACAAATAATTTTGAATTAAGATGTTTTGTCCGTTATCCCAATCAACTGGGCCCCACCAATATCCGTCTGGAGAAGCAAGCACCATTTCAGCAGAACTGGGATTGTTTGGATCTACAATCCAAACATCATTAGAGGCACCATTTCTCCTGGTACTAAGAAAAGCGATCTTATCACCCGAACGATTCCATGACATGGCTCCATTCCTTGATTTACCATCGGATACAAGCCTATGCTTGTTGGTCGTCGGGTCAAGCAGGAAAATCTGTGCATTTTCAGACCCGCCACTGTCCATCATAAAAGCAATCATGTTGCCGCCAGGCTGTCGAGAGATAGAGCCCATAGGCTCGTCAAAAAATGTCACTTGGTTTCTAGCTCCGCCTGCTTCATGAACTTGATGGAGCTGGCTCACATTAGCAAACCGTGTCGATATAAAAATGCTGTCGCCGGCTTTATCAAAACCTCGAAAAGAAGCAGACCTAATGTTTTGATAGCTTTTTAATTCATCTGCTATAGAGCTTGGTATTTCAGGAATATCCTGCAAAATCAGTTGGCCTTCATTTAAGGTTCTCTCAACTGTCTCAGATA
>CAYFFR010000014.1:24975-32281 GCA_964342675.1 uncultured Gammaproteobacteria bacterium
TTAACATTACAGTAATATAAACCTAAAAGAGCTCCTTGATCAAATTTTTTGGTATCATCAAAATATGCAAATGTTAAATTCAAAGTTTTCTTTGTTTGTGCTTGTAATATTGCTTGTTGGCTGTGTTTATAACCCAGTGGATTACGAAAGCTCGCCCTCAAATCGAGTGGCTACCATAGATCAAGTACAAGCTAGAAGTTGTATTTATTTATACTCGACTAGCTTGGTCGGAACCGGCTACAACTCAGCAACTGCTACAGCTGATGCCATCTATGACCTAAAAAGCCAAGTTTTAGTGGCTAACGGAAATGCCATCCGAGTGACTGATGTGTACCCCACTACTCGTTATCAAAATGGCTATAGTTCTGAAGCGGCAAATGTAAACGTAGATGTTTACAAGTGCCCCTTTGAAACAGAAGAATAGCGCTGTTATTCTTTTTTGTTTTTTTTGACTTCAATGCCCTGCTTTTTAAACATTCCTATTAGTTTTTCAAAGATTTCATCTTCGCTATAGCTGGGTTTAACAACCGTGCCCTGAAGTTTCTCAGTTTTATCCTGCTTGCTCATTTTTACCTCCTTTATTTGTTGAACAACCGCATCGTTGTTTCCACCTTGCCGGAGTTGGCAGGTTGGAGAGGAACTTAATCCTGCTCTTGATGCAAGAGAAAGTATATCCAAGCTTGAGTCTTTATTAAAGCAAGTCTTTGCTTTAATTATTCGATAGCTTCTTAAGAGCAGCTAAATAAATGTTCATTATCAGCATAACAAGAAAAGGAAGGGTAAATGGTAAGAATAAATATCCTGGGGTGAAAATAGGCACTTCACCGCTATTCATGACAACAGAGAAGGTATAAATAGCATCGACTATCCCTCCAGGAAGAGTACACATTATATAAAAACACATGTATACAAGAAATATTCTCCACCATCCAATCCAGTGCACAAGGCTTAAAGATGTCTTTAAAGATTCAATTAAGGGCATGCCTCTGTCAATAATTAAAGGTCCAACTAAAAGTAAAGCTATGGACAAATAAATAATTCCAACATATCCAGCAAATGCTAATAAGCCGCCCATAACCGCTAAAGCTGGACTTTCAAATGCTATGCCTATAAAAAGGGGAATAAAAAGAACAAGAAATGCCCCTATGAACATTAAAAAAAGTAGCATGTATTTTCCCCACACCTCTATCTGAAAACCAGCCCTAAGGGCTTCAGACAATTGAGGTTTTTCTCCTCTTGCGATCCACAAAAAATACTTATAAGAAGCTCCGGTTACGCCTGGCGCTGCAAGCAAATATAAAACAGCAACTATTATAGTGAGCGGTAAAAAAGATGCGTCATCTAATGCAACAAAAATTAGAATAAGAATAAAAGGAGCAAAGGCTATAATAGAAAAAATTATCATGCCTAACAGTGCTTCCCCATAGGTCTCAGCGCCGCGCTTAAATCCCATAATAAAGAGATCTCCTGTTAATGGTTTTCTCTGATCGGGCATATTCATAACCTCATATTAGCACTAGTTTAGAATTTATTTAAGTTCTTTTAGAGCTTGTTCTTTTTTGAGTAATCTTCTTTTTGTTGTCGTTCCTCCTGGGGCACTATAGCCGCCTAATGAGCCATCTGATCTTATCGCTCTATGGCATGGAACCTTAATAGGGTAAGGGTTTTTACCACAAGCATTGGCAACAGCTCTAGCAGCTTTGGGGTGCCCTATGGATATGGCAATCTCCTTATAGGATCTGGTTTCTCCAGCAGGGATTCTAGTTAATGCCTGCCAAACTTTTTGTTCAAAGCTAGAAGGCATGAGCTTATTTAAGTCGTCGGACTCTAATGGCGGTTTTCTGATCTAGGACCTTCAATACAAAGCCGCTAATAAAGCCCTCTGATATGACAACCTCTTGCTTAAGTTTTAACTTGCCACGCCTAACTTTTTCTGAACTTCGCCATTTTTGGCCATTGGCTAGAGTTATATCAACCTTCATATTGCTAAGCTGTTTAAGTTTAATAATTGTAGATTTAATCTGAATTGGGTCATTATTGGGCAGGGCTGATTTAGGTAATCCGAACTCTTGTTTTCGAGTATCTTGTGGGGTTGCAGCTATAGCTTGTGAACCATCGCTTGGGGCTATCTCAATTGAGTCTCCGGGATTTGTTTGGGTGTTACGAAATAAACTGTCGTAACAAGCCAATCTCTCAGATGGATCATCAATACTCACACATTCTTTGGTCTCTTGTGTGATAGCAAAGCAGAAACAGGGTAAAAGCAAGAATACACTATAGTTTTTTTTCATTTTTCAAGGTTTATATAATAGACATTACCAGTATTATTATGATGATAATCCCTATAGGTGTTAAATTATCAATTTTTTCTAAAATAGCCTCTCTTTTGGGCTTATTAGGGGTGATATTGTCTATTTTGTACCCATGATTGTCTTTTTTTATGTCTATGGGTACATTTTCACTATGAGTTGTTGAAATATCATCATTGTACTCATAAGAAAGGTTAGAGTCTTCATCTATGGGTACATTATTTTGTGGCTGAATGTCTTGTTTTGTAGCGTTTTTTTCAATTTCATTAAGTTCTTCTAAAATTGCATCTCTTTTTTGTCTAGCAATATGAATATCATCAGTCTCTAAAGACTTTTTAATAAAATCTTTCCCAATAATTGATGATATTTTTTTTGAGACTCTTTTTTGAATGAAATAAATATTCTTGTTTTTTCCCCTTAAAACAAGGTATTTATCGTTATTTGTACTCATAATGTACCCATTATTCTATTATTTTATCAATAATTATATACAAATGTACGCACAAAATCATGAAACTATTCGTGTTTGCCTGGATCCCATGAGATATTTGTTAAAAGCCCTTCTCCTGAGAGCTTGGCATCTTCCTCTATAGAGGTGGCCATAACATCGTTCCATCGATTTAAAAAACCAAATAAAGATATGACGCCCATTATCTCCACTATATCGTTGTCACTCCAATGAAGTTTGAGTTGATTTTCGGTCGCAAGACTAACGCTTACTGGAACAGTGCTTGCTTCTTGAGCAAATTTTAAGGCGGCTTTTTCAGCTTCCGTAAAACTATTGCTCTTTTGATAGTCCCAAATACTCTCTAGTCGTTCAAGCGTCGAGCCATATCTTTCTGCAGCTCTAATAGTGTGCGCTTGGCAATACCTGCAGCCTGTTGTGTTGCTACTAATAAATGCGATCAATCTTTTAAATTCAGAGGTGAGCTTCCCATGATTTTCCATTACCGCCATATTGAGCTGAACAAATGTTTTTGCAATTTCTGGTCTTCTTTGCATGGTTAGAACAGAGTTTGGGCAAAATCCTAAAGTTTCATTAAAAAAGTCTACAAGCTCTTTTACCTTTTTGTCGGTAATATCATTTAGGGGGTCAACTAGTGGCATAAATTAAGTTAGGTTTATTCTCTGTGCATATCTTTGCTTCCCCAAGGGAGCTTATCATTAGTATATATCTCTGTTTTAGGTTCAAAGTCCTGAGGTTTATCAAGACTACAAATGGTGATGTTAATGTTTTCTGGATCTTCCTTAAGAATGCAGGCTATAGGAGTCCCACATTCCTTACAAAAATATCGCATGCCATGAGAAGAAGAGCTTAGTTCTTTCGGGGCTCCTTGAGTGTATTCAAAACATGACAGAGGAAGAACCATCCAAGAAACAAATGGAGCGGCTGAAATACGTCTACACATAGAACAATGACAGTTTGCAGACAAGTATTCATCTCGCTCAAAGCTATAGCGAACAGCGCCACAAAAACAACCTCCTTCGATACGTTCATTCATAGTAATGCATTTGAATACAAACCAAGAAAACTTGCAAGTTATGTCAGTTCTACTAAAATAATTTCCTAGCACCGATTTGATTCAGCTTGCGGGTGCTTTATAAATTCAGCTAAATAGAAGTGAAAACCTATCTAGCAAAGCTGATAGGTTTTTTTTTGCCTGCTCGTTTTAATCGATAGGGTGTTAAGGAGGTCTTATGAATAAAAAAAGAAATAAAGAAACGGTCTCTTCAAGGGCTGGGATCGAATCTGATCAACAGCATGGGGCTATAGTCCCACCAATTTACCTGTCTACAAATTTTGCCTTCGATGAGGTGGGGAAAGAACAGCCTTATGAATATACAAGGCAGGGAAACCCTACCAGAGACCATTTGGCTAAAGCTCTAGCGGAACTAGAAGGAGGCATCGGTGGAGAAATCACAAGCTCAGGTATGGCGGCCATAACATTAATTGCTAATATCCTAAACCTTAAAAGCAAGATTATTCTTCCTCATGACTGTTATGGAGGAACCTTTAGGTTGTTTTCTTCTCTTGCTGAAAAGGGAATTGTTGATGTGTGTTTTATCGATCAAGCTAACTCTAGGTTATTGGATAAGGGGTTACAAGAGTTCGGCCCTGATTTAGTATGGATTGAATCTCCTTCAAACCCTCTGTTACAGGCTGTTGATATCAAGGAAATTGCAACTAAAGCAAAAAACTCAAATGCCTTGGTTGTGGTTGATAATACTTTCTTATCCCCTGCGTTACAAAACCCTTTAAGCCTTGGTGCAGATATTGTGTTGCACTCCACAAC
Organism: uncultured Gammaproteobacteria bacterium; assembly: GCA_964342675.1. Classification (GTDB taxonomy): domain Bacteria; phylum Pseudomonadota; class Gammaproteobacteria; order Magnimaribacterales; family D2472; genus MED-G82. Next base: position 29,579 of record CAYFFR010000014.1, read on the forward strand.
AAAATACATAAATGGTCATTCTGACGTTATAGGAGGCGCCGTTATTACAAATGATGATGAGATCTTGGCACAACTAAGGTTTTGGGCAAATAATCTGGGCATTACAGGTGCTCCATTCGATAGTTACCTTACTTTGAGGGGGTTGCGAACTCTGAGTATTCGTATGGAAAAGCATGAACAGAATGCCACTAAGCTTGCAGATCTTTTATCTAAGAGTCCAAAAGTGGGCAGAGTCTACTACCCTGGATTGCCGAGCCACGCTTCTCATAAAATAGCTAAAAAGCAACAAAAAGGTTTTGGTGGTATGTTAAGTTTTGAATTAGAGGGTGGATTGTCCGCTGTAAAAGATTTCTTTAAAAGGGTTGAGATATTCTCGCTTGCAGAATCCCTTGGAGGATTTGAGAGTCTTGTAAGCCACCCATATACCATGTCGCATGCAGTGCTGAGTCCAGAAGAAAAGGAGAAAATTGGTATATCTGATAGCTTGATTAGAATTTCTGCTGGTTTAGAGGATGGTGGAGATCTTATTGATGGTATCAATGCTGCTCTACGGGCATGACTCTATAGCATCAATGTAACCTTTACTTCCCTTATATATTATGGTAAGTTTGCGTTACATATCAAATTATAGGAAAAATTTATGGAACTTAACACTTTAGGCTTGGTAATCCCACTTGCTGGAATGCTTGTTGGCATCATTATTCCCTTGGCGGTCTTCTACTGGCTGTATCATGAAACTAAGCATAAGAACGAAACAATTATCGAAATAACCAAAAACATAGACGATTCTAGCCAACTAGAAAAGTTGTTAGGTATTTTAGATGAAAGAAAAAAAGAGCCAATAGATTACCGCAGAGGGGGCGTAATAGTGATTTTTGTAGGTATTGGCATCTACCTTCTTGGTTATGTTGCGATGGGATCCCTCTTTAAGGGTGTTGGTTATCTGGTGGGGGCAATAGGTATAGGCACTATGCTTGCTGGATATCTCTATCCAAACACCAGCGAAGAAATCAATAAAGCAGTAGAAGATTTTGAAAAAAAATAGGGGCAAGCAATGAAGAAATTTATCATCATGCATTCATCTGAATTATCACAATCGCTTGGTGTGGGTGTCGGGTTCTTAAACTTCTATATGCTTTATTATTTATGGAGTATCTCATGGGAAATAAGCTTTGCTATTGCCTTTGGTTTGGGCTTTCTTGTAAGTGCTGTTTCTAATCATTTTTTAGATAATGAGTCCGACAAACATGAGGCTGAAAGCATCTCTGCAGCAGTTAGGGAGTTTGAAGAGAGACCAAGGAACTAAGTTTGGGTAAAGATCATAAAAAGCTTTTAAACAATCTTGAAGAACTTAGGAAGTCTGTGGGGCTGACCCAACAAGAACTATCAGAAAGCGCTGACGTCTCAAGAAAAAGCATTAATGCAATAGAAAATGGTATCTACGTTCCTTCAACCGTACTTGCCTTAAAAATTGCTGCAAAGCTTGATTGTAAAGTAGAGGATTTATTTAAATTACCGTAAATGAGCAAGCGTAAATAATGATCTGTGTTAAAGCTGACATCCCAAAAGAAATCTGTGAAATAGACGATGAACTTAAAGCAATTTATCACTCACAAGATACCGTTTGCATTTGGGTTTTTAAATCAAGAGATGATAGAAATAACTTCATGAACGAGACAGTTGGCATGAAAAAAGATGATAGAGAAAATTATTACCTAGAGAATTATGAATAAAAAAAGTAATTTTATGCTGTGGTTTCTTATTATATTTTTGATGTTTATGTACTGGTGGTTTCTTAATAGATAGATGTTTGATGGTCATGATCGATTGGGGGTGACTTTTTATTTAAATCTAAGAGTTTTTATTTTTTCTAGCTGTCAAGAAGTGCTAGTGCGCTTAACCCCAATAACCCCATGATTGCAACTGAAGTTAATAGCCCTATAGCTGAAAATAAAATTGCAAAAATTCCAGAGATAATCTGCCCCCTAAAAATTCCAATTAATCCGAGAATAAATGCAAGAGGCGAAAGGACTATTGAAAATACAAAAATACCCACAAAACCAACTATAACTCCAGCTATTCCATAATTTGTATGGTTTTTAACTATAATGACTTGTTTTTCAGATTTGCTCATAAGTATCTATTGGTTTTGATTTTTAGAGTTCATTGATATAAACATAAACAACTGCACTTTGCATTAACTTTAGTGGCGTATCTTTGCATCTGTTTAAAACTGCGTAATATATGGATTCAAATGACTCATCAACGCCTTTGGTATAACCATATTCAACATTAAGGGCACTCATATAACCACTTATCCAACCCACTTCCATAAAGTTATCATAAGGACCGCCTTTTAATGCGACCATTTCACCGCAACTTATAGCGCCAGTGCCAAAGATATTATTTTCTGCCTCTGCTGTTGGTGTATATATATATAAAATTAGTACTGATGTGTATATTAATATTTTTTTCATGATTTATTCTTGCATATTAAAAACCAAGTTTCATCCTTGAGATTTCTGTTTTGTAAATTTTCTGTTCTTTTTGAGGATAGGCAACTAAATATCACTTCTGCAATTAAGAATAAAAGTTAAATATGTGTCTTTGTTGCGTGATGCGAAATCACTGTTCGAACTTATTCCACCGTAACAGATTTAGCAAGATTCCTTGGCTGATCTAGGTCTGTGCCGCGATGACATG
>CAYFFR010000015.1:0-31775 GCA_964342675.1 uncultured Gammaproteobacteria bacterium
AACGTTGAAAGAGCTCAAAAAGGCATTGTCTATATTGATGAAATAGATAAGATTGCAAGAAAGTCAGATAATCCTTCAATTACCCGTGATGTTTCTGGAGAAGGCGTTCAACAAGCTTTATTAAAATTAATTGAAGGAACTATAGCCTCTATTCCTCCTCAGGGTGGTCGCAAACATCCACAACAAGAATTTATTCAAATAGATACATCTAATATCTTATTTATTTGTGGCGGTGCATTTTCTGGAATCGATGATGTTATTAAACAAAGAACTGATAAATCTGGAATTGGCTTTGCCGCATCTATTAAAGATACTAAGGAATCTGTTCAAAATTTAGTTGATCAATTAGCTCCAGAAGATTTAGTAAAATATGGATTGATACCAGAGTTTGTAGGTAGATTACCTGTTATTTCTACTTTGCATGAATTGGATGAAAAATCATTGGTAAGAATTCTTCAAGAACCAAAAAATGCACTTGTAACTCAATATAAGTATCTTTTTGATATTGATGAAGTAGATTTAGATTTTCAAGATTCAGCATTAGTTGAGATTGCGAGACAGGCTTTAAAAAGAAAAACAGGTGCACGAGGATTGAGATCTATTATGGAAGATATTTTGATGGATACTATGTTTGATCTGCCCAATGAAGATTTAGAAACAGTTATCATTGATGAAAACTCAGTTAAGCATAGCACAGACCCCATTAAGGTTTATAAATCTACTAATAAGAAAAAGTCTTCAGTGAATTAGTGATAGCCAAGAATCAATTAACATAGATGTCAAAAAAGATAAAAATTAAATACGATCTTCCATTGATACCACTCAGAGATGTTGTGGTCTTTCCTGGAATTGTTACTACTCTTTTTGTTGGTAGAGATAGATCAATTGCAGCTTTAAATGAAGCCATGGGCGCAGAGAAAAAGATTTTACTTGCAGCGCAGATAGATGGAAGCAAAGACGAGCCTTCTTTTAAAGATCTTTATAAAACTATAACGCTGGCAAATATTCTCCAATGCATTAAGTTACCAGATGGCACATTAAAGGTTTTGGTTGAAGGTAGTCATAGATGCAAACTAGTTAAATCAATTAAGAGTGATAGCTTTTCTAAAGCACAAGTTAATTTAATAGAAGATAAGGTTATGGCTGCTCAAGATGAAAAGAATCTTATTAATTTTATAAAAGGCAAGTTTGGAGATTACATTAAGCTTACTAAAAAAGTTGCACCAGAAGTTTTATCTACAGTAGATGCATTGGATGATATTGCTCGAGTTATTGACTCCGTTGCTAGTCATTTAGCATTGAGCGTTGAGGACTCACAATCAATTCTAGAAGCAGATGATGTTCAAGTTCGAGCTGACACACTCATAGGTTTGATCCAAACCCAAATTGATTCGGTTGATGTAGAGAGAAAGATTAAAGATAGAGTTAAAAAACAAATGGAGAAATCTCAAAGAGAATATTATTTAAATGAACAAATTAAAGCTGCTCAAAAAGAGTTAGGTGATATTTCTGAAGAAGGTGATGAGGTTACTCAGATTGAGAATCAAATTAAGAAATCGGGTATGTCAAAAGAGGCCGCTAAGAAAGCTGAAAGTGAACTAAATAAATTTAAATTGATGTCCCCAATGTCTGCTGAAGCCTCCGTTGTAAGATCATATCTCGATTGGTTGTTAAATATACCATGGAAGAAAAAAACTAAAGTTAAAAGTGATATTCATAATGCTTTAAAAGTCTTAGATAGTGACCATTATGGCTTAGAAGAGGTTAAGGATAGAATTCTAGAATATCTTGCTGTTCAAAAAAGAGTTAAAAAATTAAAAGCACCTGTTCTTTGTTTGGTTGGACCACCTGGAGTTGGAAAGACATCTTTAGGACAATCAATAGCAAATGCCACAAATAGAAAATTCATTAGAATGTCTCTTGGTGGTGTTAGGGATGAAGCGGAAATCAGGGGACACCGAAGAACTTATATTGGTTCAATGCCAGGTAAAATTATTCAAAAACTCTCTAAAGCAGACTCTAGAAATCCATTATTTTTGTTAGATGAGATAGATAAAATGGGTATGGATTATCGCGGAGATCCTGCATCTGCACTTTTAGAAGTTCTTGATCCAGAGCAGAATTCAACCTTTTCTGATCATTACCTAGAAGTTGATTTTGATTTATCTGAGGTTATGTTTGTATGCACTGCAAATTCATTGAATATTCCTAGTCCTTTAATGGACCGGATGGAAATCATACGAATACCTGGGTACATCGAAGATGAAAAATTAAATATTGCTAAACAGTATTTATTACCCAAACAACTGGAAAGAAATGGATTGAGCACAAAGGAGGTAAATCTATCGGATAAAAGCATATTAGATTTAATTCGTTACTATACTCGAGAGGCTGGCGTAAGAGGCTTAGAACGACAGATTGCTAAGGTACTTAGGAAAACTGTCAAAGAAAGAGAAATGTCTAAATCAGAAGAAAAAAGAAAAGTGACGAAGATATTACCAAATAATCTTGAAAAATATATTGGAGTTAAAAAATTTAGATTTGGTAGCGCTGAAAAAGAAGATACTATTGGAAAAGTATCTGGTTTAGCCTGGACCGAAGTTGGTGGAGAGTTATTAACTATAGAAGCATCTCATGTTCCAGGTAAAGGTAAAATTATCAAGACAGGCTCATTGGGTGAGGTTATGCAAGAATCTATTCAAGCTGCATTAACCGTTGTCAGGTCTAGATCAAAATCTTTAGGTGTTAACCCAGCTTTTCATGAAAAATCTGATATTCATATTCATGTTCCTGAGGGAGCAACTCCTAAAGATGGCCCAAGTGCTGGCATAGGAATGTGTACCGCACTGATATCAATTTTAACTGGCATACCAGTTAGAGCAGATACAGCCATGACCGGGGAAATCACTCTTCATGGGCAAGTTTTAAAAATTGGCGGTTTAAAAGAAAAACTACTTGCTGCAAAAAGAGCGGGCATTAAACAAGTCATTATTCCTGAAGAAAATGAACCTGAAATTAAAGAGTTTCCAAAACAAATTACTAAGTCTTTAAAGATACTTCCAGTTAAATGGATTGATGAGGTTATTTCATTTGCGTTAACAAAAGAACCGAATCAAAAAACAGTAAAAAAGAAATCGATTTCATCAAAATCTATTAAAAAAACCGTACCCAAAGATATCAACCCAAAAAGAAAATCTCACTAGAATCTTCATAATTGCTTGACATTTATCATATGATGTCTTTACATAGAGGCATCAATCATTTCTAACGAGAGGAGAACATATGAATAAATCTGATTTAGTTGACGCAGTAGCAAGTTCTGCTGATCTGACAAAAGCTTCAGCTGCTAGAGCTGTAGATGCAACACTTGACGCAATTGGTGGTGCATTAGGTAGTGGTGACTCAGTTTCTTTAGTTGGTTTTGGAACATTCTCAGTCAGACATAGAGCTGCAAGAGATGGAAGAAACCCACAGACTGGTGCACCCATGCACATTCCTGCAACAAAAGTACCTGGATTCAAAGCTGGTAAAGGGCTAAAAGATAAAGTTAAGTTCGGTTAAGAATTAGATAAAGAAAAAAAAGGGGTGCTGTTGCACCCTTTTTTTATGTATCATGCTACATTCAAATAAATCATAACGTTGTAATTATGCTCGAATCTGTTCGAAATTTTTTATCCGGGAAAACTTTAATAGTAGTGGTAATATTTTTAGCGCTTCCATTTGTGTTACTTGGCACAGCCTCACTAAGTTTAGGAACTTTTGTATTTGCTCCATATGGCACAGTAAATGGTTTGCCTGTTAAAGAGGTTGATTTAAGCTCAGCCAACGGTCAAATTGCTTCAAGATTTAAAAGTTTATTTGGTGAAGATTTTGAATTAGACACATTACCTGAAGATCAGCTTAGAGAACTAGTTAGAAATCAAATCATCAACCAAAAATTAATTCAATCCAAAGCAATTGATGCAGGTTTATCCATTAATTCTGATCAAGCAAAGAAGCAAATTATGAAAATGGACGAATTTAAATCAAGCGAGAATGTATTTGATGAAACTATCTTTGAAACACTTATTAGATCAAGCGGAATGACTCCAAATGATTATATTGAATTATTTTCTCTAAGTTCTGCCGCGGAAAATCTCATACAAGGACTAACTCGTTCATATTTTCTTCTTGATAACGAATTAGTTGATTTTGTTTTAGCTCTTGAGACCTCTAGAGATATTGATTTTATAAAAACTGATTTTAATAAAGTTGTTGCCTCACAAGATGCAACTTTAGTTGAAGGACAAGAATTCTATAATGAGAATAATTTATTGTTCTTATCCGAAGAGAAAAGAAAATTTGGATATGCTGAAATCTCAAATAGCGTCTTAATGGAATCAATTATTATCGATGAAGACGTTTTGTATGCAGCTTACGAAGATTATCAAGCCGATATCACTTCTGCACAGCAAAATCGTATTTCTCATATCATGATAGACGTATCTAATTATTCATCGGCATTAGAAGCAAAAGAAAGAATGGTTGAGATAGCAAGTGACATTTCTATTGGCAAGTTTAGTTTTGAAGAGGCAGTTCAGAACTTTAGCGAAGATGCTGATTCGATTCCAGACAATGGTGATCTTGGATATTCATCTGGAGATGCCTTCCCAGAAGAGTTTGAATTGATAATTGATGAATTACAGGTGAATCAAATCTCAGAAATTATTGAACTTAAAGATGAATCTTTTCATATCATTAAGCTAACAGAAGTATTAAAGGAGCAAGTCTTAACTTATGATGAAAAACGCTCTGAATTATTGGATGAGATTAAGCTTATGGAGGCATCAGATCAATTAAATGAACTACTTAATCAAGCTGAAGATAAAATATTATCAGGAGCAAATTTAACTGAAGTCGTTGTTGGTCTTCCAACAGAACAACAAGAAACAGATCTTGTTGATCAAGATTCAGTGCTAGAGCTTTTTCAAAATCTTGACTCAGACAACTTATTTAGTTCTGAATATTCAATCGGTCGTTTAGAGATATTTGATACCCAAAATGGCTTTATGTTGATTGAGGTATTAGAGATTCAATCATCTGAAGTTTTACCATTTGAGATTGTTGCTGATTTAGCAATTGAAGAAGTAAGAAAAGAAAAGGCAAGACTCATGATTGCAAGCGGAGATGAATTATCACGCAAAGTTCTGATTGGTGGTGAAGGTTTAGATTTACCAGATGGTTTCAAGAGAGATAATTATAGAGGCGTTACAAGATTTTCTTCTATATTACCTCCAAATATTACTCAGGAAGTTTTTAATTCTGATCTAGATAAGTTTTTTTCTACTCTAGGCTCTGATGGAGAGAATTATTTTGTTTTGGTTAAGTCTGAATCAACTCCACCCATAGAAGATGTTCAAGAAAAATTAGAAGAATATAAAGAATACTTTAAGCAACATTCTTCACAAAAAATATCTCTATTATTAGATGACAAACTTAAAGAAGACTTAATAGTAAAATTACAGAACCTTGATCCTGCTGATTAGCTATCTACATATTCTTCAGAAGACATAGCAGCAGTATTAAAACCAGCATCGACATAGGTTATTTCACCAGTTATACCGCTAGCTAAATCTGAACATAGAAATGCTGCAACATTACCAACTTCATCTGTCGTCACAGCTCTTTTGAGAGGTGCTCTGTTGACATAATGGTGAAACATTTTTCTAAAATTTTTTACTCCTGAAGCAGCTAGTGTTTTGATTGGTCCGGCGGATATAGCATTGACCCTTATACCATCCTCACCTAGTGAGGCAGCTAAAAAACGAGTATTTGCCTCTAGACTTGCTTTAGCTAAACCCATGACATTATAGTTAGGCATGGATTGAATTGATCCTAAGTAAGTTAAGGTTAGTAAAGCGCTATTTTTATTTAAATACTTCTTAGCCCCTTTAGCTAGAGCTGTGAAACTATAGGAGCTTATATCGTGGGCTATTTTAAAACCTTCTCTAGTTGCAACATCTATAAATCTACCGTCAAGCTCATTAGATGGAGCAAAACCAATAGAGTGGACTAATCCATCAAAGCTTTTCCATTTGGAAGACAGACCTTCATACATTTTCTCTATGCTTTCATCAGAGGCTACATCACATTCCAATAGAATGTCTGAATTTAGTTCTTTTGCGATCTTTTCTACATTACGCTTTAATCTCTCACTTTGATAAGTAAAAGCCAATTCTGCTCCTTGTGTATGCATAGCTCTTGAGATGCCTGCAGCGATAGAGTGTTTGTTAGCTAATCCAGCAATTAATATCTTTTTACCTTTAAGAAACATAGTAATTTTTTTATATTATTTTCCCTTATTTTACTGCATTTAAAAGATATTTTTAAAATCTTACATTTCTTTCACTATTTGTCTATAATTGACACATTGTTCATTTTTAATGAAGGGAGTTTTTATGAATTATTTTAATAAATTATTTTTTGGGCTGGTTGTAATTTCTGGATTTACAACACTAACTTTTGCTCAAGAAAATTCTGATGCTGATGTTGAAGAAGTGGTCGTAACCGGTACTAGGATTGTAGATCCTAATGTGGTTAGCTCTTCTCAAATAGCAGTAGTGGATGGAGAAGATATTATTGCAGCTGGTGTAACTAGGGTAGAGGATTATCTTAATGATATGCCTCAGATTTCACCTGGACAATCAATCACTAACTCTAATGGAGCAAGTGGTACAGCAACTGCAAATTTAAGGAATCTTGGCTGTTCAAGAACTTTGGTTCTCTTAAACGGAAGAAGAATGGTTCCGGGTACTACAGGCGGTGGAAACTGTGCTGACCTCAACACCATTCCTACTCTATTGTTAGACAGAGTTGAGGTTCTTACTGGTGGTGCTTCTTCAGTTTACGGTTCTGATGCGGTTGCCGGTGTTGTTAACTTTATACTAGATGATGAGTTTGAAGGTTTTAAAGCTGCTTACTCTCATGGCTTTTATAACCATGAGAATGATAACGGCGCTTTAAGATCTCTGGTTAAAAGCTACAACTACAAACAGGCACCTAGCGATGTTCAGACTGGTGATACCGGTAAGTTTTCAATTGCTTTCGGAGGATCTATTGATGATGGAAGAGGTCACGTTACTGCTTTTCTAGAACACACCGATACAAAACCTATTCTTCAAGGAGAATATGATATCAGTGCTTGTGCTTTAAGTGGTGGTGTTACTCGTTGTGGAGGATCATCAACTATTCCGCCTGGTAGGTGGGCTGATTTTGGCAGTTATGGAGCGGCTGGCTTTGTTAATATTGACCCAAGCATAACAAGAGTAGACTTTAAAGTTCAGGGTAATGAATTTGTTCCTAGAGCAGGTCAAACCTTCAACTATAACCCAACAAACTTTTTCCAAAGACCTGATGATAGGCTTAATGGAGGGTTCTTTGGTAAATATGATATCAATGATACTACTCAGGTTTATGTAGATCTAACATTTATGAAATCTGAATCTAATGCCCAGATTGCATATTCAGGAACTTTCGGAAATATTACACATTTACCTTGTTATAACGCTTTATTATCAGCGCAACAATACAAAGTAGCTTGTAGTGATTGGGTAGGTATGGGTGGTGACCATGCACCTAACTTTACTTCAAATGCTGCAGCGCTAGCATATATTTCAGGCCTTGAAATTGCTAAAGGTAATGGAAGCATTATTGACTACAGAGCACCAATGTACTCTTTAAAAAGAAATGTTGAGGGTAATCCAAGACAATCTATTTATATGTACAAGAGTTATAACCAGACAATTGGTATAGCTGGTGAAATTAATGATAATTGGTCATACGATCTTTATTATCAGAACTCAATTGTAAATTACAGTAATGAGTATAGAAATGACTTATCTGTTACTGCTATTAATAGAGCTGTTGATGTTGTAAACATTAATGGAGTACCAACTTGTGTATCAGCAGTTAATGGTACTGATTCTTCATGTATCCCTTACAACCTTTTCCAAGGTGGTCAACCTGGTGATGCAGGTATCACAGGGGTAAGAGATGGAGGACAAGCACTGCAAAACTATATAGCAAATGCTACATACATTCACGGTGATGGAAAACAAAAGATCTTATCAGGTTATATTTCTGGAGACACTGGATGGACTATTCCAGGAGCGCCTGGTTCAGTATCTTTAGTTGCTGGTTTTGAGACCAAAGAACTTGACACTGATTTTAGACCAGATTTACCAAGTAGGACTGGTGATAGATCAGGTTCTGGTGGTGCAACTCTTCCAATTGCTGGTGAGTATGATGTTGATGAATATTATTTTGAGTTAGGTATTCCTGTTACAGATGCTTTATCTTTTGATGCGGGGTACAGAACAGCAGAATATTCATTAGGAGCTGAAACTGACGCATGGAAAATTGGTACGTACTGGACAATCAATGAGAATGTATCATTTAGAGCATCTCTACAGACTGCACAACGTCACGCTAACATATCTGAACTATTTAGCGCTGTTGGTGATGGCTTAGTAGACCTTGATAATGATCCATGTGCTATTCAACAAAATGGAGATCCTGCTACTGCTACACAAGCACAATGTGCTAAGACCGGCCTAGCAGCATCTTTTTACAATACTGATCTTAATTCACCTGCTGATCAGTACAATATCAAGTATGGTGGTAACCCTAACGTTTCACCTGAAGAATCAGAGTCTATGACAGCTGGATTTGTTATTACACCTGACTCTGTTCCTGGTTTAACCTTAACCATTGATATATTTGATATTACCGTTGAAGATGGAATCGGTAGTGTTAGTGCTAAAACTGCTTTAGATAAATGTATTTCTACTGGAGCAGCTTCTTACTGTGGACTTATTAACAGAAACCCAGTTAATGGTACTTTATGGTTAACCGGTGGTTATATTTCTACACAAACTACTAACATTTCTGAAGAAACAACAAGTGGTTATGACATTATCTTTGATTACTCATTTGAAACCGAATGGGGCCCAGTTAGTGTTGAAGGTGTTTCAACTTTCTTAGATTCTTATGATATTACTGAAATTCCAGGCGATCCATCAATTGCTTGCGCAGGTAATTGGGGTGGTTCTTGTGGTAAGAACCCATTACCAGAATTTGCTGGTAAGTATCAGGCAACACTCTCAACAGAGAATGATACAGACTGGACTGTAGGAATGAGATATCTAGGAGAAACAACTGATCTTAATTCAAATAAGATTGATTTTGATGATACAACTTATATTGATGTTACTGTTCAACACAGACCAACAGACAATCTAACCGTAACATTTGGTGTCAATAACTTATTTGATGAGGAGCCTGGATACACTTCTGATGCGGGTACAGCGCCTGGTAATGGTAATACTTTCCCAGGTTATTTCGATGCATTTGGACAGTATGTATTTCTAAATTTGACCGTTTCTTATTAAGTTAAAGTCAAAAAATGATAAAAAAGGGGTGTTTTTCACCCCTTTTTTTATTAAAAAACCTAATGTTATATAGCTATTTATATAGCGAAAAAGTGAAAAAAATTTGACAATTTTGTCAAATTAGCAACAATTACCTCTACGAAATAACTTTTATGGGGAAAATTATGTCTAAATTCGTTAAATTTTCGCTAGTATCAGTCCTTTCTATAGGCTTGATCAGTGTTGGAAACGTCTTTTCACAAGAAGACGATGAAGATGTTGAAGAAGTAATAGTGACTGGTTCTAAGATTAAAAAGGTTGATATCTTTGATAGCTCTAAACCGCTTGAAGTTATTGATGCCGAAGCTATTGAAAGAACAGGATTAAATAATATTGGTGATGTTCTTCAAAATATATCTTCATCAGATGGTACAGGTATCCGACCAGTAACAACTGCCACTAATGGTGGTGACGGTTCTAATGAAATTTCATTAAGAAGTCTTGGTTCTGGTAGAACACTTGTTCTGATTGATGGTAGAAGATGGGTAACAGATGCTTTCGGATCAGTTGATATGCAAACCATTCCAGCTTCAATCATATCTAGGGTTGAAATTCTGAAGGATGGAGCTTCATCTATTTATGGTTCTGATGCTGTCGCAGGTGTTATCAACATCATTACTAAAAAAGAATTTGAAGGCTTTGAAATGAGAGCTTCTAGAGGTAAGTACGATGCTGGTTATGGTGAGCAAAATTCAGTGAGTCTTACATTTGGAAGTGTTGGAGAGAAATCTTCTAACGTTTTCAACATTTCTATGGCTAATCAGGAAGAGATCATGGCTGGTGAAATACCAAGAGCCAACCAACCTTATTATGGTTGTACAAATGTTCCTAATTCAGGTACTGGACCACAAAATAGTCCAACAAATTTAGGCCCTTCTCCTGAACAAAATAGTGGTTACGGTAACTTTGGTCCAGCAAATAGTTTTATTTGTGGATCTTCATATCCAGCATATGGTAGATACTTTACTTGGAATAAGTATCTTGAGCCTGGAAAATCTGGTGCTTTACCTGAGCACTTTATTCCATGGTCAAACGGTGGTAGATATAACTATGCACCAGTTAATCACGTTCAAAACCCAGTTGATAGAGTTGGTGTTTATACTTATTCAGATTTTGAAATAAGTGATAATCTAACTGCTTACGTTCAATTTGTTTATTCAAAATCAGAGCGTCTTAATCAGTTGGCACAAGTACCAATGACTGTTGCTTCTTGGGCTGGTCCTCAATGGCAAATTAACCAAGGTAGAGGTGCAACGGGAGATGGTTACTTTAATGTAATAGGTACCGATACTATGTTTGGCTTTAGATCAATTGCAATTGGACCTCGTATCTATGCTTATGATTATGATACTTATGGTATTCGAGCTGGTTTAGAAGGTAATTTTGAGCTAAATGGTAATACTTACTTCTGGTCAGCCGGAACACAAGTTAACGACGCTCAGTATGATTCAAAGCTTTATAACTTTGTTGACCTTGTTCACCTTGCTAATGCTGTTGGACCTTCATTTAGAGCTGCTGATGGCTCGCTAAAGTGTGGAACTCCAGATAACGTTATTCTGGGTTGTACACCATTTAATATTTTTGGTGGTCCTGATCTAGGTTTAGCTGCTGGACGTGTTACTCAGGCTGAGTATGATGCCATGGTTGACTATGTAGGTTACGATGGTGCTGCAGGTGCTGGTATGGATAGCGATGATTATTGGCTTGAACTATCAGGTCCATTATTTGAAATGCCATATGGAACTGCTTACTTTGCGATAGGTCTAGAAAATAGATCTGTTGGTTATTTTGATACCCCAGATGCTTTAGTTAGTTCTGGTGGTTCATCAACTAACTATAGAGAACCAACTAGAGGTGGTACTAAAGTTGAAGAGATGTTCCTTGAGATCAACCTTCCTTTAATAGAAGGTGAAGTAGGAGCTCAAGAACTTGAAGCTACTATCTCAGCAAGAAGATCAGAGTATACAGCTGCTGGTTTTGTAGGCTTTACTCCTACAATTAATAATCCAGGTGAGCCAACTACTACTGAGTTTGGTTTAAGATGGAAGCCAATTGATGATGTATTAGTAAGAATGACATGGGGTGAAACATTCCGTGCTCCAAACGTTGGTCACCTATATAGAGGTGGTGGTGAATCTTTCCCACAAGCGGTTGACCCATGTAATACAGATCAATTCTCATCACAAGATGGGGCTACACAGACAAGATGTATGGCTGCTGGAGTACCTATGGGTGGTATAGAGCAGGCTACAACTCAGCTTAGAGCGTTTGTAGGTGGTAACCCAAATCTTCAACCTGAAGAAGGTGAAAACAGGACTTTAGGTGTTGTTTACACACCTTCACAAGTAGAAGGCCTGAGATTAAGTGTAGATTTCTGGGAAATTGAGCTAGAAAATATCTTTAGTACAATTAGTGCTCAGCAAGTATTAAATAGATGTTATGTTTCTGGCCCGAATCAAGATTCAGGTTTCTGTGCTTTTGTTCAAAGAACACCTACAGGTGCATTACAGACAGCAAGAACTTCACAAATTAACTCTGCATTAAGCAATGTTTCTGGTGTTGACTTTGTAGCAGTATATGACTTTGATGTAGATAATTATGGAAGCTTTACTACAGCTTTTGACATGACTTATTACACCAAAGATGAATTTGCTCAAGCTGCAGATTCAACTCCTTCAGAGTCATTTGGTTACTATGAGGGTGCTGCTGACTTCAGATGGAGAGCTAACGCTTCAGTATTGTGGTATTACAATGACTGGACAACAGCTCTAAACTTTAGATTCCTTGATGATAACTGGGAAGATTGCTGGCTTCAGTTCTATTTCTCTGCAGCTGATAATGCAAACATTCCGTGTTCGCATCCAGATAAAGGGAGTTATGGTTATCAAGAAGTTAAAGCTGATCCATATGTTGATCTGAATGTTGATTATCAATACAACGAAAATGTTACATTTACTATTGGTGCTAGAAACCTCCTAGGTGAAGAGCCACCATTGGTATATGATGCATTTGCACAAAACTTTGACTTTGCATGGGATATACCTGGCGGAGCATTTATGTATGCTGGCTTTAGGGTAAGATACTAAAAGCAAAGTTTATTCAAACATTAAGAGCCGCTATATGCGGCTCTTTTTTTATCAATTCGATACATCTATTAGTTATAATTTGCATATGAAAAATTTATCTTTTTTAACATTAATCCTTATCCTCAGTTTTTTTTCAATTAATTCATTGGCAGCTGACCCAGTCGATGACGCCTTAAGAAAAAAGATTTTTTTAGTTGGAAATGGTAGCGAACCTCAGGGATTAGATCCGCACATTGTTACAGGAGTTCCAGAACATCATATACTTATTACATTATGTGAAGGACTAACTATATCGAATCCGAAGGGAGGTGATAATCTGCCTGGTATGGCATCTAGTTGGACTATTAGTGAAGATGGAAAAGAATATATATTTAATATTAGAAAAGATGCTAAATGGTCAAATGGAGATGATTTTACTGCTCATGATATGGTTTGGTCTTGGCAAAGAATATTAACATCTAGCTTAGGCTCTCAATATCCTGACATGCTCTACTATGTAGAAGGTGCTGAAGACTTCCATACTGGAAAAGTATCTGATTTTAATCTAGTTGGCGTTAAAGCATTAGATGATAAAACTCTTGAAGTTAAACTAAGAAATCCAACTCCATTTTTTATTGGCCTATTAAGCCATTACTCAACTTGGCCCGTTCACAAGGAAACTGTACTTAAGTATGGCAGGTTAGATGATAGAAGAGGCTTATGGACTGAACCAGGCTCTTTTGTGTGTAATGGACCCATGAATCTCAAGTCATGGCAAATCAATAATAAAATTGTTGTTGAAAAGAATCCCCTTTACTGGGATGTTGATAAAGTTAAACTAAATGAGATACATTTTTATGCTGTTACAGATATTAATACTGAAAACAATATGTTTAAAAGTGGTGAATTACATGTAACATCCACTGTACCTTCATTGAGTTGCGGTAAGTGGCGTAAAGAAGGGAACCCAAATCTAAGAATTGACCCGTATATGGGAACTTATTTCTTTAGAACTAATACTAAGGTTGAGGCTCTTAAAGACAAAAGAGTTAGGAAAGCTCTAGCATTTGCTATTGATAGAGAAACTCTTACTGAGAGAGTAACTCAATGTGGGCAAATTCCTGCTTACTCTTTCACTCCTCCTGGATCAGCAAATTATTTTCCTGATACGCAAATACCTTATGACCCAGAAAAAGCTAAAAAATTATTGGCTGAAGCTGGATATAAAGATGGAAAAAAATTTCCTGAACTTGAGATTTTATTTAATACTAGCGAAGATCACAGAAAGATTGCACTTGTTATACAGCAAATGTGGCAAAAGAATCTTGGCATTAAAGTACGATTGGTTAACATGGATTGGAAAGTATATTTAAGCAGGGAAATGATTGGAGATTTTCAGATTTCTAGAGCTGGATGGATAGCAGATTACGAAGACCCAAATACCTTCTTGGATACTATGAGACCAAATAGAGGTAATAATAAAACTGGTTGGGAAAATCCTGAATATGAGAGGTTATTAATTGAAGCAAATACATTATCAGATCAAGACAAGAGATATGATCTTTTAAAAAAAGCTGAAAGAATTCTCATAGACGAAATGCCTATAATTCCACTGTATACGTATGTTAGGGCATATCAATTACACCCAGATGTAAAAGGCTATTTCCCCAATTACTTAGATCACCACCATCCAAAGACGATTTATCTAGAAAGGAATCTAAGTAATTAACCAATGCTCAAAATAGTTTTTGGAAGGATTCTAGTTGCTATACCTGTACTTATTGTTGTTGCAAGCTTAACTTTCTTTTTTATAAGATTAGCACCAGGTGGACCCTTTGATACTGATAGAGCTGCTGAACCACAAGTAATTAAAAATTTAGAGGAAGCATATAATCTTGATGCTCCACTATATGAACAATATTTTGATTACATGAGCGGTGTCTTTGTTGGTGATTTTGGGCCTTCTTTTAAATATCCAAGGAAAACTGTAAGCGATCTAATTGTTGATGGTTTACCAATAACATTTGAGTTAGCTTTATATGCAATTTTAATAGCGATTTTGGTAGGTATTTTTTCAGGTGTATTAGCAGCGCTCAAACGCAATACCGTTTTTGATTATGTTCCAATGTCTATAGCAATGATAGGTATATGTGTGCCTACATTTTTAATGGGACCATTGTTAGTTCAGATTTTTAGCATCAACTTAGATTTACTCCCTACTCAGGGCTGGGGTGAGAGATCAGGGGATAAGATTCTTCCTTCAATAACTCTAGGTTTTGCTTATGCTGCTTATATTGCAAGACTGAGTAGGGGAGGGATGCTTGAAGTTCTAGGCCAAGATTTCATAAGGACTGCGCGTGCCAAAGGTTTAAGTGAGACCAGAATTGTTATCAAACATGCAATGCAAGGAGGACTATTGCCTGTGGTTGCCTTCTTAGGTCCTGCTATAGCAGGATTATTGGGAGGATCATTTGTTGTAGAAACAATTTTTAATATCCCTGGTCTAGGTAGGTTTTATGTAGAGGGCGCACTAAATAGGGACTATATGCTAATACTAGGGACTACAATATTTTTCTCAGCCATGATAATTTTTTTCAATCTTATCTCAGATATTATTGTTTTAATTCTTAATCCTAAAGCAAGAACAGAATCATGAACGATGCATCATTGTGGAGCGATGCTTTTCGGAGACTAACTCAGAATAAAGCAGCAGTTATAGGAGGCCTAACTGTGCTAGTCCTAATTTTTTTAGCAATTTTTGCTCCATTAATATCGCCTTATGCTTATGATGAAATGGATATTATTTTAGGTCCCGCACCACCTTCATCAGAGCATCTACTAGGTACAGATAATTATGGTAGAGATTTATTTAGCAGACTATTATATGGCGCTAGAATTTCTTTATTAGTGGGTTTTGTTGCCACATTTGTTGCTTTAGTCATAGGCGTAACTTGGGGGATGGTAGCTGGATTCTATGGTGGAAAAATTGATTCAATCATGATGAGGATTGTGGATATTCTTTATGGCCTGCCATTTATCATATTTGTCATATTATTGATGGTTATATTTGGGAGCAATATTTGGTTGTTATTTGGAGCAATTGGTGCCGTCGAATGGCTCACAATGTCTAGGATAGTTAGATCTCAAGTTATTAGCATTAAAAATCAAGAGTTTGTTATGGCTGCTCAAGCTATGGGCGTAAGTAGCTTCGGGATGTTTCGTAAGCATATACTACCCAATATTCTAGGACCTATTGCCGTTTATGCAACCTTAACTATTCCTCAGGTGATGTTATTAGAGTCTTTTCTTAGCTTCCTTGGATTAGGAATCCAACCTCCTATGAGTAGCTGGGGCACATTAATTAAGGATGGTATTGAAGGAATGCTAGTTGGATACTGGTGGATGATAATTTTCCCTGGTTTAACTTTCACAATTACATTATTTGCATTGAATTTTTTTGGAGATGGTTTAAGGGATGCCTTAGATCCTAAAATATCTTCAGATTAGATAGCTCTAATCACTAACTTTAAAACTTGTCCAGGCTTAATAGAGGCATCAGGAAGGTCGTTAAGCTTAATGATATCTATAATCTTAAGATTAAACATCTCAGATATTCTATACAGACTATCGCCTTGTTTTACACTATACAAGATAGTTCTTTTTTTTGAATTTATAGTTCTGTATATATTTTTCGTTCCAATATTTAAATTCATACCTATTTTTAAAACTGAATTTATTGCAATCTGGTTATTTGCAGCTATATCCTGTGGGCGAAGATTATATTTCTCTCCAAGACTCCATAAAGTGTCTCCTTCACTTACAATGTGAACTTGGTAAGGTATAAATACATCTTCATCTGGTCCTACCAGTGGAATTAATAGCACTTCATTTATCTTTAATAAAGAATTGTTATTCTTAGAGTTCACTGTTATTAAGTCTTCTAGTCTTACATCATATTTGTTAGCTAACTTCCAAAGGCTATCACCTCTTTTAACTGTATGTGTGATCCATTTAATATTATGATTTTTAAGAAATAGACCCTTATTTGTATCAATAAAATCTTTTTTTTCTATTGGAACATATAATTGAGTCTTGAGATTGGGTGGTGTAGCCCATTTAGTATATCCAGCATTCAGTTGGTATAGAAACTCTGGCTTTATATCAATAAATTCACTGAAAGCTAGCATTTCAATTTGCCCATTAATTTCAACTAAGTCTATTACCTTTTTATCTGGAAAATTTGGTAATACAAGTCCATATTTGTCTGGGTTAAGAATCAATTCCCTAATCGCTAGAAATTTTGGAATATAGTTTACTGTTTGGTTGGGGAGTTTAAGGTTTTGAAAATTTGGATCCTTACCAGACCTTCTTGTGATATTAATTTGTCTCTCAAGGTATGTTGGGCCAGCATTATATGCAGCTAAGGTCAATATTGGATCGTTATCAAATCTATTATATAGATATGCAAGATACTTAATTGCAGCTTTAGTAGATAGAATTGGGTCATGCCTATTTTCCAACCACCAGTTCTTTTCAAGCTTGTATATTCTTGCTGTTGCAGGCATAAATTGCCAAAGACCAACGGCACCAGATGAAGAAATAGAAAAAGGGTCATAATTACTTTCTATGTAAGGTAGCAAAGCATATTCTCTAGGTAGATTATATTTATCTATTTCTTCCAGCACCTCAAAAATGAAATATTCTCCATTCCCAATGAGCTGATCTAAATGCTTTTTATTTTTAGTAAAATTTTCAATGTAAGTAAAAGTATTTTGATCAATAGAGTAATCATTAAAGGCTGAGCTCTCATGAATCCTATCCCAAACTGAAGCATATTCCTTATCTGTGTTTATATTAGCAGAAGTATCAGGCTCAATATCCTCATACGGTTTAGCCATCATAATCTCGAGACTGGAACAGCCCGAAAATAAAAGCAGGATAAATATTATAGAGAGTCTTTCCATTTTCTCACATATTCAAAAACTTTATGGTCAGGCACATCATTTACATTAGAGAAATCATTTGATATAGATTCTCTTAACTCATAAGTTGAACTTCTTAGAAATGGATTTATCGATAATTCTTTTTTTAAGGTAGTTGGTATTGTTGGAACATTTGATGATAATTTTTTAGAACAAGACTCATAGTAATTTTTTATATCATAATTTAGTGGCTCTACTTCCATAGCAAAATTAAGATTACTAAGAGTGTATTCATGTGCACAATAAATAAGAGTATTTTTTGGGAGAGAGGCGATCTTATTAAGTGATTCATGCATTTGACTGAATGTACCTTCAAAGACTCTACCACAACCACCAGAAAAAACAGTGTCACCACAAAACAGTATTGGCTCAACTGATTCTTTGCAAAAGAAAGCTATATGATCTAGTGTATGGCCAGGAACATTGATAACTTTAAAATTAAGCCCCACACTATTGATTGCATCACCTTCTTTAACACGCAAATCAATCTGAGGTATATTTTTATTGTGAGGACCAATAACTTTTCCCTTAATTGATTTTTTTAAATCATTTAGACCACCTGTATGATCAAAATGGTGGTGCGTAATTAAAATATCATCAATTTCGATATTCAAATCATTAATTACTTCTTTAACAGGATCCGAATCTCCTGGATCAACTAAAGTATTCCCTTCATTAGTTTGGATTAACCAAATATAATTATCAGTAAATGCTCTTATTGGTAACACATTTAACATATACATATTTTAACCTATGAAGGAGATAATTATTTATTCAGATGGTGCATGTAAGCACAATCCAGGTGTTGGTGGTTGGGGCGTATTATTGATATATGAAAAATATCAGAAAGAGATTTGTGGTGGAGATTTAAATACAACCAACAACCAAATGGAACTTACTGCTGCTATTGAGGGATTAAAAAATCTAGATGAGCCATGTAAAGTTAAATTACATACTGATTCAAAGTATGTCATGGATGGAATTACATCATGGATACATAATTGGAAAAAAAATAATTGGAAAACTTCTTCAAAAAAACCGGTTAAGAATAAGGATTTATGGATTGAACTAGATAAACTAACTAGTGTACATGATATAGAATGGGTATGGGTTAAAGGTCACTCTGGAGACCCAGGAAATGAAAGAGCTGATGAACTTGCTAATGCAGGCATTGATAATTTAAATGGATAAAAAATATATAGTTTTAGATACTGAAACAACTGGCTTAAATCCCAAACAAGGGCATCGAATAATAGAGATTGCTGCTATAGTCATACAAGATAGAAAGAAATTGGATGAACATTTCCATACTTACTTAAACCCAGAACGAGAAATCGATGTAGAGGCTCAAAAGATTCATAACTTAAGTCTAGATAAGCTTATAAATGAACCAAAATTCCATGAAATATGTGATGATTTTATAGAGTTTATTACTGGATCAACCTTAATAATGCACAATGCTCAATTTGATTTAGGCTTTTTAAATGAAGAACTCTATTTAGCATCTTCTAAATATCCAAAAGTAGAAGATATTTGCGATATAGAAGATACAATTGAGATTGCACGGAAAAAATTTCCAAATCAAAAGAATAATCTGGATGCACTTGCAAGAAGATTGCATATTACAGAATATGATAGAACCTACCATGGAGCTCTAGTTGATGCCAATATAACGGCTGATGCGTATTTATTGCTAACTGGAGGACAAACTAAGTTTGAATTTCAAAATTCTGATACCAAAACTTCAGAAACTAAATCTATAAATAAAAATACAGCATCAAATGAAATCAAATTAAAAAAAATTGTACCTAATAAATCAGATATAAAAATTCATAATGAAAAATTAAAACAGATAGAAGAAGGGCATAGCATAGAGCCTTTATGGAAACAATTATGACCGTTACTAGATTTGCACCAAGCCCAACAGGAGCTCTTCATATTGGAGGTGTACGAACTGCTCTATTTAATTATATTCATGCAAAGCAGAATAATGGTATTTTTTTGATCAGGATAGAAGACACTGATCAAGATAGATCAAAATTAGAGTACGAAGAAAATATTTTAAATGGATTGAAAGCCCTTGATTTAATACCTGATAAACCACCCGTTAGACAATCAGAGAGAAGTCAGCTATACATTGATGCAGCTAATACAATTTTGGATAATGGTAAAGCATATTATTGTGATTGCTCTAAAGAACGTTTAGAAGAAATTAGAACCTATCAACAAAAAAAAGGCCTTAAACCACAATATGATGGAAAATGTAGAGACTTAAATCTAAGTAGATCTGATCATACTGTCCTTCGATTAAAAACACCAAAGACTGGAGAGGTAAAGTTTATTGACCTTGTAAGAGGAGAAGTAATTTTTTCTAATTCTGAACTGGATGATTTAATTCTGCTACGGAGCGATGGAACTCCCACATATCATTTATGTAACGTTGTTGATGATTTTGAGCAACAAGTTACCACAGTTATTAGAGGCGAGGACCATTTAAGTAACACACCAAGGCAAATTCATATTCAAGATGCATTGGAATATAGTCATTTAGAATATGCCCACCTTCCACTTGTTTTAGGATCTGATAAAAAAAGACTTTCTAAAAGAAATGCTGCCACTAGCCTTGATGAGTATATTGATAAAGGTTACTTGCCCTCAGCCATGATCAATATGTTAGCTCGTCTGGGATGGTCAAAGGGAGATAAAGAGATATTCTATTTAGACAATTTAATCAAAGATTTTAGAATCCAAGAGGTCCAAAAAGCTGGTGCAATATTTGACTTGGCAAAACTTGATTGGATTAATAGTCAGCATTTAGCTGCATTGTCTGATGAAGATTTTCTTAATATTATTAAGCCTTTCTTAGAGTCAAATAAGATCAGTGATATTAATAAGAATTATACAGAGATAGTCCTAGCTTTAAGAACTTCTGCACCCAATCTAAAAAATATATCTGATGATTTATTACCTTATTTCAATGATTTAGATAATTATAATGAAAAAGCTGTAAAGAAATTTCTGCTAGGATCTGAAAACGTTCTTGAGTTTGTTCATAGGAAATTAACTAATATTAAAAAATGGGATACAGAAAATCTTGACACTCTTTTATCTGATTCTCAGCATCAACTTGATTTATCAATCCCCAAAGTAAATCAGCCCATTAGAATTGCCTTAACAGGATCTACACAGTCACCATCATTAGGCTTAACTCTAACTTTATTTGGAAGGGATGAATCAATTAAAAGAATTGATAATGCTATAAAATTTTTAAAGAATTATTAATCATTATTCTTGTTGGATTGCTACTCCAGCATTTGGTCTCCTAAGATCGGCATAACCATGATTCACATCATTCACTATATGGATGCTTTGAGTGCTTCCCATTGTTTTAGATTCTTTTATTTTATGCCCCATTTTTTTTAAGGCTCCTGCAACATCTGAATTTAATGTCGATTCAACATCTAAACCACTATATGGCCAATCTTTGTGAACTCTAGGCAGCATCGTTGCTTCACCTATGCTTAAGTTGAAGTCTATTACTCCACTAATTAACCTGAGTACTGCAGCGGGTATAAAGGAGCCACCCGGTGAGCCCGTAATAAGATATAAATTATCATCTTTATCAAATACCATTACAGGGTTCATAGTGCTCATAGGTTTTTTACCTGGCTCAAAACGATTAGCTGGGCTAGCAGCCCTTCCTCTAATAGAGGAGTCTCCATATTGAAAAGCAAAATTATTCATTTGATTATTCATTAAAATACCTGTGCCAGGAATTGTTACCCCGGAACCAAATGAGTAACCTAATGTGTATGTATTAGAAACTGCGTTTCCTTGTCTATCTATTATTGAATAATGCGTAGTATCTTTACTTTCAAGCTCAACTGACAAGGGTTTTATAGATGAGCTATAACTAGATTTCTTAAAGCTGATAGTTTTTTTTAATTCCTCTATTCTTTTATTTGATAACAATGAATTAATAGGTACTTCATAAAAATCTGGATCACCAATGAAGTGAGATCTATTATTATGTCCTCTTCTTAAAGCCTCTGCTAAGAGATGGTAAGTTATAAAAGAGTCACTTTTAGATTTGTTGAGATTAAATTTTTGAAGGATTTTTAATGCCGTAACTAAAACAATCCCCCCACCCGAGGGCGGACCTTGAGTAAACACTTTGTAACCTCGGTATGATGTAACAAGCGGTTGTCTAAAAGTTGCTTGATAGTTCTTCAGGTCTTTCTTAGATATAAAACCATTATTCTTATTCATAGCACTTACAAATTTTTCAGCAGTTTCTCCACTGTAAAATCCCATAAGACCTTTTTGTGAAATTAGTTGCATAGTATTAGCAAGATCAGGTCTTTTCATTATTGATCCAATTGGTATGGGTTGACCGTTTTGAAAGAAAATATTTTTTGACTCAGGATCTTGAAGAAGTTGTGGAGCGCTCTTAATAGCATGATGAAGGTCATAAGAAACTACAATTCCATTTCTAGCTTGGTCAATTACCAGTTTTAATATTTTTGAAAGAGGGAGCTCTCCAAATTCTTTATGAGCACTAAGCAAACCTGAAACAGTTCCAGGAACAGTAGAGGCCTGATAACCATACCTAACAAGATCTCTATCAATTTTATTATATTCTTCAGGCAAATCAGCATTAAATATTGTTTTAAGATCTGATCCAATTGGCGATGCGCCTCTATAGTCTATAGAATAAATTGCTTCCTTCTCCTTTATATAAACAAGCATGAAACCACCACCACCAAGATTTCCTGCTCTAGGTAATGTTATTGCTAATGAGAATCCAACCGCCACAGCTGCATCAATAGCATTACCTCCCATATTTAATATATCAATGCCAATATTAGAAGACTGAATATTTTGAGAAACAACCATTCCAGCTGTACCAATGGTAGGGTGAAAGGGCGACTCATAATCAATGTAAGAGATCTGTCCTTGGATTTTTAATGTTAGAGCCAAAGAAAGGAATAAAGTTAAATGTAGATAATTTCTATATATTTTCATAATTTTTCTATGTTGGTAATAAGACCGGTAGTAAAAAATACGTAATGCAAGTTACTAATAGTATTCCTAATAGATTTAGGTAAAAACCTGCCTTCATCATGCTTTGTATGGTTAATCTTTCCGATGCGTATACTATCGCATTAGGTGGGGTTGCCACAGGCAACATAAAAGCACAACTTGAAGCAAGCGCAACAGGGATTGCTAGCTGAGCTTTATCAAAACCAACTACAGCAGCAATACTTATCATAATTGGTACAAATGTTGCTGTTGTAGCTTGATTGCTTGTTAATTCAGTAAGAAAGATTATTAATGTTACTACTACAATGATTAGTAATAGGGGATTTCCCTGAAAAAATTCGAAATAGCTTCCGATCCAATTACCTAATTCTGTCACCTCAATCGCTTTTGCCATTGATAAACCACCTCCAAAAAGTATAAGGATGCCCCAAGGCAGGTTTTTTGTTATATCCCATTTTATTAAACTGCCACTGCTATATGAAGGAATAATGAATAAAGAAATAGCTGCGATAATTGCTATTCCATAATCAGTAATACCTCCCAGCCCTGGAATTAACTCAATATATTTTCTTAACATCCATGCTAGTGCTGTCAAAATAAATACACAGAATACTCTCCTTTCATCTTTGCTAATTGGCCCTAAGTCATGAAGCATTTCTTGTAATGTATGTTTTGTTGTTTGAGAGCCTTGCAATTTAATAGGAAAAATTAGATGCGTTAGAGCATACCAACCAAATACAAGCATCGCTATTGAGAGAGGAGTGGCAAAACCCATCCAGGTAATAAAGCTTATTTCTACACCTTGCGCACTCAAAAGACTTTGAGCTAATAAATTTGGGCCTGTTCCAACAGGTGTAGCCATACCTCCAATGCTTGCAGCATAAGCAATACCTAACAGCAATGATGTTTGAAATTTTAGGAATTCATTTTGAGTTATTCCTTTAACAGTATTTTGGATGACCGTTGCCACAGCTAATCCTATAGGCAATAGCATTAGAGTTGTTGAAGTATTCATAATCCACATACTCAACAGGCAACTTGAGAGCATAAAACCACCAATTAGATATTTGCCATTATTACCTACTAATATCAACATATTCAGCGCCATCCTTTTATGAAGGTTAACTTTTTCTATAGCAAGAGCTAAGACAAAACCGCCTAAAAAGAGATAGATATTTGGATGAGCATAGTGCGAAGCTGCTAATTGAAAAGCAACTTTTGCATTATCGCTAAATACACCAAACAAAGGAAAAAGGGCTAGAGGTAATAGGGCTGTGACTGGTAAGGGAACAGCTTCAGTTGCCCACCAAACAGCCATTAATAAGCTTATGCCTGCAACAACCCATGCTTCGTACGATAAAGTATTTGGCGGAGGAGATAGAGCTATAATAAGAAATATTACAATCCCAATCCAAAACCCCTTGTTTTTATGTGCAGGCATTATTATTTCAACCTTGAATAGAAGAGCTCCGCTGCATATGGAACCATTTGTTTAGTATTACTGTGCCCATCTTTAGTTGGTGCTTCAACCATACCCCATTTTAGAAAAATTCCAAGATCTTTAGATTTTTTAATTACTGAAGAAAAAAAGTTTCTACCCCTTTCTAGTCTATGTTTACCTTGCATCTTAATAATCTCAAAGTTTTGACTAACATATGGAGAGTTAGGTTTAGTTGATAAATCAGATTTGCCTAAGAGAAGCAGAAAATATCTACCAAATGCTTTTTTAAGTTTTTCATTAGTCACATCAGAATCTTGTAGTCCAAATGGCCACGTTTGATCTGTCATACTTAAATACCAACCAAGATTTGCAGCAATAGCAAGTGAATGAGATGCTTCAGGATTATGAAGAATATAGCGATGTACAAAATGAGCTCCTGCACCATGACCGTATATACCCCATTTATTTGACCTAATTTTAAATTTCTTTATTGCATCATCCACCATCGGCTCAATTGCAGCAAAAGCATGAAAACGAGGTTCAATATTTTCTAGAGATTCAGTTTTAATATTACCGTAGTTAAAACCCCATACTGATGGAAAATTATTTTCAGTATACTCAGGCACTATAACAAATAGATTCAGTTTATTGGATGATTCAATCCACTGATCTCTATATTCTTCAGCATTTCTTTTTCTTCCATGCATTACAACCACTAAACGAGTAGCTTTATTAATTTTTGGAGGCTTAGCGTAATAGACTTTTAAATTAGGCCCATGCCAATTTATAAAAGTGTAATGTTGTGAATCATTTGAAGAGTTTAAATGTAACCCCAAAAAAAGTAGAAGTATGCAGGTACCAAATTTATATTTCATCATAAAAAAAGGGAGCTAATGCTCCCTTTTATTTTATCGCAATTATTAGAATGATACTCTTAAATCAACGTAATAGTTTCTTCCATAATCTGAATGAGCATCTGCAAAGAAACCGTAGTATCGGTCTGCAGTAGGAGCTCTTTCATCTTCAAGGTTCTTAACAGCAAATCTAACCCTAGCCTTATGACCACTAAGATCAAAATTATATGACACAGTTAAATCCATTGTTGTCATGGCATCCACTAAATAAGGCACACCATCTTTTGTTCCTAAAGAAGTTTGTACAAAAGAACCTTTTTTCAAACCAGTTAGGCTAGCGCCCCAAGGACCTTTATCCCAGGACAACCTAATAGAATGCTTATTATCGTAAATACCATCTTTTTCTAGAAGATCACCAAATCCTTTCAATGGGATACTTTCAGGTATTTCACCAGCATCTTTTTTAGCTTGCAATGCAGCGAATTCACCACTAGCTTTTTGCTCAAACTTATCTAGAAATGTACCAATATATCGTAAATCAAAATTACCCATATCAGTTTCAATATCATAATAAATTCCAACATCCATTCCCTCGACAGTTCTTAGCGCCATATTGGTGTAGTTATTCTTAACATATTTAATTTCACCAAATGGGCACACTCCAGCAGCAGCAAATGCAGCAGCATCTCCTTCGTCTGCAGCTTCACGAACTACTAAAGGATCTCCAGCAAAGGTATCACAGTTATTGGTACCATTTGCAAACCTTAAGAGCATGTCATTAACGGTTTGGTTTTCTCTTCCAAATAGACCAATAGTTTTATCTTTTTCTATAGTCCATGCATCCACTGTAATAATCAAACTATCCATAGGCGTTAATACTAAACCTACTGATGTGTTATCTGATTCTTCAGCTTCAAGATTTTCAGCACCAGTGGCCATTCTTTGGATGGTATAACGTGAATCAGAATCAATGACATTACCCACACTTTGAACAGCATTTACCTGGAATGCAGCCCGGTCATATCTCGTACCAGATCTAACAACAGTCTTTTCATTAACCTGAATAATATTTGGGGCTCTAAAAGCTGTTGAGAAAGAGCTTCTCAAAGTCATCCAATCTGCCAGTTCCCAACCAATAGCTAGTTTACCAACAGTGGTATCTCCGAAGTCAGAGAAGTCTTCATACCTAACAGCAAGTTGAGCATTAATAGACTCAGCTAATGGTATTTCCATTTCTGCAAATAAAGAAGTTACATCTCTTGATCCTGATACGTCAGGTGTTGGAGATGAGTTAACAACATCACTAACTAGAGGGTATGTATCTCCTTCATAATCAGTATAGGTAATAGTTCCATCTAAACGAGGGTCTCTATCATCCACCACTTCTTCTTCTCTATATTCAAATCCAAGCAACAAACCAACATCTCCTGCTGGTAGGCTCATAAATTCGTTATTTGACATTTTGAAGTCAAACATATCGAGCGTACTTTCATTCTTTCTATAAACATTAATAAGTGCTCTCTCAATATTTGTTTCTCCATTATCAGCAATGAAAGGGTTATAGGCTGCAGGGGTAGAATCCCATAAAGCAGCTTTCAATAGGTTATTAGATAATCTGTTTCTTGTAACATCTCTGTGCTTAGCAACTGATGTTACATAGGCTGTCTCCCAATCCCATGCACCAGAAGACCCTCTGAAACCTTGAAGGAAACGATAAGTCTCTTTTCTGACATTTATTAACCTTTGTCTTTCCATATATCGGTAGTTATCCATATAGAGTTGTTTACCAGCAAAAATTGCTACACCGTTATATTTCATTTGATTTAACCAGTAGTTATCAGCACCGACTCTATGTTTTGATGATGAGAAAGCATAAGAAGGATGAGCAATTCGATCACTGTCTGAATTGTAAGCTGCTATTTCAGTAAAGGCTTCTATACCATTTTCCATTTCATGATTAATGAAAACAACCACATTGTTTCTTACGAGCTCAGATCTTCTATCGGTTGGACCCCAGAAATTACTTCTAATGGCTCCGTTTCCATCAGGAGCAATACATGTTCCATATCCTGTATCAAAATAAGGATTGCCTCTATTAGTACATCTAGAATCACCTCCAGGAAATATCTCAAATTCCCCAGCTGAATCAGTAAAGACCTTGTCGTATTCAGTTCCTGCAATGCTTGTTGCGCTGCTAACCATATCAAATTGTCCCCAATAAGAATGTGAACTAAGGTTTCTGAAAGAAGTGCTAGTTTTCCATGGAGAGTCTGGATCAACGAAAGGTCTATGATCACCAGCACCCCATCTAGGGTCTTCTTGAGCATTAATAGCTCCTCTGTCATAGTGATCTAGGAAAACACTGATGTTAGTTGCACCATCATTAATAAATGTTCCCCATTTCATATTAAAAGTATTATCTTCGGTAGCAAAATGATCATAAGCTCCAATTTTTGCTCTTACAGTTAAGCCTTCATAATCAGTTTGTAATACATTGTTTACAACTCCAGCCACGGCATCAGCACCGTAAATCGCAGAAGCACCATCACGTAAGATCTCTAATCTATCAACTCCATATACCGGAATCAGATTCGAGTTTACTGAGACTGTTGGAACATAGTCACCACCGATTAATTCAGTTTGATAAGTTCCGTTTGTGACCAGACGTCTACCATTTAAAAGCGTTAGAGTGTTTCCAACACCTAAGTTCCTCAAGTTATAGGCTCCAACATCACCTCGGCTAGCATTTACACCACCAGAAGCATCCTCAGCTTCATTAAAGTAGTTCAAACCTTGTTCTGCAATGTTTTCTAGAAGCTCATCACCACCATCTACTCCAATAGCTTCGATATCTTTACTCGATATAATAGATACTGGCAGGGCTCCTGTTATTTTTGCACCTTTAATTTGAGAACCAACAACTACAACTTCTTCAACATCAGATAATTTAGTTGCATCTTCCTGTGAAGATAGGTTAAACGGTACTGACAGCAATACTGCCAACGAAAAAAATGAAAAATAGTGTCTCATAGCTTTCCCCCTAATAAGATTAGATTTCTGAGCCAATGTTAGCAAAAATGAGGCCATTTTGATACCTTGATACCATTTTTAGTTATTTCAAAAATTTAAAAGTACTAATTTCTATAATCTAAAGGTGGTTCCCGATCCCCTAATAAAGGTATGTAATTAAAATCATCACCAACTCTTTTTCTGAGTTCATTTGATGCTTGTGAAATAAGGTTGTTATTTAGATATAGTTCTACAGCTGTGTCACTAAGAACTTCAGCTGCTAGCTTTGTTCCTTTTAAGCCAATAGATGTGCTTCCTACTGCAATTGCTTGCCAGGAATGACCCGGTGTCCCAGGAACCCAAGTTGCAATTCTCACTCCACCTGTAGGCACTGTCCAGCTTACATCTCCAACATCAGTAGATCCATAACCATGAGTTGTTTTATAAGACAGAACTTTTTCTTGATCTCCAATTTTTGCACTAGGTTTTAGGAATGTCTGATAAATTGTTTGAGCGTATTCAAGCTCCGTTTGATTGTATTTTATGCCACCTCTTGAGACTAATTTGTTATGCATAAGTTTTTGCAATGTGTCATTAGGTAATAAAGAATAATTTCCATGCATAACCTCATAAGCCATTTGAGTGTCTGTGCCCATTGCAGCTCCTTCTGCCGCTGCTACAACACGATTAAACAACTCTTCCACCATTTGCATCTTTGGATGCCTAACATAGTAGTAAACTTCTGAATAGTCAGGCACAACATTCGGAGCAAACCCACCTTCAGTGATCACATAATGAATTCTAGATTCTTGCGGAATATGTTCTCTCATCATGTTGACCATCATGTTCATGGCTTCTACACCATCTAATGCAGATCTACCTTTATGAGGAGAGCCAGCAGCATGAGTAGAGATACCAGTAAATTTAAATTTTGCTGATTTATTTGCATTAGAGGTTCTTGGTCTAGCATTATTTGAGCTACCTGGATGCCAATGGAGCATAATATCTACATCATTAAAAACTCCCTCTCTAACCATATAGACTTTACCAGAACCGCCTTCCTCAGCAGGTGTTCCATAAAACCTTATTGTCCCAGATGTGTTTGTTTTTTCTAACCACTCTTTAATAACAACTGCAGACCATGCTGATGCAGCCCCAAATAAATGATGTCCACATGCATGACCAGCCTTTACATCATCTCTAACTTCTCTAAAAGGTGAAGATGTTTGCATAATGCCTGGAAGAGCATCATATTCACCCATAATCCCTATTACAGGACCCCCATTATTACTAAACTCTGCAACAAAAGCTGTTGGTATATCTGCAATCCCTTTGGTTATTTTAAATCCATTGCTTTCTAATGCTTTAATCAAGATTTTAGAGCTTTGGTATTCCTGATAACCGACTTCTGAAAGATCCCAGATATCCATAGCAATGTTTTCAAAAGTATTTTGATGTTTCTTTATCGATGCATCTATAAGTTGATTAGCACCAACACTTGAAACAAAAAATATTAAAATTAAATTAAATGATTTCCATTGAAGGAGATTTCTTTTCCTACCCATTCTTCTTTCCTCGCTTGATCAATTATTGTTGTATCATCAGATGTTATAACTTTTCTATGCCCAGTACCATCTTCAACATAAAATACAGCTCTTTTTTCTGTGTTTTCCTCATATAAAACTGTATAACCAATCACTATCCCAACTCCTTTTTCAATTCTAGACATTGGCACAGGAGTATCTTCTAACTGAGCTATAGAAGTAACATCATTGTGAAGGAATTTACATAATTTTTCTGATGACCACAGACAGAATGATTGTTTGGTCATCATACCAGAGACACCTGAAATGAGAGCAGTTTCATTTGGGTTATCTCTAATTTTAATTAAGCCTTGCACGGTAGCATGAATCATATAGTTGTTAAGAGGACCGCCCGCAAATGCCATGCCTCCAGTGATAGTTTTAGGCACAGATTTTGAAATATCTAATGTATTTTCAAATTGTTGAACTGCTACTGGAAAGCAACTATAAAGATCTACAATTGAAGGTGAAATATTCAGTTCATGCATTTTTTCATTCATAAAATTTGCAGCATTTTTGAGTCCAGCTGATTCAGTTAAGTCAGGTCTTTGAATAACAGCTATCATATGATTTGTTTCAGATGAAGCTAAAGGATATATCCTTTTATTTTTATCAATCGATAGCTTATCTGCTAATTCTTCGCTACATATGATCATGGCCGAAGCCTGATTAACATTCCATGATGTGTTGTGGTATTTATTGTAAGGGTAAGCTATAGCCTTATTATTTTTAGAGACGTCTAAAATTTCATTTGGCGTGACTATTTTTTGTTGCCATGCATGTGGGTTATCTGATGCAATTTTACTGAACTCAGAATACATATTGGCAATATATTCATTGTGCTCTTGATGAGAATGACCTTTTTTATTTCTCATAGCACTTTCTAAGACTGCATAATAGCCAACAGCCATTAATCCCAAAGTTTCTTGTTCTTGAGGTCCGTAGAGATCATCCTTTGCTTTGACATAATCATCTGGATTTTCTGTCAATGATGTCTCATGAAACTCTTTTCCTTCTTTTAGAGCGGCTATCATTTTTGCTCTTGATTCTCCTCCAAGAATTAAGCCAGCCCTTATTGTTCCATTCATAATCTTCTTACATGTCGAGTTAATAAGATTTTGTTGCAAGACCCCAATCTTGTTAACACTTGTTCTAGCATTTGAAAAATTATTTTTTTCAGCTATCCATTTCCCAGGATCTCTATATCGCCAAAAACCTTTAGGTATATCTATAACATCTATAAAATCGGCAATAGATTTATTTCCACAATCTTCAATAGCCTGTAAGGCGACTTTTTCCATTAATATTAATGCTTCGTTTAATTCATCATATGGACCTTGCTCTTGGGAAATACCTAAACCAATTACTACAGGCGTGTGTTTCATTGTTGCTTAGTTGCTTGGGAGGCCTGCAATTGTGATGCGATGCATTAACCTTTCATAACCATCATAACCACCCTCAGCCATATGGATAACCGTTCTGTTATCCCACATAATTAACATATCCGGCTCCCATTTATGACGATAGATATATTTTTCTTGACCCATATGTGAGAATAATTTGAACAATAAATCATCAGATTCAGTGGTTGGCATATTCTCAATATTTATTGTGTATACGGGATTAATAAAAAGTGTTTTTCTACCAGTTTCCTCATGCTCCTTAACTATCGGATGTGAAAAAGTCTGATTTGCTTCATCAGATGTATGGATCTTCATAGTTCTTTTTTCTTTTTCTAAAGCATAGAACCCATCTTTTGCATAAGGTCGTTTTGCACTATGTACAGCCTTTAGATCTTTGATCTTATTTTTCATATCTGTTGATAAATCATCATACGCTTGAGCGGTGTTAGCAAACAGAGTATCACCGCCTTGAGGGGGGATAATTTTTGAATGTAAGATAGTTCCTGATGGAGGTATTGCTTGAAATGACCAATCCGAATGCCATGCACCACCAAAAGGAGATGCTTGCTCATGTGGTTTTCTATGAAGTTTAACTATATGAGGATGTTCTGACATTGGGATCAGGAAAGGCTCATCACCATAACACCCAAAGGATTGAGCAAAAAGCTCTAATTGTTCATGATCTAATTCCTGATTAGGAAATATTATTACTCCATATCTTATCCATGCATCCCTAATCTTATTGATAAGGTTATTTTTAATAGGCTTTTTTAAATCTATATTTTCAACAGCCACTCCTAAATTGGCACTAGAATTGGGTTTATTGATTTTCATATCTTTAATATATCAGATGCAGTGCATATAATGTTTTTTTTGGGGCTATAGCTCAGCTGGGAGAGCGCTTGCATGGCATGCAAGAGGTCGGCGG
>CAYFFR010000016.1:0-30196 GCA_964342675.1 uncultured Gammaproteobacteria bacterium
TGAAGATTTAGCTCAATTAATTTTTGACTTAAAACAAGTAAACCCAGAAGCACTGGTCTCAGTTAAGCTTGTATCCGAGCCTGGTGTTGGCACTATTGCAGTTGGTGTAACAAAAGCTTATGCAGATCTCATTACAATATCTGGTCATGATGGAGGGACAGGTGCCAGTCCTTTATCTTCTATAAGATATGCAGGCTCTCCTTGGGAGCTCGGATTAACAGAGACTCACCAAGCACTTATGCATTCAGGTCTTCGTGAGTCTGTCAGGGTGCAGGTAGATGGAGGATTAAAGACGGCATTGGATGTTGTAAAAGCAGCTATTTTAGGAGCAGAATCTTTTGGTTTTGGAACTGGTCCTATGATAGCTATGGGCTGTAAATACTTAAGGATATGTCATCTGAATAATTGCGCAACAGGTGTGGCAACGCAGAGAAAAGATATTATCGATCAACACTTTGTTGGTGAAAAAGAAAGAGTCAAGAATTATTTCAAATTTATTGGTGAAGATATAAGAGCAATACTTGCTAATCTAGGTTATAAGAGATTAGAAGATATCATTGGGAAAACAGAACTTTTAGAGGATGTATCATCATCTACGCATCCTGACCTAGACCTATCCCCAATACTTCATAAGGTGTCGGCCACAAACTCAAAAAGTTTTTGCACTTCCAGATCAAATATACCATGGGATCAAGGCATACTTTCACAGAATATCCTTAAGGACTTGAGGCCTTTTATTGATAATCAAGAGTCTATAGAAAAAGTCTATGATATATCTAATTCAGATCGATCAGTTGGTGCAATTATTTCAGGTTATATTGCAAAAAGATTTGGAGAGGCAGGTTCTAAAGCAGAACAGACTGTTATTTTAAATGGTAACGCTGGTCAGAGCCTAGGGGCTTGGAATGCAAAAGGCTTATTCATAATTCTGAATGGTGATGCAAATGATTATGTTGGTAAAGGCATGAATGGAGGCAGAATAATTATTAAAAATAAATATGAATATGCATCTAAGAATCAGCCTATTACTTTAGCTGGTAACACAGCTCTGTACGGTGCTACAGGTGGAGAGCTTTATATTGCTGGTACAGCTGGAGAAAGGTTTGCTGTTAGGAATTCTGGAGCAACAGCAGTTATTGAGGGCGCAGGAGATCACTGCTGTGAGTATATGACTGGTGGAAATGTAACTGTTCTTGGTGAGGTTGGCAGTAACTTTGGTGCTGGTATGACAGGAGGTTTTGCGTATGTTCTTGATCTAGAGAAGACTTTTTTTGATAAATGCAATCGTTCGTTAATTAACTTGGAAAGAATAGTTGGAGAAGATATGGAACCGTATCGACAATATCTAAAAAAACAAATAACCAAACACTTTCATTTTACTAAAAGCAAAAGGTCTAAAAAGCTGATTAAGGATTTTGATAAGTACGAACAGTTTTTTTGGTTGATCTCACCAAAAGCTCTTAGCGTGAAAGATTTACTTAAGGCAACTACTGCCAGTGCTGCTTAAAGCACTCTTTTAAATTTATAAGTTTGAAGTTATCAGTTTGGTAAGCTTTACCAATGCTATTTAATAGAATAAATCTTAAGCGCCCGGCACTTATTTTCTTATCATGCATCAAATAAGTCTTGATGTTCTCATATTTAATTTTAGATATATCTAGGTTTAAATTATATTTCTTCATGAGAGATACAATTGAATTATATTCTTGTTGTCCTAGAGTACCTTCTAAAACGGACATTCTTGCAGCTAAGACCATTCCTATTGCCACTGCTTCACCATGTAAGTACTTCTTATAGTCATGTTTAGTTTCTATAGCATGACCAAATGTATGACCATAATTGAGCAAGGATCTTATTCCAGTTTCATATTCGTCTAAAGAAACAATTCTAGACTTAGTTTTAATTGATTCAGAAATTATAAATTCTAAAGATTTTAGGTCCAGCCCATTGATTTTTTTATCATTAATATTTAGATATTGAAAGAGTGTTTTATTCTCTATCAATCCATATTTTATAACTTCAGCCATACCACATCTGAACTGCCTTTTATCTAGGCTCAATAGTGTTTTTGGGTCAATAATAACTATTTTTGGGCTATAAAAGGCACCGATCATATTTTTACCATATATAGAATTAATGGCAGTTTTACCACCAACTGAAGAATCAACCTGCGATAGCAATGTCGTTGGTATTTGTGCATATTTAATTCCCCTTAAATAACAACTTGCTACAAAGCCAGACAAGTCACCTACTACACCCCCACCAACAGCGACAATTAGATCAGATCTATCAAAGTGCTTTGATGCTAGAAAATTTAATATTTCAAACAAACTCTTTTGTGATTTAGATCTTTCACCATTTTTAATTGTATATAGGAATGATTTCCTATTCGGAGCCCTAATCAGCTTTTTAATTTTCGAAATGATTGTTTTTGGAACGCCATTATCGGTGATGATCAATATCTTATGATGATCTCTAGTAATGTCTGAAATATTTTTCTTATTTATACTGCCGCGCTTAATAATTACATTGTAATTATGTGTTTTGCTCTTGATATTTATTTCAGCACTCATATTTATTTAGCTTATATATTATTTCTTTAGTAATTTTACTTAATTCTTGCTTATCTGTGTTGATGACAATGTGTGATACTTCATCATACAAATGATCTCTTTCAGAACATAGTTTCTTTAATTTTTCTCTCTTACTGTCTGTTTTTAATAAAGGCCTCTTTTTATCATTCTTTAATCTATCCAACTGAGAATCTATAGACGTATCTAATAGTACTGTTACACCCATATCCTTTAAGATATCTCTGTTCTCTTTTGTTAATATGATGCCCCCACCAGTAGCGACAACTATTGAATCTTCAATCACTATATTTTTGAAAACCTCAGATTCTCTATTTCTAAATTTGTCTTCACCTTCTACTTCAAAGATCCAATCAATAGAAGCACCAGCTTTTTTTTCTATTTCATTATCTGTATCAATAAAAGTTAATGATAATTCTTTTGCAAGAATCCTGCCCACAGTACTTTTACCTGAACCCATCGGGCCGACTAGAAATATTCTCATGATTTAATTGGACAGCATTCTATCATTTCTGATAATTTTCTTATATTGATAAAGTCATTGATATAGAATTCTTAAATGGTTTATTTAATTTATAGGTCTATCAAAGCAATTTTGAATATATTAACTATAGGCACCACTATAGCAATTTTTGTCATCCTATTAGGCTACTTCTTTATTAAGCCTACACTACCTGAAATAGAATTAGTAGATCAAGATACATTACAAGTGCCTCTTCAGGTCTATTCTGCCGACGGAGTACTCATTGGCGAATTTGGTGAAAAGAAGAGAAGAACTATTAGATTTGATGATATTCCAGATAATGTAAAGAATGCTTTTCTTGCAGCTGAAGACGATAGTTTTTTTAATCACCAGGGCTTTAGGCTGCTATCTTTTTCAAGAGCCATTTTTCAGGCAGTTAGATACCAAGAAATTGTAAGCGGTGGTGGAACTATAACCATGCAGGTTGTAAGAGGATATTTATTATCTAGAGATCAAAACCTAATCCGAAAGTTAAAAGAAATTTATTTAGCATTCGAGCTTGAAAGCAATGCTAGTAAGGAAGAAATTTTTGAGCTATATGTCAATACTATTTTCCTAGGAAATAGAGCTTATGGTATTGAATCAGCAGCAGAAGTTTATTTTGGTAAAAATCTTGAAGACCTCACTTTGGCAGAATCAGCGCTTATTGCATCTTCTGCTCAATTACCATCCAGAATAAATCCCGTCAGAAACCCAGAAAGAGCTAAATCAAGAAGAAATTGGATATTAGGTAGAATGTATGAACTTGGTTACATTGGGAAAGGGCAATACATCCTAAATGCTCAAAGAGATGTAAAAGTAATTTCTAAAAGAAATGCTTTTGAGGTTGACGCTCAACACTTTTCAGAGCTTGCAAGACAGTCGATAATAAAAAGATATGGTTTGAGTGCATATAATCAGGGCTGGAAAGTAATTACTACCTTAGATTCTACATTACAAGATAATGCTCAAGATGCAATCTTTCGTAATTTAGAATTATATGTAAAAAGACATGGTTGGGTAGATCCACCAAATCATGCAGATCAGCTGGGCGATGATTTTTTTAATCAGATTAATCAGTTTGGAGTAGAAGCTATTTATACAAATATTGAGAAGGACTATGATTCTTCAATATCAGAATCGTTTATTTCTCAACTAAGCAATATCTTTGACGGTTATATATATCCAGATAGATATAACAAAGCTATTGTTATTGATGTTAAAAATGAAAGATTAATAGTCGTTCTTGACGATATTAGGTTAGCTACAGTCCAATGGGATAAATCATATTCATGGGCTAGGAGAAAGATTAATAATAGTTTTGGACCAAGACCAGAAGGATTTTTTGATTTAGTTAGAAAAGGCGATCTCATTTTACTTAATCTTAATGCAGAAAATAATTATGAAGTTTTTCAATTACCCTCTATAGAATCAGCTTTTATATCTGTAGATCCAAAGAATGGTTCTATAAAAACATATATTGGTGGAATCAATTTTGAAGAAAGCAATTTTGATAGAGTTAAGTTATCTTACCCTCAAACAGGATCTAGCTTTAAACCATTTATATATTCTGCAGCTATTGCAAATGGCATCAATCCCTCACATTTAATTAATGATGCACCAATTATTTTTGAAGATGATAATCTTGAGGACTATTGGAGGCCTGAAAATTATACTAAAAAGTTTTATGGTTTAACTAGACTGAGGGAGGCTTTGGTTCAATCAATCAATATAGTTTCAATTAAATTACTAAGACAGGTTGGAATTAATACAGCAATTGATCATCTCCAATCTTTTGGCTTTCAAAAACAAAGACTTTCACCAGATTTATCACTAGCACTAGGTTCCTCAAGTTTTTCTCCTGCAGAAATGGTACGCGCTTATTCTATCTTATCAAATGGAGGCAGCAGGGTTGAACCATATTTCATTGAAAAGATCATTGATAGAAATGGCAAGATTATCTATGACCATAATAGTGATTCACAATCTGAAGACAGCAAGCCTATGCATTATTTTCCATGGCTTAATGATTCACATCAAAATACCTTTCCTCTAATTCCACCAATATCTAAGGATGTCTCAGAGCTAGATGAAAGAGTCGCTTTTATAATCAAAGATATATTAATTGAGGCAATGCAAAGAGGAGCAACTGGTAGAAAATCAAAATCACTGAACCGTGAAGATATAGGAGGTAAAACTGGAACAACAAATGATGCAATAAGCACTTGGTTCTCCGGTTTTCATGATGATCTTGTAACCACAATTTGGATTGGTACAGATGACTTCTCATCATTAGGTCAAGATGAGTTTGGCTCTACCATCGCCTTGCCAATTTGGGTTAACTACATGGAAGATATTATTGATGATTTAAAAATTTATGAACAAGAGATTCCTCTGGGAGTATCTTTCGTTAGAGTAAATAGAGAGACAGGCCTTCCATCAAATAATTTAGATGATAAGTCATATTTTGAACTCTTTTTAGAAGAGAATATCAACCCTTAGACATGGTACGTAACATCATATTCCATTGGTTCTCTAGATAACTACTTGGGGCATCTTTAAATTCGCTTCTTATAAATCTAGATATTATTCCTTCAGCATTTGTAACAATAAATTGAGCAGAGAATCCTGGAGGAGCAACTAGCTTCTTTTCTCCTCCTAATAATTGCTTAGTAGTTAATTCCAGACTTTTAAAAAACTGATTTACAGCATCAATAACATTCTTCTCTGCTGGCCCAAGAGCTTCTCTTGATAAGATTCTAGCAAACCCCTTATTCTTTTCTACAAACATTATTAGAAAGAAAAATAAGTTTTTTGCTTTCTCAAGAGGTTGTAAATCTGATTTTTTTAGCTCACTAGCTTTTGATCTTATTGTTTGATCACAGAAGTTAAACAATTCTAAGAATATTGTTCTTTTGCTAGGAAAGTGCCTATATAAGGCTGCTTCAGTAATCTTAGATTCTTTCGCTAACAAAGCAGTTGTAATTTTTGATGGGTTTCTTGTTTCTAATAACTTTGCAAGGGTTTGAAGAATAATCTGTTTTCTATCGTTCTTCATATTAGATCTGCAATCTTGGGATACTCAGGAAAAACATAATTAAATTGTAGCTTAAATTTATTTATTATTTCATCCAACTTTGACTTATTGTCTGCTTCAAATCTCATAACTAATTTTGGTGATGTATTTGAAGCTCGTATTAGCCCCCATCCATAAGGGTATTCAAACCTAATTCCATCTAAAGTAATAATAGACGCATCATCAAATCTTGATTGAGCAATAAATTTATCTATTAATTTAA
The DNA here is from genome assembly GCA_964342675.1 of uncultured Gammaproteobacteria bacterium. Taxonomy (GTDB): domain Bacteria; phylum Pseudomonadota; class Gammaproteobacteria; order Magnimaribacterales; family D2472; genus MED-G82. Next base: position 6,393 of record CAYFFR010000016.1, read on the forward strand.
ATTTTTCCTCATCTTTAACATCGATAGAGATTTCTGGTGTAGAAACTGTTGAGGGTAATTTTAATGCAATTTCTGATAGATCTTTATCTTGTTCTGCAATAATCTTGAGCAGTCTATATGCAGAGTAATGCGCATCATCAAAACCATACCAAATATCATTGAAGAAGATATGACCACTCATCTCTCCAGCAAGTTTTGCACCTGTTTTTTTTAAATAATTCTTAATATTAAAATGACCTGTAGGAGACATTATTGGTTGACCATGAAGGCTTTCAACTAACTTGCCTAATTTATTTGTGCACTTAACATCGTAAATAATTTTTGCTTTGGGATTATTTTGTAATACCTCAGCACAGAAGATCATTAATAACTTATCTTGCAATACCACATTGCCTTTATCATCTATGACACCTAGCCTATCTCCATCTCCATCAAAAGCTACTCCTAGATCAGCTTTTTCTTTTAAGACTTCTTTTGCAAGTATGGTTAGGTTTTTTGGATCTCCAGGATCGGGATGATGATTCGGGAAATTTCCATCAATCTCGCTAAATAATTCAATTACCTCACAACCAAGCTCATTAAATAATTTTGGAGCTATAACACCCGCAGCCCCGTTACCCGAATCAATAACTATCTTTAATTTTTTTAAATTAGCCTTATTTTGATCTTTTATCTGATTTATATATTCATCAACCAAACCCACTTTATCTATCATTCTTCCCTGTGATGAGGTGGAGACCCTTTTACCAAGCAATTGATAGATTTCTTGACCGGAAACAGGCTTATCATTAACTACCATTTTTATGCCGTTATATTCTTTTGGGTTATGGCTCCCAGTAACCATGATGCCGCTTTTAGAATTAATTTGTTTAGCAGCAAAATACAATAAAGGACTTGTCACCAAGCCTATATTTGTAACATTTATTCCATTATTGATAATTGATTCTGCAAGGGCTTGCATTAAGGTTTCTCCAGATAATCTTCCATCTCTACCTATCATAAGATGATCAACATTTTCGGAAAAACATTTTTGGGATATGGCATCACCTATTAAAGCGATTGATTGTTCATTCAGGTCTGAAGGATAAATACCCCTTATATCATATTCCCTAAAGATATTTTTATTCACAAAAAATCCTCATTTAAATTCATTATTTTAACCTTGTTTGTCATAATACTCGCTACCAAAAGAAATATGTTCTTAAACACAGACTCAAAATACATTTGGATGAATGGTGATTTCCATAAATGGAATGATGCCAACATTCATCTTTTAACTCATACTTTGCATTATGGTCTTGGTGTTTTTGAAGGTGTACGAGCCTATTCTAACAAGGATGGGGGAGCTATTTTCCGCTTAACTGAGCATACAGATAGGCTATATAAAGCTGCTAATAAGGTAAATATAAAGATACCCTATGGTCAAGATGAGCTTAATGATCTACAAAAAGAAGTTTTATTAAAGAATAATCTGAATGAAGCGTATATTAGGCCGATAGTTTTTCTTGGTGCAGAAGAGATGGGTCTACGGGCCACAAATTTATCTATTAATCTTGCTATAGCTTGCTGGGAATGGCCTTCTTATATGGACCCAAAGACTAAAGAGCTAGGATTAAGCATAGTAACTTCTCCTTTTAAGCAATATGAGAACTCTTTGTATTCAAGCAATAAGATTATTGGTTCTTATGTAAACTCTATAATGGCATTACATGATGCAATTTCTCGAGATGCTGATGAAGCTTTATTATTAGATTCAAAAGGACATATCTCTGAGGGAAGCGGCGAAAATATTTTTATAGTTAAAGACAAGACCCTATTAACACCAACAACCAAAAACTGTTTAAATGGAATAACTAGACAAAGTATTATCGAGCTAGCTGAATCATTCGATATAAGTGTAAAAGAGTGTGAGCTTGAATATGACGAACTAATAAGTGCTGATGAAGCATTTTTTACTGGGACAGCTGTTGAAGTTACACCTATTACTAAAGTTGATGATTCAATTATTGGTTCTGGTTCAATAGGACCCATAACTAAGCAACTTCAAGAGACTTATACGAAGATTGTGACTGGAGAAAATAATAACTATTCTCACTGGCTACATCCTATTAAGTAGTAAAGACAAGACTAAGATCATTGAATAAACTTAAAATAGCAATTCTAAGTTACAGAAGTGCCCCATTTAGCGGCGGACAAGGTATTTTTGTATATGAATTATCTAAAGCTATTAAGGATTTAGGGCATCAGGTAGATGTTATTTCCGGACCTCCTTACCCAAAACTAGCAGACAACATTAAACTCATTAAAACGCCAGGACTAAATTTGTTTGAAAGTTTTAGTCTAAAAGATAGGTGGAAAAAGTTTACTTCAAAGAAAGGAAAAAAATTTGATGATTATTATGAATTTTTTGTAGCATTATTTGGTGGTTTTCCCGAGATGAGAACGTTTGGAAATAGAGCTCAAAAAATTATTAATAGTTCTGATTATGATGTTTTATTTGATAACCAATCAATATCCTATGGTATTTTAAAGCTACAGAATTTGATTCCACTGATTGAGGTCATCCATCACCCTATTACTCGAGATAAACATTATGAGATCTTTTATGCTAAGAAGTTCTCTCAAAAAATCTTAATTAGAAGCTGGTATTCATTTTTAAGGATGCAAAAGAAGGTTGCTATTAAGCTTAATACAGTGGTGACCCCTTCTAGCAACTCAAAGAAAGATATTATGAATGACTTTAAAGTGAGTGGTGAAAGAATCCATGTTATTCACAACGGCATTGATACCATCTCTTTCACTCCCAAGCCTCACTTAAGACAATACAGCCAAAGAATTATTACTACAGCAAGTGCCGATGTTCCTCTCAAAGGATTGGACTTTACATTAAAGGCTGTTTCAAAGCTAAAACATGAATTCAATGATATTAAATTAATTATTATCGGTAATCCAAGATCTGGGGGTCACACCGAGAGACTTATCCAGAAATTAGAGATATTTGATAGAGTATCATTCAAAACGAATCTTACAAAAGATGAAATAGCAGCAGAGTATGCAAGAAGTCAAATTGCAGTAGTCAGTTCACTCTATGAGGGTTTTGGTTTTCCTGTAGGAGAGGCCATGGCATGTAGCGTCCCTTTAATAGCAACTGATATAGCATCCATTCCAGAGATCACTGATAGATATGCTGAGTTAGTGAATGCAGAAGATGCAGATCAGATTGCAGATGCGATAAAAAAAATCTTGGGCAATTATGAGACATATTTTGAAAGAGCTAAACTAGGAAGAGAGCATATTCTAAAGAATTTCAATTGGAAAAATATTGCTCTTGAATATATCGATCTAGCAAATGAATTAACATATCCAAAATGCTAACCTTCAACTTCAAAAAGATATCCATTGATAAAGGAAGTAAAATTCTTGATATAGGTTGTGGTGAAGGACGTCATATCTTTGGAGCAATGCAAGCCTTTGAATCTCCACACTTAATAGGTATGGATTTAGATTTAAACGCATTAGATCAATGCAAAAGAAGCCTAACTCTCTTTGAAGAGCTTGATCATGTTGGTACTAAGTTTGTTCATAGCTCTGTTTATGATCTTCCTTTTAAAGATGGAGAGTTTGATTTGGTAATATGTTCAGAAGTTTTAGAGCATCTAGAAGATTACAATCTAGCATTACAAGAGATTCAAAGAGTCTTGTCTCCTAAGGGATATTTTTTAGCTAGCGTTCCTTCATATTTACCAGAAAAGATTTGCTGGTCTTTGTCTAAGGATTACCAGAATATGCCAGGTGGGCATCTTCGTATATTTTATAAATCAAAGATTATTTCAACTATTAAAGATAAGGGCTTTCAGCTGATTTCTTCAGAAAGATTTCACGCTCTACATTCTCCATATTGGTGGTTAAGATGTATATTCTGGAAAAGCCAAGAATCCAATCCGATTATACAGTTATATAAAAAGATTCTTGAAAGACAAATCTTAAAAAGAACCCCAGTACTTAACTTCATTGAACAAGTTTTTAACCCAGTATTAGGGAAGAGTTTGTCGTTATACTTCAAAAAATTCTGACGATGGACTCAGCTGCTCTCAAAAAACATATACGTTCTTTAGCACGGTATATCATTAAAACCCAAAATAAAGATGGCTCAATACCATCCAGTGATGATAACTCGCATGATAATTGGGATCATTTGGAGTCTGCTATAGCACTTGGAGTCGCTGGGTATAGGACCGAGTTTGAAAAAGCGATTGAATGGTGTATCAATAATCAAAACAATGATGGGAGCTGGTATGAATCTTATGTCTCAGATCAGCCTATTAAGTTCAACAAGCAATCCAATCATGCTGCATATTTTTCTACGGCTATTGCTTTTCATTATTTACTTTATAAAGATCTTGATTATGTTCATTCAACATGGCCAACAATAAAACAGAGCCAAGCTTTTGTGCAGAGTCTTTGTGGCGAGTCTGGAGCAATTATTTGGAACATAGATGAGGATGGTAACAAGGCCAAAGATTTTCTTTTAACAGGCAACAGCTCTATTGTCAAAAGCGTAGAATGTGCAATTTTTATTGGCAATCTTTTGGATGATGATATTGCAGTGTCTAATTTTATAGAAATTAAAAACTCAATTGCATTAGCCCTAAAGAATCCAAGAAACAACTTTGATTTACAGAAAAACAGAAGTAGATTTTCAATGGATTCTTACTATCCAATACTTTCAAATATCTTGTCTGATCAGGAAGAGGATCTTTATATAAGGAAAACATTTAAGGAATTCTATATTAAGGACTTAGGTATTAAATGTGTTAAAGAAGAGCCATGGATTACGGTAGCTGAGACATGTGAATTTGTAATTTGCTTAGTTAAAACTGGAAGAACTAAAGAGGCTAAAAAATTATTAGCAGAGGCAATGCAACATGTTGATCAAGACAATATTCCATTTATGGGATGGCAGTATAAGGAAAATATTTTCTGGCCAGATGAAAAACCTTCATGGACTTCTGCAGCTATGATTCTTGCACTTGATGCAACGTATAAATTTTCTTCGGCCTCAAAAGTTTTTTTAACTAGCCTTTGATTAAGCAAACGATACTATCTTTTTTTTCATATAAGTGAAAACCATCTTTAAGAGCTTTTTGAAAGATTTCAAAAGGTGCCTGGCCTCCCTCATGGGGATCTTCGAATATATCGTGGATGACCAATGCTCCACCGTTTATGATTTTATCTTTCCAATTCATATAATCATTATTAGCTGATTTGAATGTGTGACTTCCATCAATAAAAAGTAAACCAAGATTAATAGTCCAGAATCCAGCAATTTCATTTGCATTTCCAATAATTGGGATAACGTTATCGATTTCTTTAATACGATTAAGGTTTTTTTGTAATAACGGGACTGTATTAACTCTGTTAAGTGACTCATCAAAATTCTCAGGATCAAAGTATTCTTGACCGGGTTGGTGTTCTTCTGAACCACGATGATGATCAATAGTAAATACTATTTGCGAATGACCTTTTGCTCCTAGCCCTAAATATAGTGCGGCTTTACCCCCAAATGTTCCTATTTCTAATAATGGCCCAACCCGAGAGAACATTTTTGCCCATTTAATGAGCAATTCACCTTCATGTCTTGGCATGTATCCTTTTAGTGAGTCAATTTTAGATATCGTCATGAATAGAAGTCCTTACCGAGAGTACTCTTAAATCTTTTGTGTTGCCATAGATACTCATGTGGATTATGTTGAATGGAATCCTGTATAACTTTCTTTAAATCCTCTGTTGAAACAATACCATTAGAATTCTTTTGCATTTTTATTAGATTAAGATTAAGGCATGATTTTTGATAAAAAGAATTAAGAAAGAATATTTCAAAATTGCTAAGCTCTTGAAATCTCTCCACAGAATTTATTGTATAGGTATCGATACCAAAGAAATTTACTTTCTTAGAATGCTTTATGCCATAGTCTTGATCGATTGCATATAGAACTTTTTTCCCACTTTTTAACCATCTAATAAACCTGAGCATTTCATCCTTATATAAGATATCTTTAAGGCCCCTTTTCCTCCCTTGAGCAATAATATGCTCCATGTATTTCGAATTATGTTTTCTTCCAACACCATAAATTTTTTGATTCATGCCTAATATTCTTGCATCTAACTCTAAATGAAGAGAATGCTTGAAGATAATCAACACTCCCTCTTTTGCATTGCTTATTTCTTTTAGTCCATTGATCTTATACTGCACATTCTTTTCAATTCTTCGATCATTCCAAAACCAAGCAATACCAGTATCAAAGAATGCTTGACAGGCATGAGAGATGTTGTCTTTAAGAATTTGATCTTTTTTTTCTTGTGAAAACGATGTTAAGCACAAATCAATATTTTTCTTAGCAACATTAATCCTCTTTTTCCCTATTAACATTAAGAATGGTTTAAATAGCAATGATGAAAAATGATATTCCCTTGGTATTAACAGAAACAATTTCCAAATTTGAATTAATAGCCTCATATCTGATTTTTATTCTTAAAAAAAGTTATTATTACATTAATTTAATCGACGGTTTGATGGCATTAATTATTTATCACCTTGTTTTCTTGTTACTACTTCCATTTTTATTATTAAATTTAATCATTAAAGGAATAAAGAATCATTTATATTTTAAAAATATCCATCACCGCTTTGGCTTTGGCCATAACAATGTAGGGAATATTAATCAAAATCCAGTATTGATTCATGCGGTGAGTCTAGGAGAGGTTTTAGGAATTAAGGATTTTGTAAAGAGACTTGAAATTAATCATAATCTTGTGATCAGCGTATCAACTGCAACAGGCTTCCAAAAAGCTAATGAGTTATTTGGATCAAAACATAGAGTCATTTATGCCCCTTGGGATTTTGTCTTATTCATAAATAAATTCTTATCTACTGTGAGACCCCAAATTATTCTCTTATTTGAAACAGAAATATGGCCTGCCCTTATTTCTGTAGCAACCAAGCAAAGCATACCGGTTATTCTTCTCAATGGCAGACTTAGCAAGAAATCATTTACTGTATATTCATTTTTTTCGTACCTAATTTCTCCCATCATTCAATCAATGAAACATATCTTTGTTCAAACACAAATTCATAAAGAAAGGTTCTGTAGGTTAGGAGCAAATCAAAAAGATATTTCTGTAGTTAGCTCAGTTAAATTTGATCTTCAAGAAGAAGCCCCCGTTAATGTTAAAGAGCATCTCAAAAGTTTTTTACTTGCTGCAAGCACTCATCCAGGTGAAGAAAAAATCATCATTGATATTTTTAAGAACCTGATTCAACAAAATATATATCAAGGAAGATTAGTCATTTGTCCGCGACATCCTGAAAGATCAAACGGCATTGCGAGACTTGTTAAAAGTCAAGGACTGATTGTTTCAAAATACTCTACTATGACAACGGATGATGATCCTGAGGTGTGCGTTATAGATGAGATAGGTTTATTGACATCTTTATACCCAAGAGCACTATGTACATTTATGGGCGGAAGTATGGTGCCTAGGGGTGGACATAACCTAGCAGAGCCTGCATGTTATGGCACTCCAATTGTGACAGGTAGACATAATTTTAATTTTGATGGAATGGTAAATAGCTTTCTTGATAGTAATGCTTGTTTGATTGCTAACAGCAATTTAGAGCTATTCAATAGCATTGATCGCATTCTGAATGATCCAGAATTATCATCTTCGCTTATTAAGAATGCAAAACAAGTATTAATTGATAATAGAGGCTCTACAGAAAAACAAGCCTCATATATAATCAAATCATTAAACCAATGAACTTATTAACTGCCATTATAAAACCGTTTAAGCTTGAAGAAGTTAGAGAAAGGCTTGATAAAATAGGTATTACTGGGATGACTATTTCTGAAGTCAAAGGTTACGGTCGTCAAAAAGGGCATACTGAATTATATAGAGGCGCAGAATACGTTATAGATTTTCTTCCCAAGATAAAAATTGAAGTTGCGCTGAAGAATGATCAATTAGACGAGGCAGTAAAGGCAATTTCAGAATCTGCTAGTTCTGGAAAAATAGGTGACGGAAAAATTTTTATTACTAGCCTAGAAAAAGTCATTCGCATACGAACTGGCGAAGAAAATGAAGAGGCTATTTGAAATCTTCTAATAAATTACCAGCTATCTTTCTCCTTGGACCGACTGCATCAGGTAAAACCGACTGGGCTATTAAATTACATCAGAAGTATCAAGACAAGCTAACATTAATTTCAGTTGATTCTGTATTGGTCTACAGAGATTGCAATATAGGTGCTAATAAACCAAGTCAGGAGGTATTAAAGAAACATCCGCACCATCTGATTGATATTTTAGACATAAAGGAGGTGTATAACGTAGCTAGCTTTATAAATGATGTTAAAAAGATTGTGCGATCGTCAGCAGAACAAGACAAGATACCTTTATTAGTCGGAGGAACGATGATGTATTTTCATGCTCTTAAATCAGGGTTAAATAATTTACCAGATACTGATTTGAAGATTCGCAATGAACTTACAAAATTTGTTGAGGATCATGGGAGTTTAGCTCTGTTTGAAGAGTTAACTCAAATCGATCCTGATGCAGCTAAAAAAATTTCACCTAATGACACGCAAAGACTTATTAGAGCTATAGAAATCATTAAATCCAGTCAGGACCCTCCAAGAGATAAAGGGCTAAACCCCCTATCTGATGATTTTAATTTAATTGAAATAGGAATATTTCCTGAGCGGGTTGATATCCACCATAAAATTCATCAGAGACAAAAAGAAATTATTGGAGATCAGTTAATTGAAGAAGTACAAAGGCTATTAACTAAATATAATCCTAAAGCAGACCACCCTGTATGTAAGGCCATTAATTATAGACAAGTAATTCAAATGCTAAATGGTCAAATAAGCAAACAAGAGATCTTTGATAAGACTTTATTTGCAACTAGACAATTTGCTAAACGCCAAATAACTTGGATGAGAAGTTGGAATAATTTATATATGTTTTCTGATAGAGACTTTGATGGAGCAAATGAACTATTAAAAAAGACTATAAATTTTTAATGATTTCGTTTAATTATCAATAAAAGACCTTAAATAACTTATATAATTAAAATTTAAAGGATAAATGCGTGAATTGGGATAACAAAGATAATCAAGATCCATGGGGCAGAAGAAATAATGATGGCCCAAATTTTGATGATTTAATGAAGCAATTTTCTTCAATCCTTGGCAGGAAGAAGAAAGGCTCATCGAATGGATCAGGTGGCTCTGGTAAGGGTGGCAGACCTATTCTGCCATTAAAGCGATTATTAACTTATGGTTTTATAGCTTTATTGGTCATCTATGCAAGCATGTGCATTTATCAACTCGATGCTCCTGAAGAAGCAGTTGTTCTTAGATTTGGTAAATATTATGAGAAAACCGGTGAGGGATTAAACTTTATGATCGCTGGTATTGATGAAAGATATGTAGAAAATGTTGCTGTTACAAGACGTTTTTCCAAAACAGCTAATATGCTTACAAAAGATGAAAACTTAGTAGATGTTACGGTTTCTGTACAATATAGAATAAGGGATTTGAAAGCTTTTGTTTTAAATGTTAATGATCCCGAGTCAAGCCTTAGACAGGCAACCGAAAGCGCACTCCGTCATGTTGTGGGAGACAATTCTCTAGAAGAAACCTTAACAACTGGTAGAGAGGTATTAGCCCAAAATGTCCAAGAGAGATTGCAAAACTATTTGGACCTATACTTAACAGGCCTTATTGTTCAGCAGGTTAATATAGAGAAAACAGACCCTCCAACTTCAGTAAAAGAGGCATTTGATGATGTTGTGGCTGCAAGAGAGGACAAGGTTAGACTCCAAAATGAAGCGGATAGACATGCGCTAGCAATCGTTCCAGAGGCTAGAGGTCAAGCTGTTGCAAGAATCCAAGAAGCTGAAGCTTATAGGGAAGAAGTTATAGCAAATGCTGAAGGTGAGGTTGTTAGATTTGAGAAGCTCTTATCCGAATACAAGAAAGCACCTAAAGTAACAAGAGATCGACTTTATCTAGATGCTGTCCAAAGCGTGTATGAAAACTCTACAAAGATTATGATTGATGCTGAGGGAGGCAATAATTTACTTTATTTACCATTGGACAAGATAATGGATCAAAATAAAAAACAGGAGGATGATGATGAGTAGATCTACATCTTTATTAATTTTTGCTGGACTGATCTTATTTCTTATTATTGATGCGATTTTTATAGTTGATGAAAAAGAAAAGGCAATTGTTCAACAATTTGGAGAAGTTATTAGAGACAATGTCCCAGTTGGCATACATATAAAAGTACCTCTTATTCAAAAAGTTAGAAAGTTTGATGCACGATTACAAACATTAGATGAGGAACCAGATCGAATATTAACTGTTGAAAGCAAATATCTTCTCGTAGATTCTTTTGTGAAATATAAAATAATTAATGTTCTACTTTTTTATAAAGCAACTAGCGGTAGTTTTCTAAATTTAAATAATCTTTTAGCTCAAAGAACTGAGTTTGAATTAAAGAATCAATTTGGCAGAAGAACTGTCAATGAATTGGTTTCTGGAGAAAGAGATGAATTAATGGAGAATATGACCTCCAATCTTGGTAACTCCGTAGCTGATCTTGGAATCGAAATCATTGATTTTAGAGTTAAGAGAATTGATCTACCTGCAGAATTAAGCAATTCAGTTCATGAAAGAATGCGTACTGAAAGATATAGATTGGCGGAAGAGCTGAGAGCTGAAGGAAAAGAAATTTCAAACGAAATTAGATCGAAGGCAGAAAAAGAAAAGGTGATCATTCTTGCTGAAGCCTATAAGACATCAGAACAAATACGAGGAGAAGGAGATGCACAAGCTGCTGCTATATATGCTAATGCATTTTCAAAAGACCCTGAGTTTTATGAATTTACTAGGAGCCTTAAAGCGTATATAAATACTTTTCAGAATAAATCAGACGTTTTATTGATTGATCCCGAAACAGATTTTTTTAAGTATTTAAATAAATCTGATGGCTCATCGAAACCATAATAATATGCTTTCAACCCTTGTCTTAGGACTGCAATGGGGTGATGAGGGAAAAGGAAAAATTGTTGATGCTCTAAGTACAGAGCAGTCTCTAGTATGTAGATTTCAAGGTGGCCATAACGCCGGACATACCATCAAAGTTGATGGTGATCAGCACGTTCTACATTTAGTGCCCTCTGGGATATTACATTCATCTAATCAATGCATAATAGGAAATGGAGTAGTTTTATCCTTACCAGCTCTTCATGAAGAAATATCTTCACTAGAGGCTCTTGGTATAGATTTTAAAGATAGATTCTTTATTAGTAATGATTGCGCTTTAATATTACCCACTCATATAGCTATCGACAAAGTTAGGGATAGAGATGAAGGAATTGGTACTACTGGTAGAGGCATAGGACCTTCTTATGAAGATGTAGTTGGGCGAAGAGCAATTCGATTTGGAGAGTTACAAGATGTTGTTAAGCTTAAGGCTAAATTATTAGGCTTAGTTGAATACCATAACAAGATACTCGTTAAGCTATATGATGCTTCTCCAATAGATTTTGAAATCATATTAAAAGAATTAGAAGAGTTTGCATGTTTGCAAGATAAGTTTGGTTGCGATATCAAAAAGAAACTTAGACAAGCTATTCGAAGCAACAAAAAGATTATTTTTGAAGGCGCTCAAGGTTCAATGTTAGATCTTGACCATGGAACCTATCCGTATGTAACTTCTTCAAGCACCACAGCTGGTGGAGTTTCATCTGGATTAGGTATAGGACCAAAATATATTGATCGTATTTTAGGCATCACAAAAGCATATACCACTAGAGTAGGTGAAGGACCATTTTTAACAGAGCTATTTGATGATAACGCAAAGAGTATTGCTAAAATTGGACATGAATTTGGAGCAACAACAGGAAGACCAAGAAGGTGTGGTTGGCTAGACTTAAAAAGTCTTGAAGATATGATTTTTATAAATTCTGTATCTGAATTATGTGTTACTAAGCTTGATGTGCTTGATAGCCTCAATAATATTTCTATTTGCATTGATCATAAGAATGGTCAACCAGTTTATAAGCAATTCCAGGGATGGCAAGAGCCAACTAACTCATGCCAATCGCTTAAAGACCTTCCAAAATTAGCTCAAGAATATATACTTTTTATAGAGGATTTTTTATCTATACCTATCAGCATGGTTTCTGTTGGTCCTGATCGTGATCAGACTATATATAGGTAAAGAATATAATTAAGAGGGGTTTATTATTATGAAAAAATTATTGCTTTCATTAGTCCTAATATTTTTATTTTCATGCATCATATTCTTTCTTGGATCATTTTATAAGTTGTTTGGGTCTTTAGAAGGTCCGGGAGTAATACAGGGAGGAGCACTACCGGTAGAGGTAATACAGGATAAAGCAGACAGAATTAATAAGGTTAAGGGTAACTTGAGCGTAGAAAATAGTAAACAAATTCTATTTGGTGATTTACACGTACACACCACATATTCAACAGATGCTTTTATGTGGTCTTTACCATTTTTTAATGGTGCTGGAGCATCACCAATTGCAGATGCTTGCGATTTTGCAAGATTTTGTTCGGGATTAGATTTTTGGTCAATCAATGATCATGCTGAAGCCTCAACACCAAGGAAATGGATGGATACTAAAGAAAGCATTCGGCAGTGCAATGATATTAGTGAGGGATCAAATGATTTAGTAAGTTTTCTTGGGTGGGAGTGGACCCAAGTTGATAACAGACCAGATAAGCATTATGGACACAAAAATGTAATTTTTTTAGATACGGATGATTCGCTTGTTCCTCCACGCGCAATTGGATCAGGTGGCCTGACACCATTGGTGATGAGATTGGGCTTACCTTGGACGATGTCAGCTTTACCAGCAATAACTGATTTTAGTCAAAGGGAGCGATATTTTGCTTTTGATAAATTCTTTGAAGAAATTGTAGACACCCCGATATGTTCTAGGGGCATACCTTCAAAAGAACTACCTATTGATTGTTATGAAGAGGCTGAGGATCCAAATATTCTTTTTTCCAAGCTTAAGGAGTGGGGCTCACCATATATGGTGATACCTCATGGAACCACTTGGGGTTATTACACACCAGCAATTTCAGATTGGAGGAAGCAATTAGAATCGTATCAAGAAGATGAATCACAATACTTATTTGAGATTTATTCAGGTCATGGTAACAGTGAAGAATATCGTGCATGGAATGATGGTATTGTAAATAACTCTGGAGAGCTCATTTGCCCTGAGCCATCAGATAATTTTTTACCAACTTGCCAACAAGTTGGCAATATCATGGCACAAAGATGTGAAGACTCAGGCTTAGATTTTGAAAGTTGTAACAAGTTAGTATCAGATGCAAAATCAAATGCAGTCAAGATGGGGTCCTCAGGTTTTGGAGCCATTTATGAGACTGATCCAGATGAATTTTTGAATGCTGGACAGTGCCAAGATTGTTTTTTACCCTCATTTAACTATAGACCGCTTGGATCAGCCCAGTATGTATTAGCAATCCAAGATTTCTCAGACCCTAACAACCCTAAAAGATTTAAGTTTGGTTTTATAGGATCAAGTGATAACCATAATGCAAGACCAGGAACAGGGTATAAAGAACTATATAGAGCAAGCAATACTGAAGCACGGGGTTTCAATAATGAGTTTTCAGATTATTTATCTGATCTCAGGCGACCAAAAGGAAAGCTAAAAACTGAGCTTTTAGATGTTGGCAATAGGCAGATTACAAGCATAGCAGACTTAAATATCGTTACTGATTCTGAAAGACAGAGCGCTTATTTTATGAGCGGTGGATTGGTTGCAGTACACGCAAATTCTAGAGCCAGAGAAGATATATGGAATGCTCTAGAAACGAAAGAAGCTTATGCAACTTCAGGGCCCAGGATATTGCTTTGGTTTGATGCAATTCAATCAAATCAAGAGTTTCATATGGGATCAGAACTTAGCACTAACGCATCTCCTGTCTTTAAAGTTAAAGCCGCGGGATCTTTCAAACAAAATCCTGGATGTCCAAGCCATAGCGATCAAGCGCTAACCAAAGATAGATTAGAGTATATTTGTAATAGTGAATGTTATAACCCCAGCGATGAGCGTCGTATCATTGATAGGATAGAAGTAGTCAAAATATTACCTCAACTATTCTCTGAAGAGCCAGTAGAAGAACTAATTTTAGATGTTTGGAGAACATTTGATTGCAACAATACTACTTGTGAAGTTGAATTTAGTGATGATCAATTTTCTACTGGTAAAAGAGATGCCATCTATTACGTTAGAGCAATTGAGGAGCCTTCCCTTACATTATCTGCTGATCCATTAGGTTGTGAGTTTGACGATGAAGGTAATTGCATAACCGCAAAGATTTGTAGAGAGGGCTTTGAAAAAGATCGAGAATGCATTGGCCCTATTGAACATAGAGCTTGGTCAAGCCCAATATATTTGAATTATTCCCTATAAATCTGATCTAATTTTGCATTTATAAATTTATATGCATTTTCGTTAGAAAACTTTTTGGAGAGCCTTATCGATTCATCTATAATTATTTCTTTTGGTAATTCATTCATAATATTTTCATTAATTGCAAAATACATAATTGCCTGATCGATAATTTGTGAACCTTCATTATTACTAGAATTTAACTGAATCATTTTATTAATTTGATCAAGATTTTTTATTAGAGACTCTAATCTAATTTTAAAATAGATAAGGTCTACTTTGTTAGACTGGTGCTCCTTTGAAAATTGATCAATTAAATCCTCAATTGAAGTGCCCTCCATAAGGAGTTGGTATATTGCTTGAATAAGGCATTCTCTAGTTTTCACCAATATTTTAAATTTTGAAAGGTTCTTGGGCATAGCCTTTATCGAGCTAAAGACTCTAATAATGATTGAGCAAATTCTTTACCTTTTGATGAAGATCTAGCTATAGCCTGATCCTTAGTCTCAGCAGAAATTATTCCTAATGCTATAGGTTTCTTTGAATTCACAATAACCTCTACTAAGCCTGCTGCTACAGCTTTAGAGATTAATTCATAATGTATAGTTTCTCCTTTAATGATAACCCCAATTGCTAAAACTCCATCACACTCCTGAATTAAGGAATTAGATGCATGAACTAGTTCCCAGCTACCAGGTACTTCAATAGTTGCCAGATCATCAACTCCCATATTCTTTAGATGACTGACCGCATCATTAAAAATTTTAGCAACAAGACTAGAATTCCATTTAGCTTTAGCAATACCTATTTTTAAATCTTTAGGCAAATCAATCTCTTTATTAAAAGAAAAGCTTTCTTTGCTCATTTTTCAAACCCTGTCACTTCAAGATCAAAACCCGATAGAGATGGATATTTAACTGGAGTGGCTAGCAACGTAATTTTTTTCAAGCCTAACTCCTTTAATATTTGTGAGCCTATGCCAACGGTTTTTGTTTCAGGTTTGATCATTCTTTGTTCTCCATCTAAATCCATTAGAATAGTATCTGCTGGTTGATGACCACCGATCAACAACAATACACCACAATCAGATTCATATATTTTTTTTAAAGCATCTCGAAAGCTAACCCTATCTCCAAAGTTATTCAACCCGACCATATCATGCAGTAAATTGGGTACATGCACTCTTACTAATGGGGATTTAGAACTCTTGATATCACCTCTTTCAAAAGTTAAATGCACATTTTTAAAGATTTCATCTCTCCAAGCAGTTAGAGTAAAACTCATACCATCAATCACAACTTTCTTTGAAGACTCCTTAAATACGGTTTTTTCTTTCACAGTTCTATAGTGAATAAGATCAGCAATGGTTCCAATTTTTAAATTATTTTTAGAAGCAAACTTCACCAGGTCATCTCTTCTAGCCATGCTGCCATCATCATTCATAATCTCACATATCACTCCAGCAGCTTCTAGCCCAGCTAGTTTTGCTAAATCACAAGCTGCTTCTGTATGACCTGCTCTACTTAGAACTCCCCCTTCTGAGGCTCTTAGAGGAAAAATATGTCCTGGCTGGACAAGATCAACAGGCTTTGCTTTTTTAGCTGCAGCTATTTTAATCGTGTGTGCTCTATCAGCCGCCGATATTCCTGTTGTGATACCTTCTGCTGCTTCTATAGAAACAGTAAAGGCTGTTCCATGTTTAGTCCTATTATGATTTGTCATCATAGGTAAATTAAGCTGATCACATTTTTTTGGATCCAAGGCAAGGCAAACCAAACCCCTACCTTTTGAAGCCATAAAGTTAATAGTATCCCCTGTAACTAATTCAGCAGCACAAACTAAATCCCCTTCATTTTCTCTATCTTCGTCATCAAGCAAAATAACAATCTTACCCTTGGCAATATCTTTCAGTAGCTCATCTGTAGTATTGAATTTCATTCTTAATTATTCACGTATTTCACTTTAATATCATCATCAAAGTTTTCTATTGAGTTTACCTCTAATCGATTTAATGATTTATTAGCTTTTTTATCTAATGCCTCTATTCCACTAGAACCAATTAATTTTGGGGCAGTATAAACTATTAATTCATCAAAATAGTTTCCTTTAATGAATGATGAAAGTATTTTACTGCCTCCTTCAACTAAGACAGATTTAATATCCCTTTGCATAAGTTCTTGCATCAGAAGGCCTAAAAACTCTTTTTTGTTTAAAATAATATTTTCAACATTATTAATTAAATATTTTTTTGGAATATTAATTTTTTTTGAAGATCCAAATATAATTTTTGAATAGTTCTTAAAGATATTCTTCTTTTCTATATCAATACTTATATTACCTAGAACTATTTTAATGGGCTGCATTTTATTACTAACTTTTTTATTCCTAATGGTCAATTTAGGATTATCTGCTATCAAGGTTTTTGATCCAATAAGTATGGATTGATGTTCAGCCCTAATTCTTTGAACATCAGCTCTAGAGAGATCATTGCTTATAGTTTGTCTTGTTTGCCTTTTTCCAATTTTTTGATCTAAAGATTGTGCAAACTTTAGGGTAATAAACGGCCTGTTCAGCAATTGATTTGTAAAAAAAACTTTATTTAAATTTTGGCATTCATCTTTAAGGCAGTCTGTCTCGACTTCAATGCCTGCACTACGAAGTCTTTTAATACCATTTCCATTAATTTTGGGATTGGGATCTTTTGTTCCACAAATAACTTTCTTAATTTTTAGATCTATAAGGGTTTGGCAACAAGGAGGAGTATTTTGCTCAATTGAACATGGCTCAAGATTCACGATGAATGTAGATCCTTTTATTAAATTTAAAGCTTTTTTTTCACCAAATTTCTTTTTGCAGTCATTAATAGCCTCTATTTCTGCATGATCATCACCATATTTCTTATGCCATCCTTTACCTACTATTTCCTTATTTTTATATATCAAACAGCCAACCATTGGGTTTGGCAATACTTTTCCATGTCCAAGTCTTGCTAGCTGCAAAACCTTTTGCATTAGCTCAGCATGAATCATCTATTTAGGCTTTTTCTTTTTTTCTTTTGATAGGGATGAGATTTCTTGTGCAAACTCATCAATATCTTGAAAATCTCTGTAGACTGAAGCAAAACGGACGTATGCTACCTGGTCAACAGATTTTAAAGACCTCATAACAATTTCTCCAAGCTTCCTCGATGGAATCTCTCGCTCTCCTAGTTGACGAATTTCATTTAGAATATTTCCAAAAAGTGCATCCACCTGCTCTGATGATAAAGGTCTTTTTTCTAAAGCTCTTAACATCCCAGCTTTTAGTTTTGTGCCATTAAATGGCTCTCTTTCTCCATCACTTTTGACAATTCTTGGTAAAGCTAAATCAGCTGTTTCAAAAGTGGTAAATCTTGCATGGCAAGTACCACATTCTCTCCTTCTTCTTATTTGAGAACCATCCCCAACTAAACGAGAATCAATCACTTTGGTGTCATCTGCTTGGCAAAAAGGGCAGTACATTTTACTTGTAAACAGGAAAAGCTCTACATAGCTCTTCAACCTCTGTTTTGATTTTATTAATTTTATCTTTATTTTCTAGGTCTAGAATAATATCGCAAATCCAATTACTTAAAGTTTTAATTTCAGTACAACCAAAACCTCGTGTCGTTACTGCAGCTGTTCCTAGTCTTATCCCTGATGTGACAAACGGAGACTCTGGATCATTAGGGATTGTATTTTTATTAGCTGTAATATTTGCTTGTCCTAGAGCAAATTCTGAATCTTTTCCGGTAATTTTATGACTCCTCAAATCTACAAGTACTATATGATTATCTGTACTCCCTCTAACGACATCAATACCTCTTTCAATAATTGTTTGACACATAATTTTTGCATTCTCTAAAACATTTTGCATGTAATTAATAAATTCTGGTTCTAAGGCTTCTTTAAAGCAGATTGCTTTTGCAGCAATTACATGCATTAATGGGCCTCCTTGAGATCCTGGAAATACCGCTGAATTGAGCTTTTTCTCAAGATCTGGATTACTTTTAGCTAAAATAATTCCTGACCTTGGACCTCTGAGTGTTTTATGTGTAGTTGAAGTAACTACATCAGCATATGGGATTGGTGATGGGTATAAATCTGCTGCTATCAATCCTGATACGTGCGCCATATCAACTAATAAATAAGCACCGATTTCATCAGCAATTTCTCTAAAAATACTCCAATTTACAATGCCTGAGAATGCAGAAAATCCGGCTATTATCATTTTAGGTTGATGTTTTTTAGCTAGATCCCGTACTTGATCATAATCTATATCATGAGTCTCTGGATGTAGTCCATATTGAACAGCATGATAGTTTCTTCCAGAGAAGTTAACTTTAGCACCATGCGTTAGATGGCCACCATGATCAAGGGACATACCTAAAATAGTCTCATTTGGCTCAAGCATTGCTAAAAATGAAGCAGAGTTTGCAGATGAACCAGAATGAGGTTGAGCATTAACATAGTCAGCATTAAAAAGCTCTTTCCCTCTAGAAATCGCTAGTTCTTCTGCAATATCAACATTTTCACATCCACCGTAATAACGTTTGTTCGGGTAACCCTCAGCATATTTATTAGTTAAGATTGTTCCTTGAGCTTCTAAGACTCTCTTGCTTGCATAATTTTCTGAAGCTATTAATTCTATATGGTCTTCTTGACGATATGATTCTTGTTTAATTGCGTCCCAAAGCTCTGCATCATAATCTTTAATATTTCCTGGATTTGAAAAGACTTTATCAGCTCTGGAAGACATATTTACTCCAATTCATTTTTAAAATTTTAAGTGGCTAATAGTTTAATTTATCTAGGGTCGTTTGTGCACAAAAGGTCGTTTTCTTTTTGGATTAATCGCTTTACATATAGCGCACTCTAAACCATGACATTTATGGGCTTGACAAAACTCACGACCCCAGTAAATCATTTGAATATGCAATTTATTCCAAGAATTTTGGTCAAAAGCTCTTTTAAGGTCATGCTCAGTTTGTATTACATTCTTGCCATTAGTCAATGACCAGCGCTGAGCAAGTCTATGAATATGAGTATCTACTGGAAATGCTGGAATTCCAAAACCTTGACTTATTACAACTGAAGCAGTTTTATGACCTACGCCAGGTAAAGATTCTAAATCTTTTAGGTTTGATGGAACTTGACCATGAAATTTGCTAAAAATTATTTTCGAAAGCTGATGTATAGATTTTGATTTTTGAGGACCTAATCCACACGGCCTAATAATTGAATATATTTGATCTATGCTTAATTCCATCATTTGTTCGGGACTATTTGCGAGCCTAAAAAGTTTTGGAGTTATTTGGTTTACTCGCTCATCTTTGCATTGAGCGGACAATACAACCGCAATCAATAATGTATAAGGATCTTTATGATTTAAAGGTATTGGTGGGCTAGAATATTGATGATTTAGGATATCAACGATAATTTTAGTTTTTTCTGCTAATTTCATTTTTTTAAATTGTAGAATTATTTGCCCAATAAACCCTCTCAGTATATGATAATGCCTACGTTCATGAGTTTATAGCACTGAAATAGGGGGGTGTAATATGAGACGTTTTATTTTTTCTATACTATTTCTTAGTACAGGTTTATTTTTTCCTACATTAACAGCACAAGACGCAGAAGCTAGAACAGTTGAAGAAGTTGTTGTTACTGCTTTGAGAAAAGAAACTTCTTTGCAGGATACAGCGATAACTATCACTGCGATTACTGGGGATAGTCTTGAGACTCAACAAATTGAGAACTTTGAGGATTTACAGTTTGCAATTCCTACTCTTGGATTCCAGAAAGGAGCATACTCAGGCTCTGGAATATCCTTAAGAGGTATAGGTAACTTTGCCGTAGGTAACTCTTCAAGTGCTGCAATCGGATATTTCTGGAATGGTAATGGTGGATCTATTTCATCCTTATACGAAGCAGAACTTTTTGACATAGAAAGGGTTGAGGTATTAAGAGGACCTCAGGGAACACTTTATGGTGCTGGAACAACTGGTGGTGTTGTTCAAGTAGTTACAAAGAAACCTGGAGCTGATTTTGGAGGTTACGTAAAGGCTGATGTTGCTGATTATGACTCAACAAGGATATCAGCAGCTATTAATTTACCTCTGTCAGATACCGTTAGATCAAGATTTGCAGCTAGCTCATTACAAAGGGGTGGTTTTGTAACTAACTCTTTCAATGGTAAAGATCTAGATGATCGGAATACACAATCAGCTAGAGCAACTGTTGAATGGGATGTTTCTGAAGAAACTACTGTCACTTTTGCGTATGAAGCTGTACAAGCTGACGACAACAGAATGAGAGCTGCAAGACAATTTTGTAAACAAGATGCTTTTTATGGTTGTAGCCCATTTGAAACAGGAATGGATGCTGTTTTCTCAGCAGGTAGTTATGGGCATTGGGTTCCTTATTTACAATTCCAAAATACTGGATTGAATTACACAGTTTATAGAAACAATCCAAGTAGTGATGTTAGATCAGTTGACCTAGATTTTACTCCAGAACATACAGCTGAGTACCAAAGCAGTTTAATTCAAATTGATCACCAGTTTGATAATGGTGTAAGCATGATGGCTTCTACATCTTATTTTACTCGTAATTATCGAGATCTAGCTGACTATGATCATTCAGTGTCTGTTGTACCCTATGCAATGGGCCCTGTAGTAACAGCGCTTGGACCTGATTCGCTTATTGATGATCGTGGCGTGGGGGTTAGAGCTTATGTATCTGATCAGGCAGTTGATAGATCTATGAATGAATCAGAATGGTCACATCATCAATTGATTTTTACATCTGATTTTGATGGAGCATTCAATTTCAACATTGGCTTGATTAGAAGTGATACTGATAGTGAAACTAATTATCATATTATGGCTCCATACATGCAGTATTGGGCTGACACTTCAAAAGGACCTATTTGTGCATTCTTTAGTTAC
The DNA here is from genome assembly GCA_964342675.1 of uncultured Gammaproteobacteria bacterium. Taxonomy (GTDB): domain Bacteria; phylum Pseudomonadota; class Gammaproteobacteria; order Magnimaribacterales; family D2472; genus MED-G82. The sequence continues at coordinate 27,889 of CAYFFR010000016.1, forward strand.
GCATGTGGATATGGTGGAGCGCCATTCTGGGCTTCATTCTTCCAAGGGGTTGCTGGAGCAAATGCTACGGTACCTAGCTTAATTGCTGCAGGCATTATCACTCCTGCACAAGCACAAGGCTATGTTTTAAATGCAGGTGCGCAAGCAGGTGTTGCTGCAGCTAGCAATTTCCCTAATAACGGTGTTCTTCCTGATTGGCAATCTTATTACCATAATGATTCTAATCTAAATAGAAGCACTTCGGCTATGTTTGGAGAGTTTTACTTTGATTTAAGTGACAAAACTACTTTGACATTGGGTGGAAGATATACTGAATATGAAATCAGTGACTGGGCTTATTCAGCACTTCTTGATTTACAAGGTAATGCTGCTGGTAATTATAGTGGCATTCAGCCTGCTCCAATTAATAGAGTTTTTGATTCTGATGAATCTACTTATAAAATTGGCTTAGAACATAACCTGGATGATGATCATTTAGTATGGGTTACATATGCTACTGGATTCAAGCCAGGTGGATCAAACCCAACTGATGGAACTGGTGGCGTACCGACCACTTTTGGTCCAGAAATAGCGAATACATTGGAAATAGGTATTAAAAGTACCTTCCTAGATGGGGCTTTACAAATAAATACGTCGGCTTATTCAAATGAGTATGATGGACTTCAGCTTTCTAAAATTATTAGAAGATCTTCAGTTAATGAAAATGCTGATTCAACAATTGAGGGTATTGAAACTGAATTTAAATTCTTTGCCTCAAATACTTTAATGATTGACGGTTTTGTAGCATGGACAGATGCAACAATTGATAGATTCGAATCAGTTGATCCATTAAATCCAAATAATGCTACAGTGGCTTTACCTAACCAAGATCTCTTTACACCAATTGGTGGAACTGCTACTGGATTCTTAGCAGACTTCAAGCAGTACAATGCACTTTGTGCTGCTGGACTAGCGACTGGTGGGCCATGTATTCTGGGTGGTATTGCATCTATGAGCGCATTATTGGGAGCTCTAGTTAAATATCAAAATACTGATGCTGGCTTAGTGTATAAGTCTTTTGGTCCATTATGTACACAGCCATTTTATGGATTGGACTCGACCACATTACCTTGTCCTGCTACTGATGGTGTCAAGATCAATGCTGCAGGAAATAAGCTACCTCTTTCAGCTGAATTAAACTGGAGATTAGGCGTTAGTAAGTTTTTTGAAAGACCAGGAGGCACTTGGGTGCTTAGAGTTGATTACTCTTACAGAGATGAGACTTGGTCAGATGCATTAAATACAGCTAGAAACTATGTTCCTGAGGTGGAATTGATTGATTTATCTTTAAGATTCACTTCCAGTGATGAATCATGGTATGCAGGAATTTATGCAAGAAATGCAACCGATGAAGATCATTTATATGCTAAGTATTCAACTGATCCAACTGTTGCAGGTTTTGCAAATGGTGTGGCTGTTGATCCTAAGATTATGGGTATAAATTTCGGTATAAATTTCTAAGAAATTTAAATCTTTAATATAATGAAGCCCGACTTATGTCGGGCTTTTTTATGATTTAAAAAAATGAGAAGATTAGAAAAGATATTATTAAAACTCAAAACGTCTCTTTTAAAAGAAAATAAATCTAATCAAGATATGCTAGATACATACATTCGCTATACGGAAGGTTTAGCTACTGAATTTGAGATCAGACAAGCAAATCAACAGCTTAAAGAAAATCTTAAAAGTTTAGGGCTAGGTTTTTTAATTTTATTTCCATTTAGCTCCTTTACAATTCCATATATCGTTAAAAAATCTAAAGATCTTGATATAGATCTAGTGCCCAATTGGTACAAGGCTTTAAGTAGAGACGATGATAGATTAGAATAACGGACTGAATTAAACAGGAGAGAAAATGAAGACAGCAGTAATAGTTGATAGTGTAAGGACAGGATTGGCTAAATCTCATAGAGGTGGATTTAATATTACTAGAGCTGATGACATGCTTGCTCATATTATTAATGCTTTATTAGATAGGAATCCAAGCTTATCACCTGACCATGTTGAAGATGTGATTATGGGGTGCGGTAATCCAGAAGGTCCTATGGGACATAATATAGGCAGAAACGCAGCTGTATTATCAAATTTGCCTATTACTGTTGGAGGCACTACAGTAAATAGATATTGCTCATCAGGACTTCAAACTGTATCTATGGCTGGGAGCCAGGTTATGGCTGGTTGTTATGATGTAGTCATTGCTGGTGGCGTCGAGCAAATATCCATGCTTTCAGGAAAACAGAATATGGAAGGTTTTGTAAATGATAAGTTA
>CAYFFR010000017.1:0-29922 GCA_964342675.1 uncultured Gammaproteobacteria bacterium
CTTGTGTCGGTGGTTCGATTCCACCTCTGGGCACCATTATTGATTATTTTTTTGTAGGCCTTTAATAAGGAGGTACCCGATCGCTGCAAAAACAAATTCAATGATCATATACCCTACAAAAATAAAGTCCGGCATACCATCTAAAATCATACTTAGTGCTCTGCCAAGCCCAATACCTGTCATAAACACTATTAGGGACCAAAGTGCAGGAAGTTGTATATCCTTATTGACTGCTCCAAGTATCCATAATGTGGCAAAGCCAATATAAAGGCCCATCACTGCACGAAAGATATTTGCCATATTGTTGTTAGTCAGTTCTATTTCATACAATCGAGGTAAACTTTCAGCAGGATTGAAACCATAGCCAAGTGATACTAGCGATACTCCAACGGCATTAAATATAAGAAAAAATGATTCTTTAGTCATGCTTAATATTGTACTACTTAATTGACTTATAAATTGCTAAATGATTCTTTGTATAATTAGATTGAGCTCTGCAGCCAAAATATATTTCGTGCACGAAAAATATCGTGCACAAAATATAAAAATATTAATGCTTAGAAAACTAATTTAAACTTAAGACCATAATTTCTGCCAGGTAATGGCACCTCATTCTTAACAAAAGAAGAGTGATTACGAGCCACTTCATCCAATAAGTTATTAGCAAAGATTGAAAGTCTTAACTTGCTTTGATCGTTGATATTAAATGTTTTAACAAATCTAGCATCTAACATTTGATAGCCGCTTGTTGCTGTTTCATTTATCCCAACATTATTTTGTTTTTTAACATCTTTGAAGTTCAATTTAAACATCATACTATCTCGAGAAAAAGCGATGCTATAGATATTTCTGGCTGGGTTAAGTCTCGGTATATTACTACCATCAGAGAGCTTACCATTCACTTCATCTCTTCCAAAAGATAAAGTTAGCTCTCCTGCTCCTACATTCATTGTTCTACCAATTTCTAATTCATAACCATCTAAATCAGCATCTTGTTGCAGATAATTCGCAAGAATTAATCCCGCATGATCATCATGCCCTTCTTCGTGCTCTTCATCATGCTCTTCATGCTCCTCTTCGCTTTCATCTAAGAGATAAATGTAATTATCAACATCATTCTTAAAGATTGTTGCTATTGCATAAACACCCTCATTCCTGTAATTAAGCGTGAAATCAATATTGTTTGATTTTTCAGAACTTAGATTGGTATTTCCTACCTCAAACCTACCTGTAGATAAGTGAGGTCCGTTCATAAAGAGCTCAACTACAGATGGAGATCTCTCAACATTTGCAAAACCAAAACTTAAATCCAACAAATCATTAAGCTCACGACCGAAAGAAAATGCAAAGCTTGTATTGCTCATGTCTTTATTGAAATAAGCTGTTTCCATCTCTTCTTCATGGTCTTCTTCATGATGCTCTTCTTCATGGTCTTCTTCGTGATGCTCTTCTTCATGTTGGGAGCTTACTGAGCCTTTTTTATCAACCTGATCATATCTAAATCCAAAATCTAGATGAAAGTTATCAAAGTTCCTGCTTAAATAATATCCAAACGTAACTTCATCACTTGTAGCAGGATTCATAAAAGCCTCGGCTCCAATAATTGAAGTGTCCTCATTCGAAAAAGTGACAGCAACTTTTTGAGACATAGCCTCATTAGAAAAGTCCAAAGTAATACCACTTTCAGAGGCATCATTAGCAAACACCGTGGGTCCTTCTTCATGCCCATGACCTTCATGCTCTTCTCCATGCTCTTCTCCGTGTTCTTCACCTTCAGCATGCTGCTCAGTCAAGGTGTAATCACTATCTCTCATATAAAAATCCATTGATTTAAGCAGCATTCCATCTAAGTTAATTGAGCCTTTGATATCCAGCTTATCTGAGTCAGTAGCAGAAAATATTCTTTCTTCCTCATGCTCTTCTTCCTCATGCTCTTCTTCACCATGTTCTTCTCCATGGAAAGGTATGCCATAGATGCTCTCAATGTTACTCATTGATATGCCTAAATAACCCCAATCACCAGTCTTAGAAAGTCCAAACCTGGAAGATTCAGATTCAAAATCAGAATTAGCTAAATAACCTAGATCCTCTGCATGTTCTTCTTCATGTTCTTCTTCATGCTCTTCTTCATGATGCTCTTCTTCTGCATGAAGAATGGCTCCATTTGGTACATCAAAGTTATCAAACTCTGAATTCTTATAAGCCAGAGTCAGATTTAATCCATTGAAATTATTTGCATAAGAAAGGCTTTGAGAATTCCCATCATTAACTGATTGATTTTCATACCCTAGCTCAAGCTTAGGTTTGTCAATATCTGTTTTCGCTATGGAGCTATCAACTACATTTACAATACCACCTATCGTTCCATTAGAGTAAAGTAGTGAAGATGGTCCGCGCACAATTTCAATCTGCTGAATATTATTTAAATCTAAATCGTTGATATGATCAGCGCCAAGACCTGACACATCTCGATTAACCACTCCATTATTTAGGATTTTAACTCGACTTCCTGACATCCCTCTAATGATTGGTTGCCCAACACCGGATCCATAGTCCCCTGATGATACTCCCAATAGACCATCTAAATATTCGCCTAAGCTTTGAGTGGCTGTATCAGAAATCTCTTCATTGCTAACCACATGAAGTGGGTTTTCTATATCACTTAATGATTTGTCTATAAAAGACGCTGTGACTATGATTTCATCTGTTTCTGCTCCGACTATTTTATTTGATAATAAAGCGCTTGTAGTGAAAGCTCCCAGAGCAATAGCAATCGTAAGCGCATTGAAATAATTATTCATTTATACCTCCTATTTGGTTTGTGAAAATTTAAATAAAGTATTTAAATTTTAGGAGGTGCTCTTGAAGAGTAGTGTTGAGGTGTGAGTGAGATCAGGTTCTCAGAAACCTCAGTTGTCTGAGAGTATTGAATATAATTCGGACCAGATGTTGATCCTGAATCAAAAGATTCAGATATTTCATTATTACATAACTGGCACTCTATTTGAGAGCTTGTGTTACTTGAGTGATCATGCAAGACCTCAGCAGATAAGGCTATAGCAAAGATCAACCCAACAGCAATAACAAGGTTTTTATTCAATCTCGTCATACAGCAGTTATTTTATTCATTTTTTTTAGTATGTAAATGTAGAAATATAAAGAATTGATAAATATATTTCTTTGCCATAATATAAAAAGATGAATAAATTATTAGCAGGCCTCATATTATTAATTCCATTATATTCTCTAGGATCTATTTCTAATGCTGAAGTCAGAAATGAAATTCAAGCAGTCATAAATGCCTCAACCTTTCCACAGTCAGTTGATGCAGTGACAGATTTAGTAGAAATGAATACAAGCACTCGGGGAATCGTTTATATATATCAAGTCAATTATGATCAGGACCAATTGGGTCCTATATCGACAGTCATGAAGAATTTGGAGCAACAAAATCTCAATACCTTGTGCACCAATCCTGTCATGGATTGGTACAAGACTAATGACGTAGATATGATCTATTGGTATTTTGATAAATCAGAGAATTTTGTCTCCTCTTTTACAATCAACTCAAATAGATGTTAATTAGATTGTAAGGTGAAATCAAAGGAAAACTTTGCCTTTCAAATAGATAAACGAATGACCGCCAAGCATCACTCTATTGCCTAAAAGCTCACACTGAATTTCACCGCCCCTATTAGATATTTGTCTTGCTATGAGATGTTGCTTATTAAGTCTTTGTGCCCAAAATGGGGTCATCAAGGTATGAGCTGAGCCAGTCACAGGATCTTCATCAACCCCTGATTTCGGAAAAAAGCATCTGGAAACAAAATCACAATTCTTACCAGTTGAAGTTACTATTAATCCCATAGAGTCTAATTCTGATATTTTATTAAAGTCTGGTATAAAAGTTTTAATTGCATTTTCATCATCTACTATAACCATATGTTTTGTTAGTCCTGTATATGCCTCTTTAATAGCAATATCTAAAATCTTGCTTAAAGGTGTAATGTCTTCAATCAATTTAGGCTCATCAGCAGGAAAATCTAAGTAAATGATGTCTTGTTCTTTTGTGGCAACCAGTTTTCCATGATCATGACAAATAAACTCTAACTTCTGAGAGTTTTGTTCTTCAAAATATTCAAATATTACTCTTGCCGATGCTAATGTTGCATGCCCACATAAATCAACTTCAACTGTAGGAGTAAACCAACGAATTAAATATGGCTTAGATGACACATCAACAAAAGCTGTTTCAGACAAATTATTCTCCATTGCGATTTGCTGCATCATTTTAGTGTCTAAAGGGTCTTTTAAAATTACAACTGCAGCAGGATTTCCTTTAAACTTGGAGTTTGTAAATGCATCAACTTGGAAGATATCAAGTTTCATAGTGTAAGTAGTATTATAAAGCTCGTAATCATTGAATTGCAGCTAAACTGAATGAAGATGAAAAATAATATTAATATAGTCTTAACTATTGCAGGTTCAGACTCATCTGGTGGAGCTGGTATTCAGGCTGATATCAAAACCATTACATCTCTTGGGGGTTATGCTGCTACAGTTATTACATCGGTGACTTCTCAGAACACACAAGGAGTTCAAGGTATTTTAGATATACCAACTGAAGAAATCATATCTCAATTTGATTCTGTAGAGACAGACTTAAATATTCGGGTAATCAAAACTGGGATGATAAATAATACAAAAATAATCAGAGAAATTGTTAATAGATCAAAAAACATTTTCCTTGTTGTAGATCCGGTGATGGTGGCTTCTTCGGGTGATGTGCTAGTTAATAATGATGTATTCAAACAAATTAGATCTAATTTGATTCCGCATGCGACTATAGTTACTCCAAATATTCCTGAAGCTGAAATATTAGCTGATATGAAAATTAATAGCATTGAAGATCAAATAAAAGCTGGGAAGAAAATATTAAAACTTGGGCCAAAGAATGTTTTGGTTAAAGGCGGTCATGCGAATACATCTAGCATATGTGATGTCTTAATCAGTGATCATCAAGAAAAAGTTTTTGAGAACCCTAAGATTGAATCTAAAAATACTCACGGCACAGGATGCACCCTTGCAAGTGCTATAGCCACATTCTTAGGGAATGATCTAGGCATCACTAAATCAGTACATAAATCCATCCAATATGTTCGTTATCTTTTAGAGAAGTCTCCAGATATAGGGGCTGGAAATGGGCCGCTCCATCATGGCCTAAGAAATGACTAGGCCCTCTTAGATCTCCTACTAAAACTCATCCTAATTGAGAATACTCTAACTAAAGCAACAAACGTTATCACTGATTGGATAAAGATAGAAATTAAAAGTGTGTTCTTCCAACTCCAAATATCAATCGTGAGCCAAAGAAGAAGTGTTTGGAGAGGGAAGTTTATTAGGACGCCCATAATTACAACTATTACACTTTCTCTAAGAGCGGCTTTTTCTGTTCTGTTCATTTTATTTCCTTGATTTACAGCATAGGATAATCGCATCTATGCATAATTTCATTAGATAAAAAAGAATTTATATATTCTATTTCCTTGGATTCCAATTTAGGTACTGCTAAAGAATTACCAATATCATAATCGTGTTTTCCCCGTCCATTTATATATTCATCCATTCTAGTAAACTCAAGCCCTCTATTGCCCAAAATCTTAGTTAAAGTTTTATAAAATCCATCTTGATCTTGATGAAAATCTTCAATTCTTATAATAACTGCATGAGGAACTTCTTTCACTAATCTAAGATAACTGGCTGTTTTCTTATTCCACATACATATAGAATTCTCATAGTCCTCAATAGAAGAACTAACAAAATCATAGAAAGATAAGTCTCTTATTTTAGGATAGTGTTCATAATAAGGCTCAGCATGCATTGCTTTTAACCAGGAATAAGGGTTTCTTAAACATATTACAAAAAGACAATTATCAACAGGGAATTTGATCCATTCTTCTTGAAGCGGGGCTAACCTATGTTTCCAGCCTAAATAATCATAATGATTAAATTTGAGATCAAAATTCTTACCAACAAAAAAACCTATAGCGTTTGTTCCGCTATGCCTTTCGCCAAATATTTTTATTGAATTAATCTTCAAGCTTTACAGCTGTCCCATATGCAATGACTTCAGATGCCCCTGGAGCAATAGTTGAGGTTTGAAATCTAAAATTGATAACTGCATCAGCCCCCTTAGACTTAGCTTCTTCAACCATTCTTTCCATGGCCTCATCTCTAGCAGAAGATAAAAGTTTTGAATAACTTTGAAGCTCTCCGCCGACTAAGTTCTTTAGACTAGCTAATATATCACTTCCAACATGACGTGCCCTAACTGTGCTGCCAGTAACTATACCCAAATAGGATGTAATATTTCTATTTTCTACTGATGGAGAACTTAAAACTAACATTTCTTAAAGTATATAATGAGTGTAATGATAAATGATGATTACATCGAAACAAAGTTTGCTATAGGTGCAATAGTAAAACATAAGTTCCTAGATTTCAGGGGTGTGATATATGACGTTGATCCAGAGTTTAATAATACTGAAGAATGGTACTTATCTATTCCACAAGCTTTCAGACCTAAAAAAGAACAACCTTTCTATCATCTGCTAGCTGAAAACGGTAGTATATTTTATAACGCTTATGTGTCTGAACAGAATTTGTTAATGGATGAGCCAGCTAAAGAATGCAGGCATCCTGAAATCAAAAAACTTTTTTCAGATTTTGATGGAAATAAATATCAACCAATTAGTTCCAAAGTTAATTAGCTTCTGAAAAAGATATTTCCAGTGCAAGCTTAAATACTTCCATTGCCTTTTTAATATCTGTTAGAGAAACAACTGAAGGCGCAAGTCTGATGTTATTATCATTGGGGTCATCAAATCCAGGATAAGTAGAGCCTGAAGGTGTCAAATGAACTCCTAAATCAGAACAAATTTCTATCGTTCGTGCTGCCATCCTCCTAGATGTATTAAAGGAAATAAAATAACCGCCGCAAGGCTCTTTAAATGAGCCCAGTTTAGGATCTAAAGATTTTAATAGCTTAATCACAAGATTAAACTTCGGTCTTAAGACTTCTGCATGTTTTTTCATATGTTGCTCTATATCAGATTTATCCTTAAATAACAGAGTATGTCTCTTTTGATTAATTTTATCTGGGCTAACAATCATGGATCCTCGTTGGTAATTTACTAAATCAAAAATGGCGCTGCCTGCAGCTAAAAATGCAATACTTCCACCCGCAAAAGTTACTTTAGAAAATGAAGTGAGGATTGCTGAACGATCTAACATGCTTGTTCTATCTATTAATTCCCATAAAGGCGTTTGCTTTTTAGCATCTTTAAAATCATGTAATAAATAAGCATGATCAAAAATACATATGCTATCTTTGGACGATTTTTTCATTAAATCTAACATAGCAATAATATTCTCATCAGAGAATATGTCACCAGAGGGATTAGAATGACGTGGTACGCATATCAAACCAACTACATTGTCATTGGATTCAAGTGCTTGAGATAGAGCATTAATATCAATCCCCTCGCCCATCAACGGAACTGGTATAGCCCCAATATTAAAATCATCTAAAATTCGGAAATGTCTATCAAACCCAGGAACGGGACAAATAAATTTTGGAGAATCTAAATCTTTCCATGGTCTGGATAATCCTCTTAAATACATACCTAGAATAATTTGATAAGTTAGTAGTAGGCTAGATTGCTCGCTGACCAATGTAAATTCATAAGGAGTAGATAGAACGTCTGAGCCTAGCTCTCTTGCTTCTTTTATACCTAGCGGCTCTCCATAGTTCCTAATATCAATACCATCTTCTCCATGAATAGGCACACTCAGGTCTAATAGACTATTCGATAAATCAAGCTGTTCTGGACCTGGTTTTCCTCTTGTTAGATCTATATTTAGTTCCTGTGATTTTAAGGAGTTAAATTTAGATTGAAGGCTCTTATCCATTGTATGATATAAATAAATTGAAAGAATATTTTATAGGATTAATTAATAAGTGGGAGAAATAACAACAATCTTATTGGTGATAATAATCCTATTGGTGCTGGTCCTGATATATCTGAACATTAAAAAAGACACCAGTAAGACTGACTCTACTGAATCAATCAGAGAGATAGATAGGTCAGTTGGTAGACAAGAATCGGCGTTACATGATCTATCAAAAGATATTCAAACTTTTCAAGAGCCCCTAACAAAACTGAATAGGTACTTGTCTGGTGGAACTCTAGCAGGAACCTTTGGAGAATGGTCGCTTGATGCAATTATTAAAGACATTTTTCATGCCAATCAATATCTTGAAAATGAAGAAATTATAAAAGGATCAGGAAAGAGGGTCGAGTTTGCTATCAAGCTTCCTGAAGGACTTTTATTGCCAATAGACGCTAAGTTTCCATCTGCTAAATTTGATAATTATCTTGCGGCAGTTGATAAAAAGGATAAAGAATTAATTAAAAGATCTAGGGAAGAAATTCGTAGGCATATTAAAAAAGATGCTCAAGATATACATGAGAAATACATACAGTCTGGTGTAACTATTGATTTAGGTGTTATGTATATTCCGAGCGAGTCTATGATGCAACTTATAGATTCAATAGATAATATAAGGGAACAAATATTCAGAGATGATAGGGTCCTGATGATGGGGCCTAATTCACTAGCAGCATATTTAATTAGTATTCACATGGGATTTCGTACCTTGGCTTTAAATGAAAGAGCAGGTGATATCATGAAAGAATTCGGGAAACTAAAGAAAGAATTTGAGAGGTTTAGCAGCTCAACTGAAGAGCTTTCTAAAAAGACTGATGCAGTCTTAAAAGCAGTTAATGAGCATGCAACTCGAGAAAGGCAAATGCAAAAAGCTATTAACAATATGGATCAGCTAGACTCCTAATTAAAAATAAAATCTTCTCCACATGTTGATACCAAATATAAGAGATACAATCCATGCAATGAGCTCTACATAGTTTGGGTTTGAATTGTATCCAAAGAAGCCTTTAAGGAATTCACCTATATAGCCCTTGTCATACATTGGATGATAGTAAACTTTTTTTGAAGGGTCGTATTTGTATAAAAACCCGCCCTCAGATGTTGGTTGTAATATATCCCATGGTCTTGCTATGTTCTCTTTTTGAATATAACCAGACTTCTCAAGATACTCTTCTCCCTCATGAGTGCCATAAGCGATCATGCCTGATGCCAAAAATACTAATAATAAAGTTGTGCCTTTAAAAAAAGGCCTAAGATTAATCCTTCGACCCCCGATAACCACAAGATATCCTATGATAATTGCAAGCACTGCACCTAAAATAAAACCAATATATGAAAATCCATCCCCCCTATCCTGGCCTAATAACATTACAACCGTTTCAAATCCTTCTCGTAAAATTGAAAAGAAAACAACCCAAAACACTCCCCATGTAGACATTTCTAAAGCCTTTTCAGTTTTAGATTCTAATTCTTCTTTTTCAGATACATGCTTAGAAAGCCAAAATACCACATACCAAATTAAGGCTGCTGCTGCATACATAAAAGTTGCTTCAAAAAGTTTTTCATATCTACTATCTCCAGCCATGGACTTAAGATAAATAACTATGAATGCTACAAATATGCTTGCAACCACAGATATGCCAACGCCCAACCATAACTTTCTAATAGCGTCAGTTAAATTAGATCTTGAGAGAAAGCTATAGATGATACCAACAATTAAGCTGGCCTCTAGGCACTCTCTAAATACAATAATAAATTCGTTCATAGTGTATATTGATGAGAATGATTCTCATTCTCATTATAGCAAATTATGATTGGTGTTAAAGTAATTTAAAATTAAATAATAAAGTTTTATGTTTTGCATTAACTAATCATTTAAAATCGCAATCTAAATAAGATGAAGAAGACATTTTTATATAAACAACATATTGCAAATAAAGCAAAAATGATTGCGTTTTCAGGGTGGTCCATGCCAATAAATTATGGATCTCAACTTAAAGAACATAATTATGTTCGACAGTCCGTCGGAATATTTGATGTATCTCATATGAGTATATTTAAAATTAGCGGAGAAAAGGAGCTTAATTTTCTTGAAAAGATCTTTGCCAACGATATCAATAAGATTTATGGCAAAGATAAGGGTATTTATGGGCTTCTATTAAATGAATCTGCAGGGATTATTGATGATCTAATTATCTATCACATCGATAATACTCTCTTTATGGTTTCAAATTGTGCGACAAAATCTAAAGTTGAGTCCTGGTTGAAACTCCATGCAGAGAGATTTAATGTCAAAATAGAGTATCAGGATCGTCTTGGTATTCTAGCAATACAAGGTCCTTTGTCCTCCAAAATAGTATTAGAAATAACTGCGCGTACTCAGTCCTTAAAGCCATTTGATTGCATAAAAACTGGAAACCTAGTTATTGCAAGAACTGGCTATACGGGAGAGGATGGCTTTGAAATTATTGGTAGTAAAGCTGATCTAACTAATATATGGGTCGCATCATTAAAGATGGGGGTTATGCCTATTGGCCTGGGTGCTCGAGATACATTGAGGTTAGAAGCAGGTTTTTGTTTATATGGAACGGATATGGATGATAACACAAGCCCTTATGAAGCCAACTTAGCCTGGACAGTAGATACTACTAATCAAAATAGAAACTTTATAGGTAAAAAGAAATATTTGAATTTAAATAAAAATAAATTACAGGAAATAACTGGCGTAATTCTTAAAGATAAAGGAGTTCTAAGAAATGGTTATAAAATAAAACATGATAATGGATTAGGAAAAATTTTATCAGGAACTTTCTCCCCTACTCTTCAGCAAAGCATTGCTTTAGCAAGAGTAGACCCAGATTATCCACCGCAAGGCAAAGTTCTAATCAGAGATAAAGAATTAGAAGTAGAGTTTGTATCGCCACAGTTTATAAAAAGAGATAAAATTACGGCATGAGCGATGTACCTGGAGATTTAAAGTTTCTGTCCTCGCACGAGTGGGTAAGACTCAATGATGATGGTACCGCTTCAATTGGTATCAGTGATCATGCTCAAGACTTGCTAGGGGATATTGTATTTATTGAATTGCCAGAAATTGGTAAGGAGATTCAAGCATCTGATGATGTTGCAATAGTAGAGTCTGTAAAAGCTGCTTCAGATGTATATGCTCCGCTGAGTGGTCAGATTGTAGAAGTGAATGCATCTTTGGAAGATCAACCGGAAAAAGTAAATGATTCGCCTTATGATGAGGGTTGGTTCTTTAAAATTAAACCTATAGACTTAGCTGAAATGGATGAACTGCTGCCCCCAGAGCGCTATGCTGAAATCTGTGAAGATTAATTAGCAATACAACTATGACAAAGAAATCTTCAGACCTTGAAAATCATAATAATTCACATCATAAAAGTGAAGAATTATTAAATGGCTTTGCTTCAAGACATATAGGAGCAAGCCTTAATGATGTTAATTCAATGCTGCTTGAATTAGGGTTCAAGGATTTAGATAGTTTTACAAAATCTGTTATTCCATCAGAAATATTAATTAATGATTCAATGCGTCTAGATGATGCTCTAGAAGAAGAGGTTGCTTTATCCGACCTAGAGAAGATTGCAAAGAAAAATGTACTTAAAAAATCATTTATCGGTCAAGGATACTTCTCATCTTTTACACCTAAAGTAATTCAAAGGAATGTTTTTGAAAACCCCGGATGGTATACGTCATATACCCCTTATCAACCAGAAATTTCTCAGGGAAGACTAGAGGCTTTAATAAATTACCAAACTATGATCAGGGATTTAACTGCCCTTGACATAGCTAATGCATCTTTACTAGATGAGGGAACGGCAGCAGCTGAAGCAATGACTTTAGCTTTTAGATCAAGTAAATCTGAGTCCAATGTATTCCTTATAGATAAAAACTGTTTCCCACAAACAATCGCAGTGGTTTTGGCAAGAGCAAAGCCTTTGGATATAGAAATTAAAATTGTAGATTTAATTGATCCTGAAATATCTTTAAAGTGTTTTGGTGCTTTAATGCAGTATCCAGGCAATGATGGTTCGGTAATTGATTTCTCTGGCACAATAAAGTCATTGCATCAAAATAATGCTTTAGCAATTATGGCAACTGACCCCCTAGCTTTATGTCTATTAAAGCCTCCAGGAGAATTAGGTGCTGACATGGCTATTGGAAACTCACAACGATTTGGTGTTCCGCTAGGTTTTGGTGGTCCACATGCTGCTTTTATTGCAATCAAAGAAAATCTGAAAAGGAGCTTGCCAGGTAGATTGGTAGGTGCATCTATTGATAGGCTAGGAAATGTTGCATATAGGCTTGCTTTACAAACTAGAGAACAGCACATTAGAAGGGAAAAGGCTACATCAAACATTTGTACGGCACAGGCCTTATTAGCAATTATGGCAGGATTTTACGGTGTTTATCATGGTCGAGATGGCTTAAAGAAAATAGCTATAAACGTACATAATCATACACAGCTGCTAGCTACAGAGATCCGAAATCAAGGCTGGAAAATTACTAATCACACTTTCTTTGACACTATTGTTGTAGAAACAAAAGGTCAGACTAAAAAACTACTGAAACAAGCGATTAAAAATGGATATAACTTAAGAGAATTTGATCAGAACCATATAGGTATATCTTTAGATGAAACAGCGAATGCAGATGATATTCATGTCATAAAAGAGTTATTTGTATCTAATATCTCTAAAAATAATAAAGATCAAGTATCTCCAATTCCAAGGAAATTAAAAAGAACATCAGAATTTATGACGCATGAGGTTTTTAATAAATATAGGTCTGAAACTGAATTACTAAGATATATTAGAAGGCTTAGTGATAAAGACATAGCACTTGATAGAGCAATGATTCCATTAGGCTCCTGTACAATGAAATTAAATGCAACATCGGAAATGATTCCTGTTGGATGGAAAGAGTTTGCTAATATTCATCCCTTTTCTCCCATGAACCAAATTAAAGGTTATGAACAACTCATTAAAGAGCTAGAGCAAATGCTCATAGCAATAACTGGGTATGCAGCCATTTCCATACAGCCTAATGCTGGATCTCAAGGAGAGTATGCTGGACTGTTAGCAATTGATGCATTTCATTCAAGCAATAATGAGACTAATAGAAAAATATGCCTTATACCTGAATCAGCACATGGGACCAATCCTGCATCAGCTCAGATGGCAGGAATGAAAGTTATTCCAGTTAATTGTGATAATGATGGAAATATAGATATGAAAGATCTTAAAACAAAGGTAAAAGCACATTCAAAAGAATTGGCTGGAATTATGATTACATATCCATCTACTCATGGAGTATTTGAGTCAACTGTTAAAGATGTCTGTAAATTGATCCATGATCATGGGGGAATGGTCTATATTGATGGGGCCAACTTGAATGCTATGGTTGGTTTGTGTAAACCTGGTCAATTTGGTGGTGATGTATCTCATTTAAATCTTCATAAAACTTTCTGCATACCACATGGGGGCGGCGGTCCAGGTGTTGGACCTGTTTGTGTTGTAGAAGAACTGAAAGATTTTATTCCGTCTGATCCTCTTGAATATGATACTAAAAATAAAATTGGGCCAGTAGCTGCAACTAAATATGGTAGTGCCTCAATATTACCAATCAGCTGGATGTATATAAAAATGATGGGAGGCAAAAATCTTAAATTAGCAAGTGAGGTGGCGATATTAAATGCGAATTATATTGCTGCCCAATTGAAGGATCATTACAAAATACTTTATAAGGGTAAAAATAACTTAATAGCTCATGAGTGCATTCTGGACGTAAGGCCGTTTAAGGATTCAGCAGGCATAGAGGTAGATGATATTGCTAAAAGACTTATAGATTATGGCTTTCATGCTCCCACAATGTCATTTCCTGTTCCTGGCACTCTTATGATAGAGCCAACTGAAAGCGAGTCCAAGGTAGAGATTGATAGGTTCTGTAAAGCTATGATCTCAATTAGACAAGAGATTGCTGCTATTGAGTCTGGCACAGCATCAAAAGATAATAACTTACTTAAAAATGCTCCTCATAGCGCTCAAGATATTGCAAACGATAATTGGTCTTATCCTTATAGTCGAGAGTCAGCAGCTTATCCTAACCCTAACCTTAAGCAATCGAAGTACTGGCCACCTGTTTCTCGCATCGATCATGTGTATGGGGATAAAAATCTAATGTGTTCTTGTCCGAGCATGTCAGATTTTAAGGGGTGAGAATATATTATTAGGTTTTAATAACCTCCCAGCCCTTCTTGTCAGCAATTTCCAAAAGATGCTGGTCTGGGTTTACGGCGATTGGCTCTTTTACAGACCCTAATAAAGGCAAGTCATAAATAGAGTCACTGTAAAAAGTTGCATCTTCAAGTAAAAAACCTTTATCTGCACACCAAGATTGAACATGCATTAGCTTTCCTTCTCCTATGGCTGGAGGATTAATGAACTCATTTGTATATTTGCCATCATTAACTCGTACACGCGATGCAATAATATTCTTAAATCCCAAACGAGCGCCTATAGGCCTGACTAATATTTCATTGGTCGCGCTTGCAAGCAAGAGTATGTCTCCCCGGTCATTATGATTATGAATAACTCTAAGCATGGATATATTTATCATCGGCTCTATAGTTTCAGATATGAATTCAGAAATTAAATCTTGAACATGCCCTTCCTTCTTATTGTAAAAAAATTCTAAAGAAAATTTTCCCCAATCTTGAAAATTTAGAGTTCCTTTCTCAAAAGCCTTTAAGAACATATCATTTTTTTTTCTTAGCTTTCTGTTAAGTAAGTTCTTAGAAATTAGAAAATTAATAAAAGAATAGTCAGAGTCACCTGTTAAAATAGTATTATCCAAGTCAAATATTATTAGCTTGTTTTGTTTCATAGGTAAATTTGAAGATCACTAAAGGATATAGGAAAAACGTCGGTTTGGTAATCCTTAATAAAGAGGGGGATGTTCTTTTATGCAAAAGAAAAAATACCTCTTATTGGCAATTTCCTCAAGGAGGTATTGATAAGAAAGAATTGCCGTTAGATGCTGCTTATAGGGAGCTATATGAAGAAGTAAATATCAGCAAGGATGAGATTAGCTTAATTGCAGAAGCTCAGAACTGGATTAATTATGATGTTCCAGCTGAACATAAAAAATTCTCTCTGGCCTTGAAAAACTTCAAAGGACAAACTCAAAAATGGTTTTTGTTTATGCTTAAGAAAAAGGTGCATATATCCTTTAACAACGATACTATTCAAGAGTTTGATGACTATAAATGGGTGAGTTATTGGTACCCTCTGAATAAAATTATTTGGTTTAAAAGAGATGTGTATAAACAAGTGTTAAGAGAGTTTGCTAAATTTTATTCAAGGATCTAGTGTGGAGATTTTATTTTTCTTGTTAGTGGGTTGTTTTGCTGGACTACTTGCTGGACTGCTTGGAGTTGGTGGTGGATCCATTATAGTCCCCGCTCTAATATTTATTTTTCAATGGATTGGGGTGCAAAGTGATTCGATAGTATTGATGGCAGTTGCTACTTCTCTGGCTTGCATTGTCCTTACTAGCCTCTCATCCTCGTTGACTCATCATTTAAATAAAGGAGTCGACTGGCAAGCATTTAAGAAGATAAGCTTAGGCATCCCTGTCGGTGCAATCATTGGTGTGACAGTTGTCCAAATGATTGATGATTACATCCTTAAGATGTTGATCGCCGTATTTGCAATATATATTGGTGTAAATTCTTTTCTCAATTTACGAGAGATCCAAATAAAGATAAAAGAGCGGTTAATTACGCATTTTATTGCCGGGAATATCATTGGTTTCTTATCCATTCCTATAGGCATAGGAGGTGGAACATTTACAGTGCCATATCTAAGATCATTAAATTACAACATAAGAAATGCGATAGGAACTTCAGCTGCATGCGGGGTAACAATATCAACAGTAGCAACTATATTTTTTAGCTTTCCAGTATATTCACCAGAGAATATTGATAATGCTAACTTTATATATTGGCCAGCGGTTCTTTGGATCAGTATAAGTAGTATTTTATTTGCTAGATTAGGAGCAAAGTTGGTATATATAATGAAGGAAGAGCATCTTAAAAAGATATTTGGATTTTCTATAATGATTGTGGGTTTTCTTCTACTATTTTAAATATGATTATTGAATTATCAGACTTCTTCAACAATCCCAGCATCATTGATTTCGGATTCATTAACATCCAATACTATGCGCTAACTTGGGTTATTTCAGCATTGCTTATTTACCAATATCTAAAAAGACATCCCTTATTAATAAATATGGGTCTGAATGTTGAGAAGGTTAATGATATGGTTTTTCTGTATGGTTTGCTTTTTGGTGCTCTAGTAGGTGGAAGAGTTGGATATATGTTGTTTTATGGAACAGAACAATTAATCTCTAATCCTTTAAGCTTGGTATATATATGGCAGGGAGGCTTAAGTTTCCATGGTGGTTTATTAGGTGTGATTATTGCAATGTTAGTATTTGCAAATAAAAATAACTTGAGATTCCCCCAGCTTATGGATCCGATAGCGCTCAGCATGCCTATAGGTCTAGGAATTGTTAGGATTGGAAACTTCTTAAATGGTGAATTATATGGCAGGCCAACTGAAGCAGGCTGGGGTTTTATTTTTCCAAGAGATTTTGATTCATTGCCAAGGCATCCATCACAATTATATGAGTTTGCTTTAGAGGGGGTAGCCCTCTTTGTAATACTGCATATGGTACATAAATTAAAACCAAGGCATGGTGTAACTGCATCAAGCTTATTAATCGGGTACGGTGTGATGAGATTTATAGTTGAGTTTTTCAGAGAACCAGATGCTCATCTTGGATTTATTACCTTACAATTAACTATGGGCCAATTATTGTGTATACCTATGATCCTAGTAGGAATAATATTGGTAACTTATTTTAGTAGAAGAAATGCAACAATATCTTAATCTATTAGAAGAAATACTCTCTTCAGGAGAACAAAAAGATGATAGAACTGGTGTCGGCACCATAGGTTTATTTGGACATCAATTAAGGTTTGATTTAAAGGATGGTTTTCCTGCAGTAACTACTAAACAGTTAGCATGGAAGGGTGTTGTATCGGAGTTATTATGGTTTATTGAGGGTTCTAACGATGAACGGAGGCTTGCTGAGATAAGATACAGTCAAGATCGTGAAGATTTAATAGATCTAGAAAAATATTCAACAATATGGACTGATAATGCAGAAAATCAAGGTAAAAGCCTTGGTTATATCAATCATGAAACTTCTAAAGAATTAGGCCCTATCTATGGAGTCCAGTGGAGAAACTGGGGAGGAATAGATCAGCTCGAGAGTTTAATTCAAGAATTAAGAAATAATAAGGATAGCAGAAGACATATACTCAGTGCCTGGAATGTTGGAGACTTGTCCAAAATGGCTCTTCCGCCATGTCATGTAATGTCTCAATACTATGTATCAAGCAAATCAGAATTATCATGTCATATGTATCAAAGAAGTGCTGATATGTTCTTGGGTGTGCCTTTCAATATAGCTAGCTATGCTCTGCTAACCCATGTCTTGGCTGATATTCTGAATTTGAGAGTTGGTGATTTTATTCACTCTTTTGGAGATTGTCATATTTATTTGAACTGCATTGATCAGGTAAAAGAACAAATTACTCGAAAACCTAAAAAACTACCAACATTAAAGATGCCTAAAATTAATTCTCTAGATGATTTAAAGAATTATAATATTGATGATTTTATTTTGGAGAACTATAAGTCTCACCCTCCCCTAAAAGCAAAAATGGCTATTTAGTGAAAAAGACAATCTCTCATATTGTTGCAACCTCAAACAATTATGTTATTGGTAAGAAAAATGCTCTGCCCTGGCATTTACCAAAAGATCTTGAGCATTTTAAAAACTATACACTAAATAAGCCTATCATAATGGGTAGAAAAACTTTTGAATCAATTGGCAGCCCTCTTCCACAAAGGAATAATATTGTTGTATCCAGTAAGCTCACAGAACAGCCGAATCTATCAATATTTAGCAATTTAAGTAAGGCAATTAAATATGCTAATAATATAGACTCTAAAGCTAATGAAATAGTGATTATAGGTGGCGCTGGCATTTTTCATGACAGCATTAAGTTAATTAATAAGCTTGTCATGACTCGGATTAACTGTTCTATTGATGGTGATGTTTATTATCCAGAAATAAATCTCAATGAATGGCAATTATTAGATCAATGCCATCACAATAAAGATGATCAACATATGTACGATTTTACAATTGAAACTTATATCAGGGATTAAGAATTTTGTTGAATATATTCTCTTCTAAGGGCTAGGTTCCTTACCCTTATCTCTTCGTTCTCAGCGTATTTAATCCACGTGTTAGCTGTCTTCTTAACTTTCTTATCTTTATCACGAGCAGCCATTCTGAAATATTTTTTTGCTTCATCAAAATCTTGCAACTCAAAATATGCTTGTCCAAGCACTAAATGTGCCTGCGAAAGTTTTTTTAGCTTTCCTTTTTTGATGCCATCTTTTATTGCTCTTACTGCATCCTCTACTCTATCTTCAAAAAGATAGAGATTACCTAATAAGATAAAAGTCTCTCCATCTTTAGCAACTTTCGCTGCTTCTTCTAGAACGGGAATAGCTTCTTCTATTTCTTGAGCCATTCTCCAGGAATCTGCTAGTAGTTTTAAGTTCTTGAAAGTTCTTTTAACAACTGGGACTGTTTCTTCCTCTCCTGTTTCTTCATTCTTAATGATAACTTTCTTTTCAAAGCCATCAACTAAGACTTTTGCTGCCCAATATGGATTTTTATTTAAAAGCAGGAGCTGAGCTAGGGCTTGATATTCTCCCTCTTTATCAAGTAAATCTTTTTGATAAGCAGCTTTATAAGTGATCATTTGGTCTTTTTCTCTATCCATTTGACTATATACTCCGCCCAATTGAATAAAATATAGTTTCTTAGGATAAAAATTGACTAGGATCTCATAGATCTCTAGTTGTTTCTGTAAAGAGGCAGCCTTTGAGATAACTTTAGCAGTTTCTAACTCTGCATAACATGCAGCCAACAGAACATACCAATTCTCTTTAGGTCTATAGCCCTCCTCTTCTTCAGCCAGTCTAACCGCCTCTAACATAGCATCTCTAGCTTTGATGTACTTGCTTTGTTGAAAATATGCCTGGGATAGTAATGAATAAGATTGTGCTGTTACCTTTTCTATCTCATCCATCCATTGCAAGATCAATTCGATGCCTTTGTCATAATCTTCTTGAACCATATATAGCTGGGCTAATGTATAGAGAGATGCTGTTCTTAATGGAATTGTAGCTTCAGGTTCTTTTAAGAGTTGTTCATAGGCATACATCGCTTGTTTATAATTCTCATCGCTGAAATATACATACCCCCAGTAATTCCATACCACTGATCTGTCGTAGCTCTTTAGTTCTTCCTTTTTGTTAATTAATTCAGTCAATATAGACCTAACGGTTGCCCAATCAGGATCATCTTCTTGCTTTTCTATCATCTGGCCTTCGTTCTCAGGGTCCGGTACCATAATGATTTTCTGCCTTTCTAAAGCTTCTACAACCTTGGTAATCCTTTTAGCTGTAGATGATTGTAAGACTCTAGCTTTTTTATAAGTTCTTGTTTTACCTGATTTTGATGAGCTCTCTCCATAAGAGACCTCATCATCAGAAGACTGTTGTGCATAAGAGTCTACAGAAACTAGGCCAAGCGTTGATATAACAATAGCTAAAAAGCCTCTTAATATAAACTTACTAAAATAATTACTAGTCATTGTCTTCTAATATAAATGTAAACTTGTGAGGAACATCGGGTACCCTAACTGCTTTTCCATCAACTATTTTAGGTTTATATTTTAGCTTTAATGCTGCTCTCTTTGCAGCACTGTTAAACATTGAGCAATTTCTATAAACCGTATCAGGGTTTGTTGGGTCGCCACATGCACCCTCAAGGCTTTCAACATCTTCAACAGTTCCTGTCTCAGTAATAGTAAAGGCAACTATGGAATAACCTTGTATACCCCGTTCTTGTGCTCTTCTTGGATAAATCGGTGTAACCTTAAAAAGTGGAATATATTCTCCGTCCCTAAATAAGCCTGCTCCAGTACCAAAGTTAGCTTTTGGTTTTGGCATTGCAACTTCCACGCCTTCTAGAGGAGCTAGCTCTAATTCAGGCTGAGCAATATCTTCAGGCTGTTCCTCGGGCTCTTCTGGCTTCTCAAAATCATCAAACAATGTATCAATATCTCTCTCAGGCATGATTACATCAGCTAATTTCCTAGCTTTGCTAGTATCAAAATCAGTATCACCTAGTGAAATAAGAGCAACCATCAAAAAAAACAGTGCCATGGTAATGAACGCGCCAAATCCAGCACCTGCCAAATATTTATTAAAATTAAAGGCCTTATTTACAAGGCTTGTAACTGGTTTTAAAGATTTGGTTACTGCGTTCACAATTCCTTTTCTACTTCGGTTCTGATGCTAAAGAAATATTAAAAACTCCTGCCTCTCTTGCACCATCCATAACTTTAATAATGGTGTCTGCCATTGCTTTCTCATCAGCCTGAATTACTACAGATCCCTGAGGATTATCAGCAAGTAGCTTAACAACATTAGCTTTAACCTGACGAGCATCTATTCTTCTGCCGTCCATCCATATTTCTCCTGTTGGACCAACAGCTATTAATATAGCTGCGTTCTCTTGTACCTCAGATGTCTCAGAATCAGGTCTGTTTATCTCAAGGCCTGGCTCTTTGATAAAGTTAGCTGTGACTATAAAGAAAATTAACATGATAAAAACCACGTCAAGCATGGGCGTTAAGTTAATTTCACTATCTTCTTGTTGAGCGGCTGTTGATATTGCGTTTCTTCTCAAAATATATCCCCTATTAGTTTGTAATTAGTTCTTTAATATTCTCTTCTTCTCTATTCTTTGCAGAATTAAGATAAATGGTTGCAAATACACCTGAAAGAGCTGTTGTCATTCCGGCCATAGTGGGCAATGTTGCTTTTGATACACCGCCAGCCATTGACCGAGCATCACCTCCACCCGTAAATGCCATAACCTGGAAAACCTCTATCATCCCAGTAACAGTGCCCAATAATCCAAATAAAGGGGCTAAAGCTACACAGGTTTGAATTAGCATCATGTGTTTGTTAATTTTTAACCTAGCCTCGGACTTAAATTTTTCTTTAATTTGCATGCCTGTCCAAGAGCCTTTATTGCTAACTGATTCCCACTGATTGGTTAAATTGGACATAAAGCTAGAGTGTCCCGAATTAAAATACCAAATCCTTTCAAGAATTAGTGCCCACATAAATAATGCTAAAAATGCAATTAACCAAAGCACAGAGCCCCCTGCTGACATAAAGTCATTCAGGGAGTCAAATGCTTCACTAATTGCGTACATCGATTATTACTTCTTGTTCTCGGAATGTTCTGCTACTATTCCTGTGCTTTGCTCTTCCAATACACTTATTACACTCCTAGCAGACGATGCTGCAAATGAATGAAGTAAAGTCGTTGGGATAGCTACACAAAGACCAAGAACAGTTGTTACTAATGCTTGAGAAATACCTCCAGCCATAATTTTTGGATCACCTGTTCCAAATAATGTGATTTGTTGGAATGTAACGATCATACCTGTAACCGTACCCAATAGACCTGCCAATGGTGCAACTACTGAAATAATCTTTACAGCATTAATGCCTCTTTCAATTGGTGGTCTTTCAGACATGATGGCTTCTGCGAGCTTGAGCTCTAAAGTTTCAACGTCTTTATCGAGGTTATCTTTTCCAACCTGTAAGACTCTACCTAATGGATTCTTTGAATCAAGATTAGTGGAATTTGCTTGAGCTCTAACTGCCCTACCCATTGTATATAGCTGAAATAGCTTCCATATGGCAATACCAATACCAATCAAACCAACAATGATAATGATATATCCAACTTCTCGTCCTTGATTAATCCTCTCTCCTAAGCTTGGTGCTAAGATCAGATTAGCTAATAAACTTCCACCAGCGGGGCCTGTAGGGTCTACTGCAAATTTCACAATATCACCAGGTTCGGCATTAGAGATCTTTTTAGCAGTACTTCTATATTTGCCATCAGGTTGTTTAGCTAAAAGTGCATATAAGCCTTTAGAGGGAACATATTCTAAATACTTTCCATCACAAATAGAGTTATACAATCCAACACGAACAACTTCACATTGAAATTGTTCCCCATTTAGATCAATAACATTTGCTGTAAATTTCGATACCTGAGACCCTGCTACCATTTCACGCATTAATTCTGCCCATAAATCCTCTAGTTCAGCTATGGTAGGTAACTCAGTTGCATCAGCCATTTTCTTTGCTAGGTTATTTAAGAATGTTTCTCTTTCACGACCAAATTCTGCAGCAGTAAGCGACTCTGAAAATAAAGTACTAGCTTCAGATGCACTACTTTGCAAATGTCCAAACAGCTCTGTTAATGAGCCTAGCTCTTTTTTATAAGCAGTCTCTTTAACTTTTAAGATTTCTTCATTCTTTTTATATTCAGCTTCTAATTGATCAGCAATTCTTTCTTGTCTTGCTAGTTCTCTTTTCTCAGCAGCAAGCCTAGATGCTTGTTTTTTTTCTTCAGCTTTAAATTCAGCCTCTCTTCTTGAATTCTCATCTTGTTCAGACGTCCTGCCTTCTTGAACAAGCAATAAAAGGCCTTCTAGAGTGGTTGGTTCTCCTTCTGCATCAGTGTCTTGTGCAAAACTCGGAATGGCCAGAAAAACCAACATTAAAAAATATTTCTTATCTAAAATCTTCATTAGGAATTTCCTCCAAACTTAACAGGCAACATCAACATGTCTATTGGAGCCTCTTTTTTAGCCATACGTATACCATCTCTAACTTGTGTTCGATAGCTACCAGAAAGCTTTTCCCAAGCTCCCAACTCCTCATCCCAATACCCGGTTTGCCTACCATCCTTTGTCTGATAAAACATGCCTAATCTGCCAACTCGAAGAACATTAACCACAATCTCCTGATCATTTAATGTAATAGTATCCTCGTAAGCATCTAGCTTCCTTCCATACTCAGCTTCGATATTGAAAGCCTCTAAAATCTGCCTTACCTGCTCGGAAGCAGTAACCTTTGGATTAGATAAAGAGCTTCTGACTAAATCCAATCTTTGTTTTCTTTCATCTTCATGAAATGGTGTATCTAAGTTTACAAACTTTTCTAAGCCTACTAACATTCTTTGAGTTAAAGGTGGAATCTGCCGTTGCATTACAACAACTTGAACTAGTTGTTCATCATATTTATCCATAAGGTCTAATTGAGCTTGAATCTGTATTCTTTTCTGAGCGTTGTAGAGCTTTAATCCTTCTACTTGCTTAGAAACTACCTTAAATTCATTAACAATTTTGTCTGTATTTCTCTCTGTAGAATCAATCTTTTCTTGAGACTGTGCAGAGAGTTGATTATTGTCCCTTCCAACTTCAAGGACTAAGTCCATCTCGCCTGAAGCTGAGAGAGTGAGTGCCGACAAAGCGACAATAAAAGTATAGGTTTTTCTTATCATAACAGACCCCTTGTATGTAGTAGAAAAAGAATATTAACAGGTTTATAAACAATGGCAAAATATAATTTCGAGCTCATGTCATTTAAACATCTTAGGTATCAATTTTGGCGTATTCTTTCGGTACTCTTGGTATTCTTTTAATTTGCCCCATTTCTTACGTGCTTTGTTATCTAACATCCTAATTCCGCTTATATTATTTAAAAGAAAATATGTAAAAATTGGTGCGATAAGCGATAAAAATGCTAATCCCTTCATATAAGGTACAGACATAACGGTTATACCTAACCACAATAATATTTCACCAAAATAATTTGGGTGTCTAGATCTGCTCCATAGTCCTGTGTTAATAAATCGATCTTTATTCTCTGGGATAGAATTAAACAAGGTTTTCTGCCGATCAGCTATGACTTCAACAGCCAAGCCAACTAAATACATACAAAAACCAGAATAAAAGAACAATGAGAGCTCTTTCATCTCTGTATTTGTTATTGCAACCAAGGCTGCAGATGAGCAAATTGAAACCCATAAGCCCTGTAAGCTCCAGGTCATGAATAATTGAGAAGGTGATCTAAGGATATCCTTAAAACGCTTATCTCCTCCAGCTTTATGCACCCTCAAAAACAAGAATGAGCCTAATCTAAGCGCCCACATGCAAACACATACAGCAATAATAGTTTTTGGAAGATCAACAAGATCATTAATATTTGCAAAATATATACCTAATGCAATGATTAATATGTAAGTCATGCTTCCGGTCAGATCATAAAACTTTTCACTTCTTAAAATTAATGAGGGAATGTACATAAACCATTGCACTAAGAAAGCAATTGCAATAAGCAGCTGATGCGCTTTAATGGACTGAAATATATCGACAGAATTGTTTGATATTAGGAGCGCTAAACCTAGAGAAAAGATTGTAGCTATGGTTGCAATTACTATATTCATCATACTGACAGAAAGAGATTTAAAGCATTAAATTTATTCTTAACTAACATATAAAATGTCCAACGAACACTTTAATCAATTTATTGTAATAAAATAGAAGATAACTGCAATCATGAAGATATCAACTAATCAATTTAAAAATGGGCTAAAGATTATTCTAAATGGTGATCCATGCTCTATTTTGGAGCATGAGTTCCATAAGCCTGGCAAGGGTCAAGCTGTTATGAGAATAAAATATAAGAATCTATTGACCAATAAAGTCATAGAAAAGACATTTAAATCGGGAGAGTCTGTTGATAAGGCAGATATACAAAGCAAAGAAATGGATTACCTATATGAGGATGGTGAGAATTGGTATTTTATGGATCCAAAGAGCTTTGACCAAATTGGTATCAAATCTTCAACAATTGGTAATGCTAAGAAATGGCTAGTTGGTCAAGAAAAATGTGATGTAATGATTTGGAATGATGAGCCTATTTCAGTTGAAGTTCCACCGTTTGTTGAATTAAAGATTATCTCCTCCGAACCAGGCATTAAGGGGGATACAGTGTCTGGTGCAACTAAACCAGCCACTCTTGAAACAGGAGTAATTATTCAAGTTCCTTTATTTGTAGAAGAAGGTGAAAATGTAAAGGTTGATACAAGAAATGAAAGCTATACAGGAAGAGCATCTTAATGTCTGCAATCATCTATAAGAAGATATCAGAATTTATTGATTCTAATGAAAGTCTGTCTTCATTAAAGAGCCCTATCTTAGAACAAGCTAAATTAAATATCTCAGATGATATTGCTAAGGGACATTGGACCACTAACTTATGCCTTATAGCTGGAAACATGAGCAAACAAAACCCAAAAGATATTGCAAATGATCTTAAAGAACACTTAATACAGATTAAAATAATTGAGAAGATTGTTGTAGCTGGCCCCGGTTTTGTAAATATCTTCTTAACACAAGAGGAATTCTTAAAACAAATCACCCAACTCACTAAATTTGAAAGTAAGCTCACACCAGATCAACGAGAACGCATACAAATAGAATTTGTTTCTGCAAACCCTACAGGACCATTGCATGTGGGTCATGGGAGGGGCGCTGCTTATGGTGATACATTAATTAGAGTATTAAAGTTTATTGGTCATGTTGTTGAGGGCGAGTACTACATAAATGACGCTGGCAGACAAATTGATATTCTTGCATGCAGTATAGGGTTGCGGGCCTATAAAATTTTAAATAAAAATTTTCCTGTATCTGCCTATCAAGGCGAATATATTGTTAACATTGCAGACAAAATATCTAATGAAATTGAATCAGTTAAAGACCTAGAGCTTTCTTTATCGGACTTGCCAGACGACCCTGAAAAAGCAATAGACCATCTCATTAATCTTATTAAGGATCTAAGTATTAAAAATTGGAATAAATTTAGAAATACCGGATTAAATTGGGTTATCAACTCTATAAAATCAGATCTTAAGTCTTTCAATGTAAGCCATGATACATGGTTCTTGGAATCTTCTATGGGAGATTTGATTGATAAAAAATCTGAGATTTATAAGTCCATAAATTCGCTTGATACAGCAAATACATATGAAAAAGATAATGCCTTATGGCTTAAATCAACTAATTTTAATGATGATAAAGACAGGGTCTTGGTTAGGGCGGATGGTAGAGGCACTTATCTAGCATCGGATGTTGCTTATCATAAAAATAAACTTGATAGAGGGTTTAATAAGATTGTTAATGTATGGGGTTCCGATCATCATGGATACATCAAAAGGATAGAAGCTGCAATAAGCTCAGTTGGATACGATGAGAGTCAAATGCAAGTGCAGTTAGTCCAATTTGCTAATCTCTTTGAAGATGGTAAAAAAATGAAAATGTCTACAAGGAGTGGTAATTTCTTTACTCTAAGAGAGCTTATAGATCGTATAGGGGCAGATGCTGCTAGATTTTTCTATCTCTCTAAACAAGCAGATCAACACTTAGATTTTGATATTTCACTAGCTCAGCTAAATAACAAAGAGAACATTTATTATTATGTTCAGTATGCCCATGCAAGGATTTGCTCCTTAGAAAAAAAATATCTTCAGGAAGAAGATCGCCTGCCTAGGTCATTTAATTCATATGCATTTAATGTTTGCGACCCATTAATACAAAAATCTTTAAAGTTTGATGAGATCATTCATTTTGTAGCTAAAGATTTAGAGCCACATCTCATTGTTTTCTTTCTTAGAGACTTAGCCCATAGTTTTCATCAATTTTATAACGATAAAAATATTCTTAAATCTCCAAAGCAAGAAAGAGATAACATTATCTTTAGCCTCTTACAAATAAAATCAATAATTGCTAAATCTCTTGAGTTGCTAGGTATTAAGGCATTAGAAGAAATGTAATGAAAGATTACGCTGCTAGATTAACCAACAAAAAATCTAAGAAAAGAAATAGGAACAGATTCAAAACTAAAAAGAGCTTTACTTATCCATTTAATATCAAAAAGGTTCTTGTGCTGGCTGGAGGTTTAATCATATTTAGTATGATGACTATGTTTATCCTTAATACTGATCTTAAAAAAATAATTGCTATTGAGGTTAGGCCTTCTGTTAATTATGAATTCCCGGTTGGCTTAGCTGAAGGAGGTGTCTACGAAGAGCCTATTATTGACTTTGATCAGGATTGTTCTTATCTGCTTCAAGTAGAAGCCTATGGAAAAAGAATCTATGCTGAAGAGGGGCTATCAAACATCCTAGGAATGGGCATAACTGGCTATATTGATACCTATTATGACCCAAAAGATACAAACAAAGTCTACTACAGATTAATGAGTGGGCCTTATTTAACTAAATCAGATATAAATAATGCAAAAGATGTTTTAGTTAAATCTGGAGGAAGACCGATAATACGTAAGCAATGCACAATAAAATAAATAAAGATAATCTTAAGAAAGTATTGAACGAAATAGATCGGGAGCCTGAGAATCCTGTAACTCTCATTGGAGCAACTAAATTAAAAGGAGTGGATCTTATTCAATCTGCAGTTAAAGCAGGTATAAATAACTTTGGAGAGAATTATGCTCAAGAGTTAGCAGAAAAAGCTGAATTGCTAGAAGATTCAGTATGCTGGCATTTTATTGGCCCCATCCAGACAAATAAGCTAAAAACAATAGCAAAATATGCTGATTGGGTTCAATCGGTTGATAGATTAAAAGTTGCAAAAATTTTAAACAAACAATGCAAGGATCTAAATAAAGAAATGCAGGTATTAATACAGGTAAACTCCGATAATGAATTGAAAAAGTCAGGTTTGTCAGAAGAGGAATTGGTTGGTTGTATAGACTTCATAATAAATGATTGTCCCAATCTTAAATTAAGAGGCTTCATGTTTATGCCAAAATTTACGAACTCATTAGATGAAAAAAGAAAGTCTTTAAGGAAGATACAGGCTTTAATTGAAATCTTTTCTGCAACCTACCCTAACTTAGATACGTTTTCTTTTGGTACAACGCACGATTATTTGATTGCGATTGAACATGGTTCTAATATGATCAGAATTGGTGAGCTACTTTTTGGAAAAAGATAAATGAAACTTTGCTTTTATGGGTGTGGGAATATAGCTCAAGCAATTATCAAGGGCCTGATAAAAGATGACTTTCATGCTAAGAATATTCTAGTCATTGAAAGAAATCCTAAACATAAAAGATTTATAACTGGTAATAAGCTAAGGGCTATTCAAACAAATCATATTGCACAACATAAACCAGACCTAATTATTCTATGCGTTAAACCAAAAGATGTGCGTTCTGCACTTATGACAATACAAGATGTTGAGACTCCTCTAGTTTCTGTGGCTGCTGGAATAACCGTAGCAAAATTAAAAAGATTATATAGATATGGGGAGGTTATAAGAGTCATGCCTATGACAGGGTCAGCATACAGAATGGGAATAACCGCACTTTTTGGTAAACAACATACTTTACTAGGCTATAAAAGAACTCGAAAATTATTTAAAAGAATTGGTGTGGTTTGTGAGTTAAAAACTGAGGGTGAGATGCACGCATTTACAGGCATCATTGGTGGTGGCCAAGCCTACCTTTATTTCATTCTACAAAACTATCAAAGTGCTATTAATGCATTTAGTTGTAACGAAAATGAGGCCCAAAAAATTTTGTACAACTTTGTTGCCAGTATGGCTGCTGCCATCAATGAGAACCATGATCTTAAAATATTAGTTAACGAGATTAGATCTCCAGGTGGCACAACAAATGCTGGAATTAAGTCCTTAGAGAAAGATAAAGTGCCTAAAGCATTTAAAGATGCGTTTAAGGCTGCAAAGGAAAGATCAAAGAATATCCAAAATGAATCTTAATCCAGATATAACAGATATAATCAATTACCTGTCTCTATATATAAGCTATATATTCCTTGTAGCCTTTATATTTAGACTCTTAAAAATTGATTTTTACAACCCAATAGTCAAAGTCTGGGTTAAGAGTATTGAACCTATATCAAATACAGTCTTGTTTTTTCTGCCTAAGTTAATTGCCTCAATTGTGTTTGCCCTTTTAATAAGATGCTTAGGCTTATATATCATTAGCATTGAAGCAGGGGCTGAAAATGCATATATGGAGATATTTGTTTTTAGTCTAATAAATACTATTGATTTTGTAGTTAAATTTTTACTCTACTCTATTCTAATTTCAGTTATCTTAAGTTGGGTTTCTCCATACAATAAAAACCCTATATTTTCTTTAGCAAATAATATTTCTGACGCTTTCCTGCAACCTTTTAGAAAATTGATACCTCCAACTGGAGGGCTTGATTTTTCTCCAATGATAGGAATTTTGGTCTTATATTTAATTGATAATGTAATTATTTATGAGATAGTAAGCGTGCTTTATGGAAATAAATAGAAAGAAATTTACTTATAAAGAGGGTTTTGCCTTTGAAGATGGTCAAAATTTACCATCGATTGATTTGATGGTTGATACTTATGGCTCTCTTAATAAGGATCGATCCAACGCTATCCTAGTATGTCATGCCTTTTCAGGCAGCCATCATGCAGCTGGCATCATGGAGGGTGACACAAAAGCTGGCTGGTGGGATGATTTTATTGGGGACAATAAGACCTTTGATACATCTAAATATTTTATTGTGTCTATAAATAATTTAGGTAGTTGCTTTGGCTCATCGGGGCCAACATCTATTAATTCTGAAACAGATAAACCATATGGATCGAATTTCCCAAATGTTACTGTGCAGGACTGGGTAAACTCACAAAAGCTTGTAATGGAGGAGCTAAAGATCCCATCATGGGCCTTAGTGGCTGGAGGTAGTCTTGGCGGAATGCAAGCGCTTCAA
>CAYFFR010000018.1:0-28598 GCA_964342675.1 uncultured Gammaproteobacteria bacterium
GAGATCATGGATGATCCTTTTAAAGAAGCAGCATTAAATAGCTAGAGATTATGTTACAGCCAAAACAAACAAAATTTAGAAAAATGCATAAAGGCAGGAATAGAGGATTAGCCCAAAGCGGGAACAGCATTGCTTTTGGTAAATTTGGTTTGAAAGCAGCCACTAGAGGAAGAATTACGGCTAGACAAATAGAATCTGCTAGAAGAGCCATGACTAGATATATAAAAAGGGGAGGAAATATTTGGATTAGAATTTTTCCAGATAAACCTATTACAAAAAAACCGTTAGAAACAAGAATGGGAAAAGGTAAAGGTAACGTTGAGTACTGGGTCAGTTTAGTCCAGCCTGGAAAGATCTTATATGAAATGTCTGGAGTAACAGAAGAAACTGCTAGAGAGGCATTTAGATTAGCTTCTGCTAAGTTGCCAGTAAAAACTAGTTTTATTAAGAAGTAATATCATGGCTAAGAAAAAAGAAAAATTTATAGAAACTCTTCGTTCTAAGAAGATCAATCAATTAGAAAAGATGCTAATCGATGAAAGAAATCAGCATTTTGAACAGAAGATTAAACATAGAACTGGACAATTAACAGGGCACCATATTTTAAGTCAATCTAAAATAAAGATAGCCCAAATCAAAACAGTGATGACTGAAAAAAACAATCAGGAAAAACAATCATGAGTACTAGATCAAGACAATTATCTGGTTTAGTTGTTAGCGATAAAGCCGATAAGACAATTACTGTAAAAATTGAGAGAAGAGTTAAACATCCTATGTACGGCAAAATTATTAAGAGGTCTACAAAAGTGCATGCACATGATGAGAGCAATTCTGCGAAAGTTGGAGATTTTGTCACGATCCAAGAATGTAAGCCCTATTCAAAATCTAAGTCATGGGTATTAATTGATTCTAATAAATTAACACAATCATCAGCCCAAGATTCTATTAATTTGGAGGAGTCCTCATCATGATACAGATGCAATCAGTTTTAGATATTGCTGATAACAGTGGCGCAAGAAGTGTTATGTGTATTAAAGTCTTGGGCGGATCAAAAAGGAGATATGCAAATATCGGCGACATTGTTAAGGTTGCAGTAAAAGAAGCTATTCCCCAAGGCAAAGTAAAAAAAGGTCAAGTCGTCAATGCCCTTATAGTTCGTTCGAAGAAAGGAATTAGAAGACGTGACGGGTCCTTAATAAAATTTGATGAAAACGCTGCAGTTCTTTTAAATCAGCAAAATGCTCCTATAGGAACTAGAGTGTTTGGGCCTGTAACAAGGGAACTGAGGTCAGGCAATTTTATGAAAATAATTTCTTTAGCTCCAGAGGTATTGTGATTATGGATACTAAGAATACAAAAACAAAGTTTATAAGTGGTGATGAGGTTGTGGTAATTGCTGGAAGAGATATTGGTAAGAGGGGTACCTTAAGAACGATCTTAAAAAACAATAAGGGGATAGTTACGGGTATTAATATGGTGAAGAAACATACCAAGCCAAATCCAGAGATGGGGATCACAGGAGGCATAGTTGATCAGGAATCTACAATTGATCTATCTAACTTAGCAATTTGGAATCCAAAGAAGAAAAAGGGAGATAAGATTGGGTTTGAAATAAACGATAAACAAAAATCTAGGATCTTTAGATCAGATAAAAACACTATATAGCGATGAATTTAAAACAAAAATTTACTTCTGAAATAATTCCTGCTCTTAAGGATTCTCTTGGTCTAGAGAATATAATGGCAGTTCCAAGAGTTACTAAAATTGTTGTCAATATGGGTGTTGGAGAAGCTGCATTAGATAAGAAACATCTTGAGTCTGCACAAAATGATTTGTTAGCAATAACTGGACAAAAGCCAGTCATAACTAAAGCACGAAAATCAGTTGCAACTTTTAAAATTCGTGATGGATGGCCTATAGGATGCAAAGTTACTCTTCGTGGAAATAGAATGTACGATTTTCTTGAAAGATTAATCAATATAGCGATTCCTAGAGAAAGAGACTTTAGGGGATTAAATCCAAAGTCATTTGATCAGCAAGGGAATTACAGCATGGGCATAAAAGAGCAAATTATCTTTCCTGAAATTAACTATGATCATATCGATAAGATCAGGGGCATGGATATTTGTATTAACACTTCAGCTCGCAATCAAGAAGAAGCAAAAGCTCTTTTAGAAGCGTTACAGTTTCCATTTAAAAAGTAGGTAATAAATATGACAAGAAAATCAATTATTGCAAGAGAACATAAGAGGCAAAAAACAGTAGCCAAATATGCTAAAAAAAGAGCAGAATTAAAAAAATCTTTTTTAGACCAAAATAATAGCTATGAAGACAGAATGGCTGCATTTACTAAATTACAAAAGTTACCCAGAAATGCAAGCCCTTCAAGAATGCATAGAAGGTGTCTAATTACAGGCAGACCTAATGCTGTTTATAGGAAATTTGGTATAAGCAGAATTAAATTAAGAGAAGCAGCAATGAGAGGAGATATTCCAGGACTAGTTAAATCTAGCTGGTAAAAATTAATATGAGTTTCCAAGATCCAATTTCAGATTGTTTGACCAGAATACGTAATGGCCTGATGAGAGGAAAAACTAGTGTGGTTGTACCATTTTCACAATTTAAAGAACAATTAATTAATGTATTAGTATCTGAGGGATACTTATTGGGGAGCGAAAAAAATAATATTGATGGCAAAGAAGTATTAGAAGTTTCACTTAAATATATTAATGCAGAACCAGCAATTAGAGATTTAAAAAGAATCAGCAAACCAAGCCTAAGAAGGTATTCCGGTTCAAAGAATATTGGAAACGTTAAGGGTGGTTTGGGCGTGTACATTCTATCAACTAATAAAGGTTTGTTAACTGACAAACAGGCTAAAGACGAAAATGTTGGTGGCGAAGTAATTTGTGAAGTGTTTTAATTATGTCTAGAGTAGCTAAAAATCCAATCGTTCTTTCTGAAGGTGCCACTTTAGAAGTAGTTAATAGTAGAGTTAAAGTTTCTGGGCCTCAGGGAAGTGATGAGTTTCAACTACCTCTAACTATAGATCTAGTTCAGGGTGATGATAAAACTTATACGATTAAATATGATGAATCTTCAAGTGATTCAACAGCTCTTGCAGGCACATCAAGATCAATCATTCATAATATGATTATAGGCGTCACTAAAGGTTTTGAAAAAAAACTAGAGTTAGTCGGTGTGGGTTATAGAGCAAAAGTTAGTGGAAAACTAGTTGAGTTAACTTTAGGTTTTTCTCATCCTATCAAGCATGAATTGCCTGAAGAGGTAACGGCTGAAACTCCTAGCCAGACTGAAATCGTTCTCCGTAGCCATAATAAACAAATATTAGGTCAAGTTGCTTCTGAAATTAGAGCCTATCGTCCTCCTGAACCCTATAAGGGTAAGGGAGTTAGGTATGCTGATGAGCAAATTAAGAGAAAAGAGGCTAAAAAAGCCGCAGGTGCAGGAGTAGGAGCTTAAAATGAACAAACAAAAATCAAGAATAAGAAGAGCTTCAAAAACTCGAGCAAGGGTTGCAGTGCAAGATAAACCAAGACTATCAGTTTTTAAGTCTTCTAGTAATATTTATGCCCAAGTATTTGATTCATCCGGAAAAGAAGTTCTTGCATCAGCTTCAACAAATGAAAAAGAAAATAAGAATGGTAAAAGCAATATAGAGTCAGCAAGAACAGTTGGCAAGTCAATTGCTGAGCGTGCTATTAAAGCAGGAATCAAAAGAGTTGTGTTTGATCGTTCAGGCTATATTTATCACGGTAAAGTCAAGGCAGTGGCTGAATCAGCAAGAGAAGCGGGTTTGGAGTTCTAATATGGATCAAAATAATATTAACATGCAACAACAAGATGTTCTTGAAGAAAAGCTAGTCCAGGTTAATAGAGTAGCTAAAGTAGTAAAGGGCGGTAGGATTTTTGGTTTTACAGCTCTGACCGTTGTTGGAGATGGAAGGGGTAAGGTAGGTTTTGGAAGAGGCAAAGCTAAAGAAGTCCCTATTGCTATCCAAAAAGCGATGGAAAGCGCAAGAAGGAATATGGTCGATGTAAGCCTTAATGGATCAACCCTTTGGTACCCAATTAAAGCAAAACATGGCTCAGCTAAGGTATATATGCAACCAGCTTCCGAGGGGACAGGGATTATCGCTGGTGGAGCTATGAGAGCAGTTTTAGAGCTAGTCGGTGTTCAAAATGTTTTAGCTAAATGCTATGGATCTACAAATCCAATGAATGTAGTAAGAGCAACTATTAATGCTTTAAAAAGTATGGAATCACCTCAAGAGGTTGCTGAAAGAAGAGGCAAGGATGTAGAGGCTATTTGATGGCAAAGAGTAAAACTATAAAAATTAAATTGATAAAAAGCGGCATTGGGCGCATGCAGAAGCATAAACTCTGTATAAAAGGCCTTGGTTTCAAAAGACTCAATCAAGTTGTTGAGGTAGAAAACACTCCCAGCAATCAAGGAATGATTAATAAGATTAAGGACATGATCGTCTTTGTAAGCAAATAATATATTTTAAATATGATTAAACTAAATACACTATCATCTAAAGGAACAAAACAAACCTCAAAAAGAGTTGGTCGAGGAATAGGATCTGGTTTTGGTAAAACATCTGGAAGAGGTCATAAGGGTCAGAAGTCTCGATCAGGAGGCTCAATCAGCAGAGGATTTGAGGGAGGTCAGATGCCACTTCAACAACGCATTCCTAAATTTGGCTTCACTTCTAGAGTAAATAATTATTCAAAAGAAATAAATATTAAGAGCTTAGTTGATCTAAAGGAAGTCAGTCTAAGCACTCTTAGAGAGGCAAAAATTATATCTAAATCTGTAAAAAAAGTTAAAGTTTTTGGAAATACTCCTCTTGATAAAGCTATTAACTTTTCAGGTATTAAATTAACTAAAGGAGCTAGATCAGTTGTTGAAAAGGCAGGAGGAAAAATTAGTTAGCTATGGCAAACGATGGTAACAAAGGCGATCTTTGGAGAAGAATTAGATTTGTTCTGATGGCTATAGTCATTTATAGAATAGGAACATATATTCCTATTCCTGGAATCAATCCTACCCAAGTTTCTCAACTTTTTAATTTTGGTGAGGGCGGAATTTTAGATATGTTTAATCTTTTCTCAGGTGGTTCTTTAGAAAGGATGAGTATCTTTACATTAAATGTTGTTCCATATATTTCTGCTGCAATTATCATGCAATTATTTCAAAATGCCATCCCATACTTACAGGAATTAAAAAAAGATGGACAAGCAGGCAGAAATGCACTCACTCAGTATACAAGATATGGCACTGTCTTAATTGCTTTTATTCAAGCTAGTGCATTAGCAGTAACTTTAAGTACTGGAGGTGTTGCTTATAACTCTGGGATCTATTTTATTGTTGTTGCTGTTTTTAGTGTTGTTGCAGGAACAGTATTTTTAATGTGGTTAGGTGAGCAAGTTACAGAAAGAGGGATAGGGAATGGAATTTCTATTATTATTGCCACAAGCATTTTATCAGGAATACCAACTGCTGTTGGCCAAGCATTCACTCAGGCATTTGGCCCTACAAGGTCTTTATCAGTATTATTGCTCTTAGGTATTGGTGTTTTAGCAATAGTATTAATAGCAGTAGTTGTGTTTATTGAAAGAGGCCAAAGAAGAATAACTGTCAACTATGCTCAAAGGCAACAAGGAAGGAAATTAATGCAGGCTCAAGCATCACACCTTCCATTTAAAGTGAATATGGCTGGTGTTATACCAGCAATTTTTGCTAGCACTTTTTTATTATTTCCAGCATCTATTATTAGCTTTATTGATCCACAACAAGAGTCATATATTATGACTTCTATATCTCTAGCTTTAAATCCTGGCCAACCCTTATATATATTAACTTTTGCTGTCTTAATTATTTCATTTTGTTTTATATGGCTAGCTCTTACTTTCAATACTAGAGAAGTATCAGATAATTTGAAGAGGTCTGGCGCATATATTCCAGGCATTAGACCTGGTGAACAGACAGCTGGTTATATAGATAATGTATTAGCGCGCTTAACAGTATTTGGAAGCATTTATTTAACTTTAATTTGTTTGTTACCTTTAGGGCTTATAAGTTTTACGGGGGTATCATTTTATTTAGGAGGAACTTCATTATTAATCGTTGTTGTAGTGCTTATGGACTTTATGTCCCAAGTACAATCTCATATGATGTCTTCCCAATACGCCTCATTACTTAAAAAAGCTAATTTAAAGAATTACAAAAGATAACCATGAAAGTCAGAACTTCAATAAAAAAGATTTGTAGGGATTGCAAAATTGTTCGAAGAAAAGGAGTCTTATATGTTATTTGTAAAACAGAACCCAAACATAAACAGAGGCAAGGATAAATTATGGCGCGTATAGCAGGAGTAAATGTACCTGAAAATAAACATCTTGAGATTGCTTTAACTCATATATATGGAATTGGAAGAAAATCTGCTCAAAAAATATGTCTAGAGGCAGGTCTTGATTACACACATAAGATATCTGATATCAAAGAGGATGAGGTAGAAAAAATTAGAACAGTAATTGCAAAATATATTGTTGAAGGAGATTTAAGAAGAGAGATAAGTACAAATATAAAAAGATTAATGGATTTAGGTACATATCGAGGCATCAGGCATAGAAGAAAGTTACCAACTAGAGGCCAAAGAACTAAAACTAATGCTAGGACTAGGAAGGGCCCTAGAAAACCAATGAGGGCTTAGAATATTATGGCAACTAAAAGTAAAAAAACTAAAAAAGTTATATCAGAAGGTATAGCCCACATACATTCTTCATTTAATAATACGATTATTACCATAACTGATAAACAAGGAAATGCTATTTGTTGGGCTACATCAGGAGGATCTGGTTTTAGAGGCTCAAGAAAAAGCACACCATTTGCAGCACAAATTGCTGCTGAGAAAGCTGCAAATACTGCAAAAGAATTTGGGATGATAAGGGTTGATGTAAAAGTTAGAGGTCCTGGGGCAGGGAGAGAATCAGCTATCAGGTCATTAAATGCTTCGGGTTTAAAGATTACAAGCATTACTGATGTTACACCACTCCCTCATAATGGATGTAGACCCCCAAAAAAGAGAAGAGTTTAAGGAGGAAATAATTTATGGCTAGATATAGAGGACCATCATTACGACTCTCCAGAAGGGAGGGCACTGATTTAATGCTCAAAAGCGGAGTTAGAGCAATAGAATCAAAATGCAATATGGATACCGCTCCTGGTGTACATGGACTAAGAAGAGGCCGTTTATCAGATTATGGGCTGCAATTAAGAGAAAAACAGAAAGTACGCAGAATGTATGGTATCTTGGAAAAGCAGTTTAGAAATTATTATAAAAAAGCAGCAAGAGCAAAAGGGAATACTGGAGAGAACTTGCTCTCGTATTTAGAACAAAGATTAGATAATGTGGTTTATAGAATGGGTTTTGCTTCAACTCGCGCTGAAGCTCGTCAATTAGTATCTCACAAGGCTTTTA
The DNA here is from genome assembly GCA_964342675.1 of uncultured Gammaproteobacteria bacterium. GTDB lineage: Bacteria > Pseudomonadota > Gammaproteobacteria > Magnimaribacterales > D2472 > MED-G82. The sequence goes on from CAYFFR010000018.1 coordinate 7,509, forward strand.
TGGTAAATGGTAATACAGTTAATATCCCTTCATATCAAGTACAACCAGAAGATTCTGTTGAAGTTAGAGAAAAAGCTAAAACACAAAACAGGATCCAAGCCGCAATTAAGATATCTGCTGATCATAGAGAACCATGTGGATGGTTAGAGGTAGATTCAAAAAACTTTAAGGGTGTGTTTAAATCTCTTCCTGACAGAACAGATCTAAGCGCTGAAATTAATGAGAATCTCATTGTTGAGCTCTACTCAAAATAAAAGGGAAGAAAAATATGGAAACTTCAGTTATTGATTTACTTGTACCAACCGAGATACAGGTTGATGATACAAATCCAAATATGTCAAAGATTATACTTGAGCCGTTGGAAAGAGGCTTTGGTCATACCCTAGGCAATGCTTTAAGAAGAATTTTGCTATCTTCTATGCCAGGAGCAGCTATTACTGATGTCAAGATAGAGGGTATTTCTCATGAATATTCAACTATTGAAGGAGTAAGAGAGGATGTGATTGACATATTATTAAATCTTAAAGAAATGCCAATCAGTATGATCGAAGGCAATGTTGCTGAAATTACTCTTAATATGTCTGGGCCTTCCGAAGTTAAAGCAAGTTCATTTGAAGTCCCTGGCAATCTTGAAATAGTTGATCAAGACCATCATGTAGCTACACTAGTTGACAAAGTTGATCTATCTTTAAGCGCTACTGTAAGGACTGGCAGGGGTTATGAGCCTGCTGATATGAGAGACGATGAAGAAGTTTCAGTAGGGTCATTAAAAGTTGATTCTTCATTCAGTCCTGTTAAGAGAGTAGCTTATTCAGTCGAGAATGCTAGATTTGAGAAGAGAACAGATTTAGATAGATTAATCGTTGAGCTTGAAACAAATGGAACATTAGATCCAAAGAAAGCTATAGAGCATGCGGCAACTATTCTTCAGCAACAATTAGCAGCTTTTGTTGATCTTGATGCAATTGCAGAACAAGAAGCTAAGAAAGATCAAAATGATTTTGATCCATTGTTAATGAGATCTATAGAAGAATTAGAATTAACTGTTCGTTCTACGAATTGTTTAAAGGCTGAAAGTATTTTCTTAATCGGAGACCTTATACAGAGATCAGAATTTGATTTGCTTAAGACACCAAATTTGGGTAAGAAGTCTTTAAATGAAATCAAGGATGTTCTAGCCTCAAAAGGTTTTTCTTTAGGTACAACAATAGAAAATTGGCCACCAATGGGATAATGTCATGAGACATAGAAAATCTGGAAGAAAGCTCAATCGGAACTCTTCTCATCGAAGGGCGTTATTTAAGAATCTATCCATAGCACTAATTGATAAGGAGCTTATTAAAACAACTCTACCCAAAGCAAAGGAGCTTAGATCTTTTTTAGAACCGTTAATTACCATGGCTAAAGTTGATAATGTAGCTAATAGAAGACGGGCATTTTCAAAATTAAGAAATGATGAGGCAGTTGCGAAGCTTTTTACTGAGATTGCGATCAGATCTAAGGACAGAGCTGGAGGTTATTTAAGAATTATTAAGGCGGGTTTTAGAAATGGCGATAAAGCTGACATGGCTTTTGTAGAATGGGTCGATAGACTATCATCTGAAGATGACTTGAATGAACCAGAACTTAAAGCTGATTCCAAAAATTAAATTATTTTCTTTAAAAATTTTCCTGTATAAGATTGTTTCATTTTAGATACTTGAGATGGTGTCCCCTCGGCTATAACTGTTCCACCATCACTCCCACCTTCAGGACCTAAATCTATAATCCAATCACTTGATTTGATGACATCTAAATTATGTTCAATTACTAATACTGTATTGCCTTGAGCAGCAAGTCTTTTCAGTACTCCTAAAAGCAAATCTATATCATAGAAGTGTAATCCCGTAGTTGGTTCATCAAGTATATATAAAGTTTTACCAGTACTCCTTTTAGATAACTCCTTAGCTAGTTTTATTCTCTGTGCTTCTCCTCCAGATAAAGTTGTAGCAGACTGGCCAAGAGTGATATATGTTAAACCAACATCAGCTAGGGTCTGCAGTTTATTTTTGATAGGAGGTATTAACTCAAAAAACTCTAAAGCTTCTTCAACAGTCATATCCAAGACCTCAGCAATATTCTTATTTTTATATTTAACCTCCAGCGTTTGTTGGTTATATCTTTGATTATCACAGACATCACAAGTTACGTATACATCTGCTAAAAAATGCATTTCTACTTTTATAAGTCCATCACCTTGACAGGCTTCGCATCTTCCACCTTTGACATTAAAGCTAAATCTTCCAGGCTTATAGCCTCTTGATCTTGATTCCTCTGATTGAGCAAATAAATCTCTAATATAAGAAAAGACTCCTGTATATGTTGCTGGATTAGATCTGGGTGTTCTACCTATCGGAGCTTGATCAACAGCAACAACTTTATCAAGGTATTCAAGCCCTTTTATTGAATCACATTTTACTTCTTTTCTTAATTTAGCTTTATTTAAAATAAAGCTTGCCATAGGTAATAATGTTTGGTTGATTAGAGTCGATTTACCAGAGCCAGATACTCCCGTTATGCAAGTAAATAAACCAACAGGAATTTTGACATTAATTGATCTCAGGTTATTTTCATAAGCATTTATTAGCTCTAGATAATTATCTGGTCTAGCTGAACTAGCTGGGTACCTTATCGATTTTTTTCCAGACAAATATTGACCAGTCAATGACTTTTTTTCTTGAATAATGTCATCAAGCTTGCCTTGAGCACATATTTCTCCTCCATGCACTCCTGCTCCAGGACCAATATCTATTATGTGGTCAGCACTTTTCATAGCTCCTTCATCATGCTCTACAACCAGCACAGTGTTTCCTAGCTTTTTTAAATTTTGTAAAGTTTTAATCAACCTCGCATTATCTCTTTGGTGTAATCCTATTGAGGGCTCATCTAAAACATATGTTACTCCAACCAAGCCAGACCCTATTTGACTAGCTAATCTTATCCTTTGGGATTCTCCCCCTGATAATGATTCAGCACTTCTATCGAGAGTGAGGTAATTAAGACCAACATCCAATAAGAAAGACAAACGAGAATTGATTTCTTTCAAAATCTTATCTGCAATCTTTGCTTGTGATCCGCTAAGTTTTGTATCTTTAATGAACTCTAATGCATCTGATATCTTGAGCTCAGTAATATGATTAATAGGATAATTATTAATAAAGATATTTCTAGACTCTTTCTTTAGTCTCGAACCATTACAATCGTTGCAATGACTGTCAGATAATAATTTTGCTAATTCATTTCTTAAAAAATCAGAATCAGTTTCCTTAAATCGCCGCTCAGTGTTTGGAATCACTCCTTCAAAATTGTGTTTTCTAACTATTCTACTTCCGCTTTTAAATCTTTTTGAAAAATCAATCCTATCTTGAGATCCATATAAGATTATTTTTTGAATATCTTTCCCCAAGCTGCCCCAAGAACAATTAAGATCAAATTTATAATGAGCAGCTAAACATTTCAATTGATGGTAGTAGAATCTATTTCGCTTATTCCAACCTTTAATTGCTCCACTATTTATAGATGCTTCAGGATCAGAGATTATTTTATTTTCATCAAAATATTGAATGACCCCTAATCCATCACATTTCTCACAAGCACCAAATGGGTTATTAAAAGAAAACATTCTTGGCTCCAATTCACTTACAGAATAACCGCATTGAGGACATGAATAGCTTGATGAGAATGAGACAACCTTTGACTCATCTATGTATTCAATTTCTACAATATTTTCTGATAGCATTAGGGCTGACTCAATAGATTCAGCAAGTCTTAGTCTTAGATCCTCATCATTATCTAAGACAAGCCTGTCGACGACGGCACTGATATTATGTTTTTGATTTTTATTTAGACTCGGAAACTCATCTAAAGACACAATCAAATCATTAACTTTTACTCTTAAGTAACCTTCTTTTTTTAATAATTCATAAACACCAAGATGCTCACCTTTCTTACCTCTAATGATGGGTGCTAGAACCATTATTTTTTTACTCTTATTATTGCTTATGATCTCATCACACATCTCTTGGATAGTTTTAGCGTTTAAAACTTCATTGTGATTCGGGCAGACAGGGGTTCCAATTCTTGCATATAGTAAGCGCAAATAGTCATAGATTTCTGTAACTGTACCAACAGTAGATCTAGGGTTATGCGATGTAGACTTTTGTTCGATTGAAATAGCCGGTGATAATCCCTCGATCTGATCTACATCAGGTTTTTCCATCATTGATAAAAACTGCCTAGCATAGGCAGATAAGGACTCTACATATCTTCTTTGTCCTTCTGCATAAAGCGTATCAAATGCAAGAGATGATTTTCCTGATCCTGAGAGCCCAGTTATAACAATTAATTTTTCTCTTGGAATATCAATAGAAATATTCTTAAGATTATGAGTTCTAGCACCCTTTACAGAAATTTTATCCATAAATTTAAAAGATTATGTCACTAAGATATTTTTCGAGTTAAACTAGTAAATTATACGAGGTAATTATGAGCAGAGGTGTAAATAAGGTAATATTAATTGGTAATTTAGGTCAAAAACCTGAAATTAGATACACGGAAAGTAAAATTCCAGTTGCAAACTTATCTATTGCTACTTCAGAATCTTGGAAAGATAAGGATACTGGAGAAAACAGAGAAAAAACTGAATGGCACAGAGTGATTTTCTTTAATAAGCTTGCTGAAATTGCAGAGCAATATTTGGATAAAGGATCAAAGGTTTATGTGGAGGGTCGTATACAAACAAGAAAGTGGCAAGATAAAGAAACTGGAGCTGATCGATATACAACAGAGATTTTAGGTAATACATTGACTATGTTAGGCAGCGACAAAGGCCGCTCTGGTGATTCCCAAGATGCCTCTGATAACAAAGAAGAAAAATTCCCCTCAGAAGAACAGTCTCAAGACAATAGTTTCTCTGAGGATGATATCCCATTCTAAACTTTGAATTTTAAACACATAACTTACAAGGCTTTTGGAGGTGTTGGCTTAATAACACTCAATCGTCCTGAAAAACTCAATGCATTTACAATAACTATGATGCAAGAGTTATGTGATGCATTAGACCACACCGATCATGATGATCAGATTAAAGTAGTGCTGATCACTGGAGCAGGTAGAGCATTTTGTGCAGGTGCTGATTTATCAGGTGGTGAGGACACTTTTGTAGATAGGTTTGATACATCAGGAGGACATCCGCAAGATATTAATAGGGACTCTGGAGGGATTTTAACTCTTAGAATGTTTAAATCTCTTAAGCCCATTGTGACAGCATGCAATGGACCAGCTGTTGGGGTCGGTGCAACACTTCAGTTGGCTGCTGATATCCGTATTGCATCATCTAACGCAAAATATGGATTTGTATTCTTGAATAGAGGCATTGTTAATGATGCTTGTAGTTCATGGTTTTTACCTAAAATTATTGGTATATCTAAAGCTTTAGAGCTTTGTTATTCAGGTAAAATTATTGATGCAAATGAAGCTAAAGATATTGGACTAGTAAGTTATATATTTACAAATGATGAGTTGTTAGACCAGGCATTCGCTTATTGCAATGATCTAACCAAGAGATCAGCTCCAGTTTCTGTAGCAATGGCACGAAGGCTCTTTTGGAGCTCCCTAGGAGATGATAGCCCTTATAGGTCTCATGAGCTTGAAAGCACGTTCATAAGCTTAAGAGGTAGATCTAGAGACGCTAAAGAGGGCGTTAATTCATTTCTTGAAAAGAGGAAGGCAAATTTTCCAAATACTGTGACTAATGATTTACCACATGATTTTAAGAAAGAATTAGACAATAGTGATTAGTATTTTGTAAATACTAAGCTTGCATTTGTTCCTCCAAAACCAAATGAGTTACTCATTACAGTTCTGATTTCTTTTTCAAGATAATCTTTATTAATTGATAAACCTTTACCTTCTGTTATTACTTCATCAATATTGATTGAAGGAGATATAAAGTTATTTTTCATCATAAGTAGAGAATAGATGGCTTCTTGAGCTCCTGCGGCACCGAGAGAATGACCAGTTAATGATTTAGTAGATGTAATAATCGGTATATGTGAATCAAATGTATCTTTAATTGCTTGAAGTTCCGCAACATCGCCCAGTAATGTACCAGTGCCATGTGCATTTATATAATCAACATTCTTGACTTGTTGCAAAGCTTTCTTCATACACCTTTTTGCACCCTCCCCAGACGGTGCTACCATATCATAACCATCAGAATTTGCAGCATAGCCTTTTAATGATGCAATTATATTAGCGCCTCTTGATTTAGCATGAGCCTCATCCTCTATGATAACGATACCTGCTCCAGCAGCGATGACAAAACCATCTCTAGATGTATCAAATGGTCTTGAGGCTCTTTCTGGTTCTTCATTATATTTAGAGGAAAGAGCGCCCATAGCATCAAATAATGACGATGATGTCCAATGATCATCTTCACCACCTCCAGCTATTATTACGTCTTGTAATCCAGATTCTATTAATTGGGCTGCATGTCCAATACAGTGGGCACTAGTAGAGCAGGCAGATGAAATAGAATAATTCACTCCTTGGGTTTTAAAAAAGGTTCCTAGAGATGCTGATACAGTGCTTCCCATTGTTTTAGTAACTGCATAAGGACCTATTCTTTTAGGATTTTTATTTCTTGCTGTATCTGAAGCTATTATTTGTGCTTCTGGAGAAGCACCCCCAGACCCTGCAACTACACCAACCCTAGTTAAATCAATTTTGTCTAACTCTATACCAGAACACAAAATAGCTTCTTTTGCAGCTATATATGCAAAAGCAGATGCTTTAGACATAAATCTCAATATTTTCCTTTCAATAATCTCTGAAAGATCAATACTGATTGATCCTGAAATTGTACTCTTCATTCCAAGCTCTTTATATTCTTGATTCTTACTGATACCAGACTTCCCAGTTTTAAGACTCTGAGTCACTTCATTAAGATTATTCCCAATTGGTGAGAGTATCCCCATGCCTGTAATAACTGCATTAGCCATAAATTAGAATGCCGTTAAATCTTTAAATAAGCCAACTCTTAGATTATTAGCTGAATAAATATGTTTTCCATCAACATACATATCACCATCTCCAAAGCCCACTACAGCACTTCTTTTTACAACTCTTTTTATATGGATTTCATAAGATACTTTTTTAGCATTAGGCAGTACTTGACCAAAGAACTTTACTTTTTCTACTCCAAGCGCTCGACCATAGCCTTCAAGCTTTAGCCATAGTAAATAAAAACCAACTAGTTGCCACATTGCATCTAAACCCAAGCATCCGGGCATAACCGGATCATTTGTAAAGTGACAGTCAAAAAACCATAGTTTTGGATTGATATCTAACGAAGCATGAACTAAACCTTTACCATATTTACCTTCAGAATCATTAATTATCTCTATATTGTCAAACATAAGCATTTCATTTGAAGGAAGCTTACCGTTCGTGGGACCAAATAATTTTCCTGCCGCACAATCTACAAGCTCTGGCTTTGAGTAATTCGATTTAGGTTGAAAGGTCATTTTGATCTAAGACTTGAATATTCAATCAATCTTAACATTTCTTTGTAATTTGGGTGTGTTTTAACTTTATTTATAGATTCATGGGCTTTTAATAAATATTTATTTAACAGTGTTCTTGTCTGGATTAGTTGAGAATTTCTAGAAAGCACTTTTTTTAACTGATTAAAGGATGATTTCTTGAGTGGAGATCCAAAATGATTTTTTAAGAATCTTACATCATTTTTATTGGCTGACCTCATTATCTCTCTTAATGGCAAAGTATATTTACCCTCTGAAAAATCCTTAAAGTGCTCTTTACCAATTTTCTTATCAAAATCATAATCCAATAAATCATCTTTAATTTGAAAAACAATTCCTAGATTCTTTCCAAATGAAGCAATTGCTTTTATCTGATTTAGAGAATACTTTCCTACAATACCCCCACACATTGCTGCAGCCTCAAATAATCTCCCAGTTTTTAAATAAGCAATCTTAATTAATTGGTTTACAGCAGGGAGCTTATGGGTTTTTAGAACTTCTAATTGGAGTATTTCTCCTTTTGCAATTGCATTTGTTGCATTGGCAAGCTCTGTCAAGATTTTAATATTCTTCATTTTTACCATCTGAATAAATGCTTTTGAATAAATGAAATCTCCTATTAGCACACCATGAGAATTTGTCCAAGCCTTATTAACAGTTTCAACTCCTCTTCTAACTTTTGCATCATCTACAATATCGTCATGAACTAGGGTAGCTGAATGGAGTAATTCAATTACAGAAGCTAGCTGGATAATATTATTTCTATGCTTTAATGAATTATCTTTTTTAGACTCTGAGGCTAAGACTGTTAGCAGTGATCTTAATTTCTTGCCTTCAGACTGAAATACATGATTGTAGAGCTTATTTACAATCGACTCATCAGAGATGCCACTAAGAATTTTCTTGTTAACAGCCTCAAGTTGCTTTTGTCTTATTTTGCTTAGATCTAATTTCATGTAATTGAGCGATCAAATTATACATAAGTATTGATAATTTCTTTATAAAAGCGTATATTTTGCGACCATTATAGATCAGTAAATATCATGTATGCAGTAATTGAAACAGGCGGCAAACAACATCAAGTTGAACCAGACCAAGTTTTAAATATAGATCTCCGAGATGCTTCTAAAGGAGATAAGATAGTATTTGAAAATGTACTATTATGTGTAGATGGGGACGATGTAAAAATTGGACAACCCTTTTTAAAAAATGCACAAGTTACAGCTGAAGTTCTTGATGAGATTCAAGGATCTAAAATATCTATCCTTAGATTCAGAAGAAGAAAGCATAGCATGAGAAAGATTGGACACAGGCAGAGATTTACAAAGATAATAATCAAAAATATTAAGGTTGGTAAATAATGGCGCATAAGAAAGCTGGAGGCTCCAGTAAGAACGGTCGTGATTCGCAATCTAAAAGGTTGGGCGTCAAGAAATTTGGTGGTGAATTTGTTAAAGCCGGTGAAATCATTATCAGACAAAGAGGAACTAACGCACATCCAGGCCAAAATGTTGGTATGGGTAAGGATCATACTCTATTTGCAAAAAGTGAAGGCATAGTTTCTTTTACTTATAAAGGCCCTAAACAAAGAAAAACAGTCAACGTTTTACCTAAATAAATCATGAACTTCATTGATGAAGCTCTCCTAGAGGTTAGAGCTGGAAATGGGGGATCTGGTTGTCAAAGTTTTAGAAGAGAAAAATATATACCTAAAGGTGGTCCTGATGGAGGCGATGGTGGTAAAGGTGGAGATGTCATTTTTGCAGTTGATCAGAATATTAATACATTAATTGATTTTCATAACAAGAAGATAATAGAGGCTAAACATGGGGCTGCTGGCATGGGTAAAAACAGATCTGGAACAAGCGCATCTGATTTATATCTCAGAGTTCCATTAGGCACTATGATCTTTCAGAATGATACTAATACATTGATCCATGATTGTAATGAAATTGGACGTGAATATTTAGTTGCAAGAGGAGGCACTGGAGGATTAGGAAATACTAGATTTAAGTCTTCTACTAACCAAGCTCCCAGAAAATTTACGGAAGGTGATTTAGGAGAAACCATCAGCATTCGTCTTGAGCTCCGTTCAATTGCTGATGTTGGTCTGGTTGGGTTTCCTAATGCAGGCAAATCAACTTTTTTAAGATCCATTTCTGCTTCAAAGCCTAAAATTGGTGATTATCCATTTACGACATTAAGACCTAACTTAGGCACAGTTAAAATTCATGATACATCAATAGTAGTAGCAGATATTCCAGGTCTGATTGAAGGGGCATCACAAGGATTGGGCTTAGGAATAAATTTTTTAAAACATATTTCAAGAACCAATAACCTAATATTTTTTTTAGATCCAGTTAATCAAGAGCACAGTGCTTTTAAGCAATTTTCTATTTTGACAAAAGAACTAGAATTTTTTGATAAAGCATTGCTCCAGAAGAATGCTTGGATAGTTCTTAATAAAATTGATTTATTTCCTGATGAAGGTTTATCTTTAATATCAGAGTTAGAATCTAAATTAAAGGAAATTGGAGTTAAAACTGATAAATTGATGGCAATATCAGGATTTACCAAGAAAAATATTGATCAGCTTCTAAACTCTTTGATTATCTCAAATTAAGATATTTTTTTAATAGCCTTAATCAGTCTGCTTTTAGTTCTAGCAGCAGAATTACGATGCATAACACCTTTACCTGAAGTTGTATCCAGCATCTTTTCTGCTTTCTTGAAAAGTAATTTTGCTCCATCTACATCCTGATCGGTTATAGCATTCTTGACTGCTTTAACTGCAGTCCTAGCTTGTGCTCGCTGAGAATGTTTTAACCTATACCTTGAGGTATTCTGTCTCGCTCTCTTAATAGATTGTTTTGTATTTGCCATAAATTAAAACGGCTAGTTTAATGATCTGAGAGGTGATTGTCTAGATAAATCTTTTTATTGATAGATTACTTTTAATAGAAATAGTTATGAAGTATCCTTCGTGCATGAAAAGATTATTTTTTATTCCTATTTTAATTTTTTCTTTTTCAATCGATGTTTTAAGCATCAATATAGATGAAGAATTCTTAAAAAGATTTAGTTCGCTTCCAACATACAGCAATGCAAAAATATCTCCAGATGGGAAAATTATCAGTGTTATTTTTAAAATAGATGGAAAGAATGCTCTTGCTTTTTTTCAAGCTGATGATTTTACATTAATTGATGTGCTTAGATTAAAAGAAGAGGATGAACAGGTTGGCCCTTATTCGTGGGTAAATAATGAAAGAGTAGTAATTAGCATTCAATATCAGGTTGGTTCTTTGGAAGTACCAATATCAAGAGGTGAGTTATTTGCTGTCAACTATGACCTGTCTGATCCTAGTTATATTTATGGTATCAGAAAAGAAACATCTAGTAGCAAGAAGACTATAGTGGATAAATTTTCTGGAGCGTATCTCTTAGATAGACTTATTGATGACCCAGACCATATTTTGGTTGGAGTGACATCTTTTGGTAGATCTGTAAGTGGTGGAAGACTGACCATCCTTAGATTAAATGTTTATGACGGTCAGCAGAAGAAGTATGGACGAAGCCCTCCTGGGGTTAGATATGTCATGACTGACAGCAATCATGAACCAAGGTTCGGAGTGGGCCAATCGACTGATGGAGAAATAGTCACTTACATTAAGGATTTAGAAAATGATAGATGGATCGAACTTGAAAGAAGCAAAACGCTTGGCGGCGGCCACATAATGCCAGTTTCGTTTACTGACGATGATTCAGCTATTTTAGTTTTAGACGATACTAAATCATCAACCGCAAAGCTTAAATCTATCAACTTAACTGATTTCAGCGAAGAGACCCTGTTTCATCATCCTAAATATGATCCTTATCCTCAGCTTATCGATAAAAAACTCATCGCAGTTGGTGTGGCACCAGATTATTCTCGTGTTTATTGGATGGATGATGGTCCTGAGGCGATGATAGCTAATCAATTAGTTAGAGCCTTTAATGATGGCAATGATTCTATTGCTAAGATTTCTAACGTTGTCATAACAGCTATGTCTGAAGATCGAAATAGGGTGCTATTAAAAGTATCGGATGATAGATCGTCACCCAGATATTACTTTTATGATGTACAAGAAAATAAATTAGTTGATTTCTTGACAGTATGGCCAGAGATTAATGAAAAGAATTTAAGTCCCACTAGCCCATTTAAATTTAAAAATTCAGATGGTGTCATGCTGCATGGTTATTTCACTAAGGCTAGAAATGATGCTGAAGAAGGACTGCCTCCATTAATAGTATTGCCTCATGGTGGACCAATTGGACCAAGAGATTTTTGGGAGTTTGATCCTGATGTACAAATTCTTTCTAATGCTGGTTATGCGGTTATGAAAATTAATTACAGGGGTTCAGGTGGATATGGTAAAGAATTTCTTAAACAGGGTATGGGTGAGCCTGGCGGCATAATACAACAAGATATAATAGAAGCTACTGAGTGGGTGATTGAACAGGGTTGGGTAGATAAAAACAGAGTTGGTATTTATGGTGGAAGTTTTGGAGGTTATTCCGCTGTACAAGCTCCCATTTTAAGACCTGATCTCTTTAAGGCTGGAGTAGCCTATGTGGGAATTTTTGATCTAAATTTAGATTTTGTTGAAGGTGGTTGCCAATCAGCTTATTCTTGTAAGTCAGCACTTGGTCAGCAATGGGGCAGTGATCCAGAAAAAAGAGCGCAGATGTCACCAGTTAATAATGCTCAAAAGCTACAAGCACCTATCTTAATTGTATCCGGTGAAGAGGATACAAGATGTCCCCCTGAGCAAGCATATGCTCTTGAAAAAGCTTTAAAAAAATATAATAAGGAACACAAACTAATTATGGTTCCTAAAGAGGGCCATGGTTTTATCAATCCAGATAATCGATTTATGTTCTATAAAGAAATGCTTATACATTTTGATAAGCATCTTTAGGTTTAATATTAGATTTTAAAATGGTGGAGGCGGCGGGAATTGAACCCGCGTCCGTTAGTTCTTCAACCTAACTTCTACATACATAGCTTTATCTTTATATTTTACTTTAATGACCCGATAAGCAGGGAATTAAAGCTAGCCTAAATAAATTTTTTGCGATATTAAGTTAAGGCTCCTTAACAAGGCTAGACTATGTGATTTACCAATGCTTCAAACCATAGCCAATTTTTGCATCGGTTAGCCAATTAAGCGGCTAAAGCGTAGTTGTCGTTATTTGCAACTATTTTTTTTGTGATATTTTTTACAAGAATTATCACGATCTTGGCATGCGCTTTGGAATCCAATAAAAACGTCGAACCCAATTCGCCCCCAGGGAGAATGGATTATATATGAAAATTATCTGCGTTTAGAATTTTTAATGAGTCTATTTCTTTTTCTTTCCCAGTCTCTTTTTTTAATATCTTGACGCTGGTCAAATCTCTTTTTACCTCGTCCTATATCTATATCGCATTTAATTTTATTATTCTTCCAATAAATCTTAGTGAGCACACACGTTAGTCCTTTTTTATTGATCGCATCACTTATTTTGAAGATCTCTCTTTTATGCAAAAGTAGTTTTCTTGATTTAGTTTTATCTACTTCAATTTTTAGAGATGCCGGAGGGTCTATTTTAAGACCGATTAACCAAGCTTCATTCTTTTTAAGAATTACATAGGTGTCTTTCACATCAACTTTTCCATTTCTAAGGCTCTTTACCTCCCATCCTTCCAAAACTATCCCTGCCTGAAAGTTATCCTCTAATGCAAAATTCCTTTTTGCATTTTTATTAACTACTATTGTCTTATTGGTTTTATTCATTGATGAGAGACTTTAATATAGTCATATTATCAAGCATTTTTAGACTATGAAAATAATATCTATTCAGCAAAAAGTATCTTTAATCTACCTAGGTGTTGGATTTTTTATTGTTTTGGCATTTCTGCCGTGGGTGTTGCCTCATCATCAAGCTGAGTACTCTATAAAAATTTTTATACTCTATAGCTGCATTATCATAGCCTTCATAAGCGGAAGTATTTGGTTGTATGAAGATATAAATGTTTCAAGAGTTAAAGATCTCATAGCAATTTTATTTTCTTTAATGTCGTTATCAGGAGCATTGATTGTAGATCATAACCCTTTAATAGCTTTGATCATTAATGTTGCTGCTTTAAATTTAATTTTAGTATTTGAATTAAGATACTTTTCAGATCAACCTGAGCATCATGACTATTATAAAGCTAGGAAACTAGCCACGTACTTAGTTACAATACTCTTTATGATTCAAGCAGCATACCTATTAAATCCCTATATCATTAGTTAATACACCTTATGAATACACAAGCAAAAGTGAAATGGATTAGTAAATGGACTTTTATTTTAGCTGCCGTTGGCTCCGCAGTAGGCTTAGGAAATATATGGGGATTTCCTTATAAAGCAGGAACTGAAGGCGGCGGCGCGTTTGTTCTAATTTATTTAGGTTGCATTGTTCTGGTTGGCCTTCCAATCATGATGGCTGAAATTATTATTGGTAAAAGATATCGTATGAGCCCTGTTGGATCTATGAAGATGGCAGCATCAGAATCAAATGTATCTTCAAAATGGCAGTTAATAGGTTGGGGCGGATTAGTAGCAGGAATATTTATATTATCTTTTTATAGCGTTCTAGCTGGCATATGCATTCATTATATTGGGATAGCATTTAATCCTGTTGAAGGCATTGATTCTGCAGAGCAATTTGATCTGGTAACTAAATCACCATCAAATCTACTTTTATGGCATTCGTTATTTATGATTTTGACTGCTTCAATTATTGCTGCAGGAGTCATTAATGGTATTGAAAGAATAGTTAAAATCTTAATGCCAGCACTTTTTATAATTATGATGATAATGGTAATTAATTCTTCTATCGTAGGAAATTTTATAGAAGGCATTAAATATCTATTTGTACCTGATTTTAGCAAGATAGACTCAAATACTATTTTAGTAGCAATGGGCCAGGCTTTTTTCAGTTTAAGTTTGGGGATGGGAGCGATTATGTGTTATGGAGCTTACATAGCTGATGACCAGAATATTTTTAAAACCTCCTTAACGGTTGCTGGTTTAGATACATTGATTGCCATTTTAGCAGGCCTTGTTATTTTTCCTCTTGTGCTTGCAACAGGCTTAGAAGCAGAAGGACCAGGACTGGTATTTGTTACTCTTTTAACCGAATTTACATCAATGCCTTATGGGGAAGTAATAGGATCTCTATTTTTTCTACTCTTAACAATTGCAGCTTTAAGTAGCGCTATTTCACTTTTAGAACCAAGCGTTGCATACATGGAACAAAATAGGATCCTTTCCAGGCCTATTGCAGCGATGATCCTTGGTATGGTTGCTTGGATTTTAGGTATCGGGAGTGCATTAAGTTTTAATCTCTGGGAAGAATATAAATTTTTAGGCGACAAAAATTTTTTTGATTCAGTGGTATTTATTGGTAATGAGCTAATGCTGCCCTTAGGAGGCATGCTGGTAGCTTTTTTTGTTGGTTGGAAGCTAAAACCATTAATAGCTGCTGAAATGTTAGAAGACTCATCAAATATAATTTTTAGAATTTGGATAATTTTTATTAGGTTTATTAGTCCTATCCTTATTGCTCTAATATTTGTAAATGTAATTTATGGATTTTTTAACCCACCGCCACCATCTGCATAGCTTGAAAAAACACATCCATCACTCTGACGAAATTTCAGCAAACTCACTCAGGGTGTTTAATTTAATTAATGATTTTGAGCTCTATAAAGATTTCTTACCAGGATGTATAGCGTCTAAAGCCTTAAATATACAAGAATCAAGTATCGAAGGGATGCTCACCTTTAGCTATGTTAATCAACACTATGACCTGCATTCTTTAAATCGCATTGAACAAGATGATGGTCTATATAAGATATATATTGAACAAATCACTGGACCATTTGAGAGTTTGCATGGGTCGTGGACAATTGAGAGCATAACAGATGATAAAACACGGGTTACTTTTTCTGCTGAGATAGAATCTAATTTAATGATGGGTTTATTACTAAATGACTTTATTCTTAAAAATTTTATTAATCGTTTTGTTGAGTCATTTAAAGAGAGAGCTCTATAAAATAGTCGTTAGTTATTTTCGTTAGGTAAATTATCTACCAGGTTCCAACTATCTAGTAATTCATTTTGGCTAAAGATTAGAGTAAGTTTCTTGTCAACGAAGGCAGTTTCTCCAACCTTAATAGAATAATAATAATCCCATCTATCTTTATTCAAAGGGCTGTTTGCAAGCGGAGTACCAAGTAAGTATTTAACTTGATCTTTAGTTAATCCAGACTTTAGTTTTTCAAGGTCTTTATCTTCAATAATATTGCCCTGTAAGACAGCTACTTTATATGGGCTCAAAGATACACATCCTGTTAGATAAGCAATGCAAGCCAGACTAAGAAATTTCTTTAAAAATTGATTCATTTGATCATTTGATTATACTTGAAGTTGCTAAAAAAATACTTAGCTTAGTAATGAATAAAGAAACAAAAGAACTTAAGAAGGCAGGGCTTAAAGCTACATTACCAAGAATAAGAATCTTAGAAACTCTTGAAAGTAGTAGTGAAAGACATTTGTCAGCTGAAGAGATATATAAAGAACTAATCTCGGCAGGAGAAGAAATTGGTTTAGCAACTGTCTATAGAGTATTAACGCAATTTGAGTCTGCTGGAATAATCTTAAGGCATAATTTCGAAGGCAATCATGCTGTTTATGAAATATCACCAGATGACCATCATGATCACATGGTTTGTCTTGAGACTGGCAAAGTTATAGAGTTTCATGACGATACCATCGAGGAGCTCCAAGAAAAGATAGTTGCAGAACATGGTTATGAGATGGTTGACCATTCAATGGTGTTATACGTAAAACCTAAATCAAAATAAACCACCTCTTGAAGTATTTATTATCTGACCTTATATAGTCATAAGGGAAGAAAAATGGCGAAGAAAAATAATGCACAAAAGAGAAAGAATGGTACAAATCATTCAGATCTTGAAAAGGAAGCTAAAGAATTAGATCTTGATCAGTCAGACTCAGTAGTTGATGTTGACGAGGAACAGGATGACACAAGTGATTTAACATCAAAAATATCTAATTTAGAGGATAAATTACTCAGATCACAAGCAGAAATAGATAATATCAATAAAAGACACATTAAAGACCTGGAAAAAGCTCATAAATTTGGTGTTGAGAATCTACTTATAGAATTACTCCCAGTTATAGATAATTTAGAGCATGCTTTGAACAATTTTACTGAAGAAAGTAAAAAAGAAGATAAAGAAGGAATTGAATTAGTATTAAAGTCTTTTGAATCTACTCTTGATAAATTCAATATTAGTCCCATAAACCCCTTACATGAAGATTTTGATCCTTTAATGCATGAAGCTGTTGGCACTCAAACAGATTCATCTTTAGAAGATAACAAGGTATTAGAAGTTCTTCAGAGAGGATGGGAGCTATATGATCGGGTCGTTAGACCAGCGAGAGTGATAGTAGTAAAAAATTAAGGTAAGTAATATGTCAAAAATTATAGGAATAGATTTAGGAACAACTAATAGCTGTTTAGCAGTAGTTGAAGGCCAACAACCAAAAGTGATCGAAAATGCTGAAGGTGGGCGAACTACTCCTTCAGTTGTTGCCTATGCTGAGAATAATGAAGTACTTGTTGGTACACCAGCAAAGCGACAGTCTGTTACAAATCCGGAGAACACTCTATATGCAATTAAAAGGCTTATTGGAAGACGCTTTGATGATAATGTTGTTAAGAAAGATATCGATATGGTTCCATATAAAATTATTAAAGCTGATAATGGTGATGCTTGGGTTCAATCAGGCGATAAGAAATTAGCTCCTCCACAAGTTTCTGCTGAGGTTCTAAAAAAACTCAAGAAGACAGCAGAAGACTATTTAGGTCATGAAGTGACTGAAGCAGTTATAACAGTACCCGCATACTTTAATGATTCTCAGAGACAAGCAACAAAAGATGCTGGGAAGATTGCAGGTTTAAATGTGAAAAGAATTATCAATGAACCAACAGCAGCTGCTTTAGCATATGGATTAGATAAGAACAAAGGAGATTCTACAGTTGCAGTTTATGATCTTGGAGGCGGCACTTTTGACATTTCTATTATAGAAATATCTGAGGTAGATGGTGAACATCAATTCGAAGTCCTTGCAACAAATGGTGATACTTTTCTTGGTGGAGAAGATTTTGATCTTAAGCTGATTGATTATCTTGTAGATGAATTTAAGAAGGAATCTGGCTTTGATCTTAAAAGCGATCCTTTGGCACTGCAGAGATTAAAAGAAGGAGCGGAGAAGGCAAAAATAGAGCTTTCATCAAGCGATCAAACAGAAGTAAATCTCCCATATATTACTGCAGATGCATCAGGTCCAAAACACTTTGTACAAAAGATAACTAGAGCAAAACTAGAGGGATTAGTGGAAGACTTAGTTGACAAGAGTCTGAAACCAATGCAGGTGGCTTTAGATGATGCGAAGCTAAAAATTGGTGACATAAATGAAGTTTTACTTGTAGGTGGCCAAACTAGAATGCCTCTTGTACAAAAGAAAGTGAAAGAGTTTTTTGGTAAGGATGCAAAACGAGACCTAAACCCAGATGAGGCGGTTGCAATAGGTGCTGCTATACAAGGATCAGTTCTTTCAGGAGATACCAAAGATGTGTTGTTATTAGATGTTACACCACTCACACTAGGTATTGAAACTTTGGGAGGAGTTGCAACACCATTGATAGAAAAAAATACAACTATACCAACACAGAAATCTCAAGTATTTTCAACTGCAGAAGATAATCAGTCCGCGGTAACCGTGCATGTTATCCAGGGAGAAAGAAAACAAGCTGCACAGAATAAATCCTTGGGACAATTTAATTTAGAGGATATACCTGCTGCACCAAGAGGAGTCCCCCAAATTGAAGTGAGTTTTGATTTAGATGCTAATGGGATCTTAAACGTATCAGCAAAGGATAAAAATACTGGTAAAGAACAGTCCATAGTGATTAAAGCTTCAAGCGGTTTATCAGATGATGATATTGAGAAGATGATCAAAGATGCTGAAGTTAATGCTGAAGAAGACAAAAAATTTGAGGGTCTAGTTCAAGCTAAAAATAATGCTGATATGTTAGTCCATGCAACTAAAAAGACTATTGAAGAATCAGGAGATAAACTTACAGATGAAGAAAAACAGACTGTAAATGATGCTGTTTCAAAACTCGAGGAAGCCATCAAGTCTGAAGACTTAAATAATATTGAAGAAGCAACTAAATCTTTAAATGATGTTCTGACGCCATTATCGCAGAAACTATATCAACAAGATTCATCTGCACCTGAACAAGGAAATGATGATTCTGTTAATGAAACCGATGAGAATACTGTAGATGCAGAGTTTGAAGAGGTCAAAGAAGAAGAAACAAAATAAACCATGTCTAAAAGAGACTATTATGATGTATTAGGAGTCTCGCGAAATTCTTCTAGCTCTGAATTAA
Organism: uncultured Gammaproteobacteria bacterium; assembly: GCA_964342675.1. Taxonomy (GTDB): domain Bacteria; phylum Pseudomonadota; class Gammaproteobacteria; order Magnimaribacterales; family D2472; genus MED-G82. The sequence goes on from CAYFFR010000018.1 coordinate 26,648, forward strand.
AAAAATCTTTTAAAAAGCTAGCCATGCGCTATCATCCCGATCGTAATCCAGATGATGCTGAAGCAGCTGCAAAATTTAAAGAGGCAGCAGAAGCTTATGAAGTTCTATCTGATCCTGAAAAGAAATCAGCATATGATCAATTTGGTCACGATGGACTTTCTGGTTTTAGTGGAGGAGCATCGGGTTTTCAGGACTTTGATTTCGGTGATATTTTCGGTGATATATTTGGCGATGTTTTTGGCGGAAGATCTAGATCTAGAAGATCTCGAAGAGGCCAAGATTTACAATGTCATTTAGACTTAAACCTAAAAGAAGCAATTTTTGGCACTAAGAAAAAGATTACTGTTCCAGTCTTAATTTCTTGTAATACTTGCAGTGGTTCAGGTGCAAAACCTGGATCTAGCCCAATTACTTGTCAAAGGTGTAATGGGAGCGGACAAATTAGAATGCAACAAGGATTTTTTTCAGTCCAGCAAACCTGCTCATCATGCCAAGGTCAAGGAAAAGTTATACAAGATCATTGTCGTAATTGCTCGGGTAATGGAGTCATGCAGAAAGATAAGAATTTGTCTGTAACGATACCAGCAGGTGTGGATGATGGAGATAAAGTTAGATTATCTGGAGAGGGTAATGCAGTAGCAGGGGGCGCTAACGGAGATCTATATGTTTTGGTTAACTTACTACCAAATAAGTTATTTGAAAGAAATGGCAAGGACTTATATTTTGAGACACCCATTCCATTTGATGTAGCTGTATTAGGTGGCTCAATTAATATTCCAACCCTAGAGTCTAAGATTTCATTAAAAATTCCACCAAGCACTCAAACCGGCAAGGTTTTTAGAATTGCCGGGAAAGGAGCATCATCCGTTCGTGATTCAAGAAGGGGGGATTTATTATGTAGGGTGGTTGTCGAAACCCCAATTAATTTATCTAAAAAGCAAAAAGATCTTATTAGAGAACTATCATCAAACTTTAGTAGTAATGAGAATTATCCCATTGACCAATCTTTTAAAAAAGCTTCTGAAGATTTCCTAAAAGACTAATGGATTTCTTTATTAATGGTTACTCAGGGAGAATGGGCAAAGCATTACAGTCTTATTTGGAATGTTTTCCTGACAAGAATGTCTATGATTTTAAAATAATTTCAAATGAAATAGATAATCAGCAACGACAAGTTGTAGTTGATTTTTCAAGACCCGCATCATCTATTGAAGCTATAAAAAAGTGCAGTCGCTTATCTCTGCCAATTCTAATTGGCACAACTGGTTTTACTAAAGAAGATTTTGATAAAATTATTTCTGCATCAGAATTAATTCCAGTTCTATCTGAGGCTAACTTTTCTTTAGGTATACATCAGTTATTACCAAATATAAGAGAATTTATAAAGAATCGGTCAAATGATATTCAACAGATATCTATTAATGAGGTTCATCATCGCGAGAAAGATGATATTCCATCTGGTACTGCTATATTAATTAAGAATTCTATTATTCAGATTCTTGAGGAATTAAATGTTCAAGATATTAATTTAGATGTTATTTCTGAAAGAAATAATCAGGAATTTGGTTTGCATAGAGTGACCATTTTGTTAAGAAATAACAATACTATTATCTTTAAGCATATATCAGATAATAGAAGTATTTTTGTGAAAGGCGCTATAAAGTCTGCAATTTGGCTAGCTAATCAAGTACCTGGTCATTATCGTTTTAAAGATTTTCTTCAAAAATAGCTTTATTCAATTTCATTTTTTATTTAGAATAGCCAAACTTTATATCACGAAGGCGAGACAAACCATCTAGACAGGGTGCTTGTAAGAGTTATCTAGGGGTTCGCCGGAGTTTAAAACCCGGAGGAAGTATGAGTATTGTTTCTATTCAAGACCTGTTAAATGCAGGTGTTCATTTTGGTCATCAATCAAGGTTCTGGAATCCAAAGATGGAACCATTTATCT
>CAYFFR010000019.1:0-27476 GCA_964342675.1 uncultured Gammaproteobacteria bacterium
TGAATCACGAGTATTTTCTTCAGCCCAAACTCCTGCTAAACCTGCAGCACCCCATGTAATACTTGAAGTTTCAAAATATTTTTTATCATTCACTTGAACTAAAGCTTCCTCATGCTCTAAAAGAGCCTTTGTTGTTACTGGCACGGAACCTCTAAGTTCACTTGTGCTATCTAACAAACCTATTTTTGAGAAGAAATTTGATTCTTCTTGAGATGATGCAGCTGTATGAGTATCACTAGAACCAATTAAACCGAATCTATATGGATTTATTCCTTGATCTTCTTCAAGCATAATACCCTTCATTAAAGCATCTCTTACATAGCTACCTTGAGGTTCAGAGTAATCCATAGTAGCAACTTTATAAGGCATAATTTCAAAATCAGCCCATTCATCGTTTTCCGATAAAATTGGGTGAGTATCAGATGTGCCTTTAACTTGCGTGATCTCTACAATTGGTTCATTTCTTAAACGTTTATCTGTATATATTTTATCAAACGGCTTATTTGACCAATCGGTTAGCTTAAACATTGCGCCATTAGATCCATTGGAGTTATGAGGAATAGCTAAACTCTCAATACCATCCTCTCTTAATTTATCCATCCAATCCCATAAATCCTCAGGGTTAACGGAGTTTCCACGAGAAAATGGTAAAGCAGGTAATTTATTCGTGTCACCTCTAAAAATAACATTTCTATGGAGATTGCCGAAATCATTTGTTGATGCTGTATATTCATAGCCTACAAATGTAGTAAAGTTTCCTGGATCATTATGTCTTTCAGCAGCCTCAATTGTTTCTAACCATGCATCTCTTGATACGCTGTTTGCATAACTAATGTCTAATTCACCGGTTTGTATAGCTGTTATGGTATCTAATAAAAAACCACCAAATGCATTCCTCCTTTGCACTATAGTAGATAAGTTTCTATTTTCATCACTATTGAGATTTCTCACTTGGTTAGCAGCACTGGTACCATAATAAGGTGTTCCAGGAGTAGCAGCCTCTTCTATTTGACCAAGAAAAGTTCCGTGATCAGTAACAGCATAGAAATCTAATGGTTTTTTTAGGCTAACAGAAAAACCAGCAGGATGGATAATTGGCTTGCCTTTAGCAAACTCATATGCATCGTTGGGAGTTGCAATAGTACCAAAAACATAAGCATCAAAAGAATTTTTAGTATGAACATGAAGATCACCAAATAATGGCAATCTCTTAGAGCTTAACACTGGATCTACCTCTAAATAAGGGTTAATAATCTGTGTATCCCATGGAATAGGAGATGCTGTTGTTAAAGCAATTCTTGCTCCTGCGATATCTATAAATTGATCAGCTTGATTGGCTAGAGCTCTTGGTAGGTAAAGACCATCTTCTTCATTTGAACATCCATATACAAATATAATAATTAAGAATGTAATGTATATATTTTTCATAATAATGATTTATTTTATATGATTTTTATAATAATAAACGATAGTCCTTATATTTTATTTAAACAGATGTTATCTTAGGATAAAAATAAAAATAGAGGTTTATAAATAATGAGATTGAAAGATAAAACTGCAATTATTACTGGAGCAGCAAGTGGTATTGGTAGAGAAACAGTCAATGTTTTCTTAAATGAAGGTGCTAATGTTGTTTTAGCAGATATTAATAAAGATTCTCTTGAAATTACAAAAAATGAATTAAAAAAACAGTATCCAAATAAGAATTTCTTAACTGTGCTATGTGATGTGTCTTCTGAAGATGATATTAAAAACCTAATAAGGATTACCAAGGATAATTTTAAGCGACTTGATGTAATTTTTAATAATGCTGGTCTTGGTGGTGCTTTTGGTCCAATAACTCACACTGATTCAGAAGATTGGGATAAGTCATTTGGTCTATTGTTAAGATCTGTATTTCTGGGTATAAAACATGCAGCAAAAGAAATGCAAACAACAGGTGGCTCCATTATCAGTACCGCATCAATTGCTGGTATGGGAGCAGGATCTGGGCCGGCTGCATATTCTGCAGCTAAAGCAGGAGTGATTAATCTAACTGAAACTACTGCTGTTGAATTAGGTGAATTTAATATTAGAGTAAATTCAATATCTCCAGGTGTAATATCTACTCCATTACTTCAAAGTGTGCTTAGTGATGAGCGTGAATCAAATGAAGCTTTATTAGATCAGCCTCTAAAAGCTAAAGGTGCACCTGAGGATATAGCTAATACTGCTCTCTTTCTTGCAAGTGATGAATCTAAATTTATAACAGGCATCAATATATGTGTTGATGGAGGGTTATCTCTTGATAGAACAGGACTTATGAAACAAGCTGCTATTGAATATGAAAAATTAGATCTTGGTCCTGTAAAGGGTCTTAATATGGGGTCTTCTGGAGAGGAAAGTACTGTTATTCCAATAGATGATTAACTAGAGAATGCTTCAAATGTTTGGGTAAGCTTATCTGGAGTTGATCCATGAATGATTACATCATCAGCACCTGAGTTTAAATAATCTTTCAGGCGTGATGCACAATGATCTGTGCTTCCAACAGCACCTCCTGATAATAACCATTCCTTTGGTAAAATCCTACTTACTTCCACGAGTTCTTCACGCGTAAATGTTTGATCCGCATTACCATTTAAATTTTGAAGAAGCGGATGATCCCATAATTTATTTAATACGCTTTGATCCCAGTTATTAAAATTAACTAAGATATTTGCATAGCTTTGATTTTGAAAATAAGTAACTGCTCTACCACCTACAACTGCTTCCTCCTCATCCGCTGGTAAATCTGCTGCAAGAACAACTGTTGCATAAATCTTTATATTATTTGGGTCGCGACCAGCTTTACTGGCAGCTTTTTTAACAAGATCACTACAGCGCTTAACCCCGTCAGGTGTTAAGAATGGATGGAGTAATACACCATCAAAATGAGTACCAGCTAAATTTAAAGCCTTCGGCCCAATTGCTCCTAATATAGTAGGAGGTGGTTTGATATCAGGTAAGTCAACTAACTTCATACCAGAATAATCACCCAATACACCGCTATAATCTACTGATTGTCCTTTACAGAGTTTTTTATGAATATTTACACTATCTATTAAATGTTCAAATGAAACACTGGGTAATCCAATTGCATGGAACATCTCAGGAATGCCGCGACCTACTCCAAGAATAAATTTACCATCAGTCAGTGCTTGTAAAGTCATTGCCATTGATGCTAATACGACAGGATGTCTAGTAAGAAAGTGTGTTGTTCCAGCAGCAATGTTTGTTGATGGTGCAACTTGACTAACAGCACCACATATTGCACCTACATCTTTATTGCCCCACCGTTCACTAAGCCATAAGGTGCCTAAACCTAATTTCTCTCCTTCCAATGCTTGAGAGATTCCATCATGTGGGTTTTTAATTCTTCCTGGTAACAAATAGGCTCCCAGCCTACTCCGATCACTTGTATTAATATTTTTCACAGAACATTTTCCAATGCACTAGATATTCTTGTGACTGCCATATCATAATAATCATCTGCAACACCGATTGTAGCTGCAATTCCAGTCTCGTGATTATTAATAAATGCACTCCTTACCTGGCAGACCATAACACCAACACGTATAGCTCCAAATAGAATACTGAAATTAATTTGATCCTCATTTGGCATAGAAATTCCTGTATTAGCATACGCATCTAAGAATTTTTGCCAAGACGATAATTTTTCTGCCATTGGATGGAAATATCCAAGATCATATGAAGGATTACCAATATGCGCATGTTCCCAATCAAGTATCCCGGTTACATATTCATCCTTAATAAGTAAGTTATTAAGGCCATAATCTCCGTGAACTAGTGACCGTGGACCATTATCATATAATTTTGTATTCTGTTTTAACCATTCAAATGCAGTTGTAAAAGCTGGAGATGGAAGATTTAAAGGTAGCCACATCGCTTCTGAAGAAGATATCCATTCAAGCGCCATTTGACTAGAAGAGCAATTTGCTCCATTAGTTTTATTATGAAACATCTTTATAGGGATTCCATGTATCGAAGAAAGTTTTGTTGCAATATCTAATACTAGATTGTCTGAATTTATTGGAGGAATATTGTACATATGACCAATACATTCACCGGGAATTTTTTCCATCAGCATAAATGGAGTGCCAAATATATTATGATTTTTATTTATTGCAAAAGGTTTTGGTGCACTAACCCCATTTTGATATACGGTATCTAATAATTGATATTCATCAACAACTGACATGCCTCCAAATTCTCCATCAGCATCTGCTCGTAGAATTATATTTTTAGGTAGAGTAGTAGTTTTAATTAAATGAATATCCATTGTGAATTTAGAATATCCGCCTGTAATAAACTTTGTATCTATAATTTCAGTGTTGCCATCTTTTTGAAAAGTGTCTTGAATAAAAGTAACTAAGTCTTGGGTTTTAAAAGAACGTGTATTACGTGCTGAGCTTATATCATTATTGGTATCTTCTAACTTATTTTGAGTTAAAACAGCAGATAAAAAATTTTTAGAATAATCTGCTTCGATTCTAAAAATTTGCTTAGATAATTCAAGAGCCTCATTACTATTTACCTTTATAAGTTCTATTTGTAATTTTCCAGAGATTTCTAGAAATTTATTATAAGAGTTTGAATTTGGCTCATTAATCTTCTTTAACTCCCTTAAAAGAAATGTTTTAGATTTTGATACAGGGAGTATTTTTTCTGTTTTGTTAATTATTTCAGGAAGTGATGATATACAGTCATTGCTTAAAAAAGGTGCGATGTTTGTTTTTACAATCAGTAGATCTATTAAATGTCTAGCTAATTCAATTTGCATAGCTAACATCTCATTTTTAACTTCTAAATTTGATATGTTAGCTAATATACCATTCAGGCTCTGTAAATAAGGTATTAGCTCCTTATCCATGGATGAATTAAGTCTTTTCTAAGATATGTATACCGCAGGCGCTTCCTAAACCTATAACGTGTGCAAGACCAATTTTTGCATCTTTAGCTTGTCTAGCACCAGCCTCTTCTCTTAAATGGGTGCAAATTTCATATATATTAGCGACGCCAGTCGCTCCAGTAGGATGACCTTTAGCTAGAAGACCACCAGATAAATTAACGGGTAATTTACCTCCGATTTCAAAATCACCATTATCAACACATTTGCCCGAATCTTCATCCTTGCATAATCCTAGATTCCCGTAATGAAGCATTTCAGCAGAGGCAAAACAATCATGTAACTCAACTAAATCTAAATCCTCTGGTCCAAGTGAAGCCATCTCATATGCTTGCTTAGCAGCATTTCTAGTTAAAGTATTAACATTGGGCATCACTTGATTTCTTTCTTCGAAAGGATCACTTGTTAATACTGAGGCTCTAATTTTAACTGCTCTTGTCATTCCTAGCTGTTTTGCTTTTCTTTCAGAAACAAGAACTGCGGCTGCAGAACCATCTACGTTAGCTGAGCACATTAACTTAGTATTGGGGTAAGAAATCATTTCAGAATTCATCACCTCATCTAAAGGAGTCTCAATTTGATATCTAGATTTTGGATTCATGGTTGAATGATGATGGTTTTTTACAGAAATTTTTGCAAATTGTTCAAAAGTAGTTCCATATTTTCTAGAATGCTCTAATCCTGCTTCTGAAAAAACAGCTGGCATCGTTCCCGAACCAACTAATCCTTCTAATGGAATACCAGTCTCAGGTGTATCACCACCTAGTAAGCCTGTTCCCATTTTTTCTACACCTGCAACTAATACGATATCGTATAAACCAGCTTTGATTGATAACCAACCTTCCCTAAATGCAGTAGCTCCTGTAGCACAAGCATTAGTGCAATTGACAATTGGTATACCTGTTTGACCTATTAACTGAAGTGTTTTTTGACCTACCATTTGGTTCACTTCTTTAATATTCCCACAATAAAATGCCTCCATATCTTTCATTGTTAGATTTGCATCATCTAAAGCAAGTAAAATAGATTCAGCCGCTAATTCTGGGACAGTTTTATTAGGGAATCTTCCAAACTTAATCATATCTATCCCGTATACATAAACATCTGTGCTCATTTTATTCTCCAACTTTATTAGAATATTGCTTCACTATATCTGGCTTAGAACCTGTATTAAATTCATGTAAGAGATTTTCTTGCATGGCAACTGCCTTATCTATGTTTTTATCTTTTACTACATCGAATCCTTTAATTAGATCAGGTAAACAGGCAATTTCCAATGCTAGATTGTAATTATTCTGATCTAAATGATTAATAAGATGTTTAATTGTATTCTCATAATCTTTAATTAATTTCATCTCTAACCTTCTATGCTTAGAATAGCCAAAAATATTGAATGGTGTTCCACGTAAGAACTTAAATGAGCTTAAAATCTTAAATAAATAATAAAAATAAGATGGTAATTTTCTTTTTGGGTATCTTCGAGTTTCAGGATCTCTTCCGCCAAAAATAGGTGGTGCTAGACTATATTCAATCTTATATTTTCCTTCTAATTGATCTTCGAGGTATTCTTTAAAATAATTACTCGTATGTAATCGGGCAACTTCATACTCATCCTTGTATGACATTAATTTAAAGTAATACTTAGTTACAGCTTCTGATAACATCATAGAGTTTGGAGAAATATGTTCCTCTGCGGTAATAACTTTTTGTACTAATGAATTATATTTAGATGCATATTTTGAATTTTGATAATCTGTCAAGAATGCAATACGTTCATCAATCTGTTGTTGCAATGTTGTTTCTTCTTGAATATTAATAGATTCTGAAAAAGCTATTCCTTCAACTTTATCCATATCACAAGCTGCTAATCTTCCCCAATTGAGACTATCTTTATTCATTTGAACAAATACACCATTCAATTCAATAGCTCGTTCAATAGCAGATAATGAGATAGGAAATAAACCTTTTTGTATTGCAAAACCTACCAAAAATAAATTAGCAGCTATCGCATTACCCATTAAGGATGATGCAAGTTTTGTTGCATCAACCAAACTCAGTAAATCATTAGATCCAATCTCTTTTAAACCATTTATCATTTTATCTGATGACAGATCAATATTTGGATTTGAAGCAAATGCGCTTGTAGGAGCAACGTGAGTATTAACTACAATATTAGTAAATTTAGGATTAATTTTCGACAAGGCTTCAATGCCTGTAGTTACTACGATATCGCAACCTAGTATTAGGTTAGCTGAACCGGAAGCTATTCTAGTAGCATGCAAAAGATCTGGTGATGAAGCAACCCTTAGATGACTTGTAACTGGTCCATTTCTTTGTGCTAAGCCAGCAACATCTAAAGTTGAAGCTCCTTTTCCTTCAAGATGTGCTGCAGTTCCTAATACTGCACCTAGCGTTATAACTCCTGAACCACCAATCCCAGTAATTAAGATATTATATGGTTTATCAAGAGGTGCAGTAACTGGCTCAGGTATATCTTTAGTCAGCTCAATTAAGGGATTATCTTTGGATTTTAATGAGCTGCCTTTCTTTCTAAGAGATCCCCCTGTTACTGTTATAAAACTTGGGCAGTAGCCTTTTGTACATGAAAAATCTTTATTACAAGATGACTGATTGATCTGTCTCTTTCTGCCAAATTTAGTTTCTAATGGCTCTATAGCTATGCAATTAGATTGAACACTACAATCACCGCAACCCTCACACACCAATGGGTTTATAAAGATCTTTTTATCAGGCTCTTCAGCAAGACCTCTCTTTCTTCTTCTTCTTAGTTCAGTTGCACAATATTGATCATAAATTATGACTGTTATACCTTTAACTTCTCTAAATTCCTTTTGGACCTGATTAAGTTTATCTCTATGATATACCTTAACACCAGGTGCAAACTTACTGTCTTTTGGATATTTCTCTGGATAATCTGAAAAAACTGCAACTTTTTTAGCACCCTCAGAATGAACTTGCCAAGTTAAATCATCGACTCTTACTTTACCAGTAATTTCTTGGCCACCAGTCATTGCAATCGCATCATTCACTAAAATCTTAAATGTAATATTTGCACCAGAAGCAATTGCTGATCTTATAGCAAGAATTCCAGAGTGATAATAAGTACCATCTCCTAAATTTTGAAATATATGAGTTGTTTCAGTAAATGGAGCTATGCCAGTCCACATAACACCTTCTCCACCCATTTGTCCTAGATTATAGGTTTTTCTTTCAGGCATAAATGTTGCCATACCATGACAACCGATACCCCCAAATGCAAAGCTATCGTCTGGTACTTTTGTAGACGTATTATGAGGACATCCAGCACAAAAACTAGGAAGCCTATATAAATCAGACACTGGATTAGAGTTTACTTTTGAAATGAAGTCTTCAATTTCTTCTAGTCGTTTAGTTAAATCTATATCTAAACTTAGTTTTTGAATTCTATTACCAATGATAATTGCTACACTACTTGGAGATAATTCACCCTCACTTGGTACCAAAAGATTTTTATGTTCATCATATTTTCCAACAACGGTAGGTGTGGAATCATTGTTATATAAGTATTTAATTAATTGATCTTCAACAATAGGTCTTTTTTCTTCAATAACCAAAACTTCCTCATGCTCCCCAACAAATTTAAGAATATTATCTTCTTCGAGTGGCCACACCATTCCAACTTTATACAAAGAAACACCAATCTCTTTGCATAATGATTCATTAAGACCAAGTTCATCTAATGCCTGTCTTACATCCAAATAAGCTTTGCCGCTAGTAATAATTGCTAATTTCTGTTTGCCTTTAAAAATTGTTTTATCTATGGCATTTGCTTTAGCAAATGCTTGTGCTGCGGGTAGCCTTCTTCTGTACAGTCTTGGTTCTGAAGCTGCTGGTGTAAAACCCCACTCTAGATGTAGATTTTCGTCTAACTCAAATTCTGTGTTATCTGGGATTTTAGGTTCAAATCTACTTAAACTTATATCAACTGAAGCAGCGCTCTCTACAGTATCAGTTACACACTTAAAGCCTACCCAGCATCCAGCATACCTGGACATAGCCCAACCAAGAATACCAAAATCAAGATAATCTTGAACAGTGGCAGGATTAAGTATCGGCATTCCAAAATGGATAAATGCATGATCACTTTGGTGCGCTGTAGTTGAAGATTTTGCGCCATGATCATCCCCTGCTAAAGCTAATACACCTCCATACTTTGATGTGCCTGCATAGTTTCCATGTTTTAATGCATCACCTGATCTATCAACCCCTGGACCTTTTCCATACCATATACCAAATACACCATCGTATTTTGGTTTATCTACTAAAGTGGTTTGTTGAGATCCATGTAAAGCTGTTGCAGCAAGATCTTCATTTATTCCTGGTTGAAAAACAACATGGTTGTCTTTAAGAAATTTTGATGCCTGGTTTAATGCGTGATCATACCCACCTAATGGAGAGCCTGTATATCCAGAAATATATCCTGCTGTATTAAGTCCTTTAGAAAGATCAATTTTTCTTTGAATAATTGGTAGCTTGACTAAAGCCTGAGTTCCTGTCAAAAAGACACTACCTTCATCATGGGAATATTTATCCTCTAATTTATAGTCTAAATCTATTTTTGACATCAGTTAGATTGCATCATCTCTATTAAATTACCATCAGGGTCTTGAATTACTGCAACTGTTACCTTAGGCCTAATCTCTATTGGTTCATTAACTATAACAATATTGTTTTTTTTACATTCGCTGATTATTTCTTCGATATTGCTTAGATTAATAGTAATGTATCTAATTCCATTCATAACTGTAAAGTTACCAATAATATTCTGATTTTGAGGCTCAGATTCAAGAACTAGTATTTTTAAATAACCATCTCCAAATACAAATTTATTTACAACTCCTAAATTAGGAAATGGTATCTCTGCTTCTCTTATTAAGCCAAGAGTATTACTATAAAAATCTAACATTTTATCTGGGTTGTAAGTGACTATGCCAACATCAATAGATTGGCTAGTATGATTAATTTTTCCCATCAGTTTGTGATTGATCTTCTAAATCGCCACTAACAGCTTCTACAGAATCCATAATTCCCTGATGCCCCCAAATATCTCCCTCAACAAATTGTTTGGGTATCCATTCTTTATCATCATGTATCTCAACGCCATCTGCAGCTACTTCTACATCCCAACCATTAGGACCTTTCATATAGAAACTAACATTCAAGTCATTTATATGTCTTCCTAAGGTTGAGCTAATCTCAATTCCAGCTGCGTTTACTCTATCTAATGCTTTTCCAACACTATCAATTGAATCAACCTGAAACATTATGTGATGCATGCCATTTGCTTCTCCAAACTTAGATAAAGCAATGCTATGGTGTCTTGGGTTACATCTCATGAACCAAGCTCCATCACCACTCATAAAACTAATATAATCACTTAGTTTAAAGCCCATTATCTTAGTGTAGAAGTCATAAGTTTGTTCTCTATTAGATGCAAGTATCATTAGGTGTCCTAAACCTAAATTTCCAGCAACAAAAGTTTGATCATTTACAGGGGATTTAAATTTATAATCTAATGTTGGCTCGTAATAGATTTCTATTGGATTTCCAGATGGGTCACTTAACTTAATTAGCCCCCCTACACCTCTCGATTTAGCTTCTTCAGGAGATCCATCAAGAACATCTATTTTATTAGAAATTAAATACTGTTTTGCTTCCTCTAATTTGGAAATACTTTCAACTTCAAAACCAATATAAAGGATTCCATGATTGACATCATCCTGATGAATGCCTATTCTCCACTGATATTCATCTAATTTGAGATAGACAGAACCATCTTCGGCAATACCTTTTCCTCCACTAGCAATTTTAAAGTTTGGATCTTGAGGAAAGCCCCAGCTTTCACCTGGAATAGCTCTAGCTGGCATCATGCCTAAAATTTCAGTACCAAATTTTAACCATTCCAAAGGATCCTTTGCACCAAATCCTATATACCCTAATGATTTTATATCCATTTATTCCTCCCCAAAATAACTAACGTATAGTTTTTAATAGATCTTTTTCAGTCTTTATAGCATTTTGTACCTTTTCTTCCAAATTATTCATAAAAGCTTTTTTAGCAGCAAAAATCACTTTTTTATCTATTTTTTCATATTTTGAAACTTCATTTTGTATTCTAAGCGCTAAATTATCATCAGATATAATTTCATTGATTAAGCCTATTTGAAGTGCATCCTGAGCATTAATGGTTGCATTAGATAATATTATTTCTTTAGCTTTTGACGATCCAATTAATTCAGGAAGAAAAAAAGAGCTTCCTAAACCAGGTAATATACCTAGTTTTGTAAAAGGAAATGAGAAAAGTGCATCATTAGTTGCAAATCTTATATCAAAAGGTAGAACCATAGTTACGCCAATCCCAACAGCTGATCCATGTATACCAGCTATGAGAATCTTTTCAGTAGAAGATAATTCTTGAGTAAATGATGAAATGAATTCATCTTCACCTATTTTTAAACCTAACTTGCTTACTTTATTTCCTATTAGAAATTCCTTATCAGCTCCGGCACAAAATGATTTACCAGATCCTAATAGAGCGATAGCAATAATATTATCATCAGCTATAGATTTTCTATATGCATCAATAATTTCATCGCCCATGTCAGGTGTATAAGCATTTAATTTATCTGGTCTATTTAAGACAATTGTAGATAAAGCTCCGCTAGTACTAAAAATAATATGCTCATATTTCATTAGTTTAGTCCTTATATGGCTTCCATTTTGGGAGTCTTTTTTCTATGAAAGCTTTAGATCCTTCTTCAAAGTCCGGATGCTGATTCTGTTCTGAAATCTGATCCCAAGCAAAGTCTAATGCATCTGATAAGTTTGATTCTTTAGAATTCCATATAGCCTTTTTCGTTTTAGCTAAGGCAGAAGGTGAATGCACCTTAATCATGTTAGCTATTTCAATTGCTTTGTTAATTAAACTATCTCTAGGAACTATTTCGCTGATTAATCCAATATCAAGAGCTCTTGATGCAGTCATTCTTTCACCACCTCCAACTAAAGACATTCTTAAAACTGATTCTAATGGTATTTTTCTACTAAGACCTACAGGCTCAAGACCGGCGACCAATCCTACTTTAACGTGTGTATCAAAAAAAGTTGCATGCTCAGAAGCTATAACAATATCGCTATCAGCAATAAAATGCAGGCCACCGCCACAAGCCATTCCATTAACTGCACAAATAACTGGTTTCCATATATTATTTTGTAATGACGTCCATTTAATGGATTCTAGGGTGGCTTTACCTGGACCATCATTCATGTCAGGTAAATCATGGAGATCGGCTCCCGTACTAAAGGATTTGTTTCCAGAACCTGATAATATGGCAACAATAGCTGAATTATCTTCATTAAAATCAGTCCAAATTTTAGGCAGTTCTTGAGACATTAAACTATTTACAGCATTAAGTTGTTTAGGTCTATTTAAAGTTATATGAGCAATTCCATCTTTCACTTCATATAAAACAGTTGAATATTTCAATTTAATCTCCTTTGTTATTTAAAAAAGTTATTTTCTAGCTGCTTTTCTAGATAATCTGAATCCCATAAGAAGTTCTGCAGATGTTTAGCGCGTCTATAAAATAACTGTGGGTCTGCTTCAATAGTAAAGCCCATTCCTCCGAATATTTGGATTGTTGTTGCAGAAATATCCCTAAATGAATTACAGCACTGGAGTTTAGTCATAGCTGATAAAGTTGCTATATTTTGTTTATCGTCATGAGCCCATGCCGTTTGGTAGGTCATTAATTTGTTTGCTTCAACCTCAACTAACCCATCAGCTAAGTAATGCGCAATGGATTGGAATCCACCAATTTTCTGACCAAAAGCCTCTCTTTCTAAAGAATAATCTCTACCTATATATAAAGATCGTTCCGAGCCGCCAGTTGCTTCTGCAGCAAGAAGTACTTGGCATCGATGGGTAATTGACTCCCATACCGACCATATATCACCATTACCTAACATAGCAGATGAGTGGATCTCTACACCATCAAATTCAACACTAAACATGCTTGTCTTGGCATGATTATACTCATAACTTAAATGGATCCCTTTTTGATTTAAATCGATAATCCCTGCTCTAATATCCTCTTCATCTCTTAGAAAGAGAATTATTTTGTCAGCAGAAGATGCATATGGAACCATCGTCTTAATACCATTAATCACAAAGAAATCTTTTTTCTTTTCTAACTTCAAATTAATTCCACTTTTAAAACAAGTCGAACCCTCTTCTAACCATCCTAGGGTTAATATAATTTGGCCAGATGCAATTGGAGGTAATAATTCTGATTTTTGATGATCATCGCCTAAATCATTTATAAGATTTGCAGATACATATGAACTAATAAAATGAGGTGCAAGAGCTAATGATCGTCCTAATTCTTCATAGATTATTGCAGCATCTAAAAGACCCATACCAGAACCGCCATATTTTTCAGGGATAGCAATGCCTGTTATACCTAATTCAATTAGTTTGTTCCAAAAATCTTTTGAAAAACCAGTTTCTGTATCCTCAATAGATCTCAATATTTCAAAGTTTGCAAAATCGTTACAAACACTACTAATAGAATGTCTCAGAATATTTTGCTCTTCTGTAAAATCTAAATCCATATAGTATTTTAATGACCCCTTATTAATTAAAACTAGTTTTATATTAAACTTAAGGTGTAGGATAGGCAATAATAAAGGAGATTAGTGATGTTGGATGATTATAAAGAGATAGAAAGAAAGCTAATTAATTATGGTATCGCTTTAGATTCTAGAAATTGGGATAAATTAAATACAATCTTCTCAAAAGATGTATCTGCGGTTTACGGTAATGAAAAAATAGGAATGATGATTGAATCACAATCTAGAGATGAGATCATTAATATGTGTAAGGCTAGTCTAGGAGGTTGTGGTACAACACAACATTTATTAGGAAATTTTAGAATAGATATTACGGGTGAGACAGCCGAAAGTAAATGTTACGTAAGAGCCTATCATGTAGGTAACATACCCAATGAATCTGAATATTATGAAATGTGGGGTGAGTATCAAGATGATTGGACAAAAGTTAATGGGGAATGGTTAATAATTAAAAGACGATTAAGAGTTGACAATGAAACTGGAAACAGAGATAAAGTATTAGCACCAGAGTGATATTTAATGAATTTTAATTTTACTAATGAAGAAGAGCTTTTTATAAAGGAGGTACGAGAATTTATCGATTTAGAAAAGCTTAAACCTGATGCTGATATTGTTTTTGCGCCTGACAGAGAAGCTGATGCGCAAACCAAAATTGATAGTCCTCCTAGAAGAGAGTTTATGAAAACTCTAGCTAAAAAAGGTTATCTTGGTATGTCTTGGCCTAAAGAATATGGTGGACAGGAAAAACCAGGTATTTACGACTATATACTGAATGAAGAGCTATGCCGAGTTGGTGCACCATCTCCTGGTAAAGGAGTAGGGTCAATAGGTCAAACCATAATTCATCATGGATCTAATAAAATTAAGAAAGAATTTTTACCAAAAATATTAGCAGGAGAAATTGATTTTGCATTAGGGTATAGCGAGCCTGGAGCAGGATCTGATTTAGCAGCCCTTAAACTTAAAGCTGAAAGAAAAGATAATGGATGGTTAATAAATGGACAAAAGATATGGACATCATCAGGACATGTTGCTGACTGGTATTGGTTAGCTGCAAGAACTGATCCAAATGCACCAAAACATCATGGGATTAGTGTATTTTTGGTAAAAATGGATGATCCTGGTATTGAAGTTCATCCAATTGAAACAGTAGGTGAACATGCTACTAATAGTGTCTTTTTAACTGATGTATGGGTCGCAGATGATTACGTAGTAGGTGAGATTAATAAGGGTTGGAAGTATATTTGTGATGCCCTCAATTACGAAAGATTTACTTTTTATACTATTGCTCCACTAGAGCAAAAATTTAAAGAATTAACTTCATTAGTGAATAAGCTATCTAAGGACGGTATACCGTTAAGTGAAATTCCTGAGGTAAGAAAAAAAATAATTTATCTTGCAGCAGATGTAGAGAAAGCAAAGGTTTTGCAAAGAAAAGTTCTGTCTATAGCCGTTCAAGATCAAGTACCTCAAACAGAGGCAGCAGTATTTAAACTTTTTAGTACAAAGCTCCACCAACGTCTAGCTAATACTGCAATGGACATATTAGGCAGAGAAGGCCTATATAGGAAAGAATATGATAAATCACCTGCAAACGGTAAGTGGGAATGGTCCTACAGAAGTACGCTAGTTGATACAATAGGTGCAGGAACAACTGAGATACAGAAAAATACTATTGCAAAAAAATCACTAAATCTTCCTATCTAATAAACAGATGACTAATGATGAACTTCCGAATAAAGTTAAAAACTTAATTGGGAAAGTAGCAGTCAAACAATCTGGCTTAATAGACGTACAAAAAGGTCTTTGGCAAAATTTCTGTTCAGCTATTGAGGATGGTAATCCTATGTATTGGGATAAAGCTTATGCATCTAAACATACTGATGGGATCATATCTCATCCTGCAATACTGCCATCTTGGCTGCATGATTTTGAGTGGCATCCGAAGAGAGATAGAAAAATGCCAATGGAATTACATTTTTTAATTAAAGAGTTATTAAGTCTGCCTCTTGGGATAGTAACTGAAGTTGAGATAGAGTATTTTGATCCAGTTCATGACGGAGATCTTATATCTTGTGAACAAAAACTAATTAGTGTTAGCGATCTTGTCAAGACAAAACTTGGAAAAGGAAGATATTGGACCATTGAAGTAATATACAAAAATCAATTAAATCAATTAGTTGGTAAGCAAAATATGCATTTTTTAGGATACAAAAGATGATAAAAAAATCTACTAATATAGGGTATCAACTGCCATCAGAAAAACATACAGTTACTATTAAATCTATTCAAAATGGTGCTATTAGCAGTAGAGATTGGGCGCCTCTTCACTCAAATCAAGAATGGGCAATAAATGAAGGGAATCTTCCAAATATTATCATGAATAATTACACTCTTAATGGGTTAATAATTAAATATATAACTAACCATTTTGGATTTTCTTCTAGAATTTCTAAAGTAAAATTTAAAATCATTAAACCTATATGTCCAAATGAAATAATGATATTTAATGGAAAAGTTGTAAATAAGAAATCTATAAATAAATCAAACTCTTTAATTGAAATTAATGTAGATATACTAGTTGATGGAAATAGTTCAGCTACTGCATCTGTTAAGGTTGTAATAAATGAAACCAATGAAGATAAATATTCTCCTTGGAAGATACCATCAAAAGATTGGCAGATTTAATTCTTTTATTTCAAAAAATAATTAAATTGTACAGGTCATATCTTCACCACAACATAATGGTGATTTAATTTTACCGCACTCATTTGGGCATTGTGATATCTGTACTTCAGTTCCATCTTCTTTAGTCAATACACCATTTACTAAAGGCACATCGCATGAAGCACATGAAGCATTAACTGCCATACCACATTTATTACACTTGTAAGTTGACATATTTTTTATATTTTATTATGTATAACATAATTGTATTCATATTCTACTGAGGATCAAATTCTATTGGCATGTATCTGTAACCTTGTAAAAACTCACCGAAAGTCCTCTCAACCTCATCTTCTTTAACAGTATATTTAGGAATAGCATTGAAAATTTCTTCTATGATTACTTTTCCTTCCAATCTAGCTAAATGCTGACCTAAACATTTATGTGGTCCATGTCCAAAGTTAATATTTCTTTTAGCTGGAGGTCGAGTAATATCAAAGTGATCAGGATTCTTAAACTCTCTTTCATCACGACCTGCTGATTGATAAAGATAAATAACAGCATCACCTTTTTTCATTTTTTTCCCATGGAGTTCCATATCTTTATTGAGTCGTCTACCAAGTATATTAGTAGGATGATCAAATCGTACACATTCTTCAAAAGCATTAGGTATTAATGAATAATCCTGTTTTATCATTTCTAGTTGTTCTGGATTCTTATTTAGATAATAAAATAAGTTTGCGATGTTATAGGGCACTGTATCTGCGCCAGTGATAATTAGCATGCTTGTATTTCCCATAATTTGTTCATCTGTCATCCAAACATCTTCTCTTACTTGTTTAGTAATCCATGAATTAATATGAGATGGTGAAGGCGGAGTATCTTTTCTCCATTTACTAGCTAGCTCCAACATAAGACCCATGCACTGACCAAAAGCTTCTTGTCCTCTTGGAGTTACTCCCATAATATCTGGATCTCTTTCATAGAAAATATCTATAAGCTCACGTGCTTTTAAAGCAATATCTCGATCCAAACCAATCATATCGGTGATCGTGAATAATGCTACTTTTCTTGCAACCTCATGTATATCTAACCTGCCAGCTTTTAAAGCAGGTTTAAGTTCTAATTGAGTCATCTTACGCATCTTTGATTCTAATTCTGCAACTGATGATTGTGTGTATCTGTTTGCAATGGTATTTCTATAATCGCGATGGTCCTGTCCATCATTTGTAGGTATGGATACATGCCCAGGACCAGAATCTTCTCCTAACAATAAAGGCGGAGGAGATGTTCCAGTGGCTGAGGTGTAGTCCTTGTATGAACCCAAATGGGCATTCCAAATATCTTCAAATCTGCTTAAAGCCCATGCACCTCCAAAGTCGTCCATGCAGTGGACTGGATCTTCATCTCTAAGCTGTTTATAGATATCCCATGGATTATCCCAAAACTCCTTTGAATAAGGGTTGTAAGAAATTTTCATTAATAAGCCCTCTTTGTCTTATATTTATTCTAATCTAATTTACTAATTATCCAAAAAGGGATATATATATCAGAATTAATTTTCTCAAATTTAACTTTTACCTCATCGCCTATTTTGATTGAGTCTATATCTGGTGTCTTTAATTCATGATCTTTAATTCTGCCAACAATTCTAATATTTTCATATTCATTTAATTGTATAAGCGCAACTACATAAGGAGATTCTTTTTCAAAAATAGGAAGTAGCGGTGGCCTTGGAATAACAAAAGACCAAATTGTTCCATTGCCAGATGATTCATTCCATTTATGTTTCGTTGATTGACAATTAGGGCACATATGTCTTGGAGGGAATCGTGGAATATCACAGTCTCCACAATGTTGAACGACAAGTTGGTTTTTCTTACAACTCCTCCAAAATTCTTTATCAAAGTTATCTATAGCTGGAATGGGCTTATTCTGTATCATTTTTATGTACCCCTAAAGAGTATAGCTGCGTTTGGAGTAGCATCGCATGTAGTTACTAATGATAATTTGGCATTTTGAACTTGAGATGTTGAATTACCTCTTATTTGTCTTACTGCTTCTAAAACTAGATTCATCCCATGCAAATAAACCTCAGAAAGACTACCTCCAGACGTATTAACTGGTAGTTCACCATCAATATCAATAAAACCTTCGTTAATTAATTTTAATGCTTCTCCTTTTGAGCAGAAATTATATGCCTCTAATGAAAAAGGTATCATTGGTGAAAACGCATCATAAAACTGAGCTACATCAATATCTTGAGGTTTATAGTCTGATAAGTTCCAAAGATTAGATGCGGTTACATATGAAGAGCTTTTCAATGGGTTTGAGCCGTGATAATCAGTCATTAGCTGATGTTCTTGGCTCATGCCTTGAGAATAAGCATGAATAAGAGCAGGCTTATGATTCAATTTGCTAGCTAATTCCTCTTTAGTAATAACAATTGCAATTGCACCATCACTCTCAAGACAGTTATCAAATAAACATAACGGATCAGATATCATTCGTGCATTCATATAATCTTCCTTGGATAACTCTCGTTCATACATAAAAGCTTTTTGGTTATTATTAGCATACTTTCTTAAAGTAATTGCAACATTAGAAAGATCTTCTCTAGAATATCCGAATTCATACATATACCTTTGCATTAACATAGATGATTCATCAACAGGCCGAACTAATCCTGAAGGTCTAGACCATTTCCAATGATCAGAAAGGTGTTCTTCAGTATGTGACCACATTCTAGTTGAAGGATCGCCTCTTTTCCTAGACCTCCAAACAACACCAACGTTTGCTATTCCGCTTGCTATAGCTAAGGCAACCTGACCAATTGCACAACAACTAGCACCACCCCCATAAGGAGCTTGACTCCAGTAATGTAAATCTCCAAAACCTAGATTTCTAGCAATTTCAAATTCTGGTGTTTCTTCGTATGTAAAACTTCCAAGTGCATCTACTTGTTTTGGTTCAATACCTGCATCATCTAGGGCGATCTTTATGGCCTCACATGCTAAATTAAGTTCTGTCGAATCAAGGTTTTTAGCAAAAGCGGTCTGTCCTATACCTACTATTGCAGTTTTATCTTTTAGCACGTAATTCCTGTTTACTTTGGTAGATTAAGCCTATTAGCAATATTATTCTTTTGAATAGCAGAAGACCCTCCTAAAATTGGCATTGCTAACATATCTCTTACATACCTCTCCATATCAAAATCTCTAACATATCCATATGCTCCTAAGATTCTTTGGCATGTAAGAACAATATCTAAGGCAGTTTCTGTAACAAATAATTTAGCCATAGACATTTCAACAGTTGCTACAATATTTTGATCTGCTAACCATGCACCTTGATATGTCATTAACCTACAGGCTTCTAATTTAGTTTTAACATCTGAAAGCATGTGCCTAACAGATTGGTTATGGCATATAGGTCTACCAAATTGAATTCTTTCTTGTGAGTATTGCCATGCATCATCTACTGCAGCTCTAGCTATACCAAGAGCCATAGCAGCAACTTCAATTTTTTCTACATCTAATCCAGTACTTACAATCTTACTCCAACCATCATTCCAACCTTCTTTACCGCCTACGATATTATCTATAGGCACCCTAACATCTTCAAAAGTAACATCACATGTACCACCAACACCTTTTTGACCTAAAGTCTGTTGTGGCTCTATCGTTATCCCTTTAGATTTAGGAGGTATTAAAACCAAAGATAAATTTCTATATCTATCTTCTTCTGGACCGCTTCTAACTATAGTATAAATAAAATCAGTTACATTTGGTCCAGAGCACCATCGCTTAGATCCATTAATGACTACTTCGTTCCCTTCTATGACAGCTTTTGTTCGAACACTTGCGACATCAGCACCTACATCAGGCTCACTAATGCCATATGAAAATAAAAGTTCTCCTTTTGCTACTTTTGGCAATAACTGTTTTTTTTGTTTTTCAGAAGCAACCTCACTAAGGTTTAGGCCGGCATAACACGCGCAAAAGATATAACCTGATGCTATACCTAAGCTTCTTGTACAAAGTTCTTCTATTGTTGCAATTGTTCCTAACATATCCCTACCGCTACCACCGTATTCTTCAGGAACTGTAAGAGATGTAACTCCAAGATCACATAGTCTTTTAAAAACATCTTTTGGGAAATAATCATCTTTATCCCATTGGTTAACTTTATCTCTTGGCATTTCTTTATCTATAAACTGCCTAAGAGTATTTCTTAGCATTGAAATATGTTCAGGTTCAGAAAACTGATTCATGTATTATCCAAAATACCTAAATTAGCATGAACCAATGCGCCATTGATAACTGAATTCTGGGAGCAAAAATATAGAGTTTCTGCTATTTCAGGAGATGTTATGAGTCTATTTTCGCTTAACTTTTCAGCCATTATCTTAAGAGCTTCTTCATTGCCTTGGGTATATTCGTTTAGCATCTCAGTATCGGTAGCTCCTGGGCAAATACAGGCAGTATGTATGAATCTACCATGAAGATCCTGACATGTACTTCGCATTAAGCCTATCATGCCGTGCTTTGATGAGACATATGATGCCATTTGAGGAACGGCTTTTTCTGATAACGTAGATCCCACATACAGAATAGAAGATCCTTTTTTCATATAAGGTATAACGATTCTATTAATGATTAAAGGGGCAACTAAGTTAACCTCAAATACTTCTCGTAAACTTGATGAGTCTGCATTCTCAACATTGTCACTTCTCATATTGCATGCATTATGGATTAAACAGACCTGATCAGCACCACTTAGGTTATTTTGTAATTCTTCTGGCAGTGTTTGTTCTAAGTTTTGTTTAGATAAATCTGCTGAGATATGAATTGCATTTTTCAAAGGTATCTCAGATCGTGAGATATTAATGATCTCATAATTATTACTTTGAAATATCTCAGCAGCCGCATAACCTATGCCGCTACTTCCTCCAGTGATAACAAGTACTTTTTTCATTAGATAAATTTAGAAAGTTATTTTTGCTTAAATCTTGGTTGTTTTTTTTCAGCAAAAGCTTTTAAGGCTATTTTATGATCTTCCATTAATTGAGTAACATTCTCAAAAGCAGCAGCTCTGTCAATTATTGAGTTTGCCATTACCTTTAATCCAGCATTAATAGAGGTTTTGGTCCATCTTATAGAGTACTTTGCGCCATCCCTTAATTTTTCAGCTAAAGCTTGTACTGCATCATCAATTTCTGATTCATCCATAACCTCGGTAATTAAGCCCATATCGAATGCATCATTTGCAGAAACAAGCTCACCAGTTAATAAGTATTTTTTTGCTCGAGCATATCCTATTAACTGAGGCCATATAACACAACCACCATCTCCAGCAACCAATCCAACCGATACATGGGGATCTGCAAATTTTGATCTTGGTGTTGCGTAAATAAAATCACAAAACAATGCCAATGAACAACCTAACCCAACAGCTGGTCCATTAACCTTAGCAATGATTGGTTTCTCCATATCTAACATTGCATTTTGTATTTTTCTATCATGATTAATATGATAAGCAGTTTCAACAGGATCTCCGTGAATTCTTAATAACCACTTAAGATCCCCACCAGCACAAAAAGCTTTACCTGCTCCAGTTAAAATAATTATATCTACATCATCATCATATTCTGCATCTATAAAAATTGTAGAAAATTCTATATGAAGCTGCTCATTAACAGCATTCATATCTTCTGGTCGGTTAATAGTTACAGTGAGAATACGATTCTCTTTCTGTATCTGTAGTTCCTTATATTTTTTATAATCCATCTATAAATTATAAGGAACTACTAGAAAATTAGAAATTTATTCTTAAAGAAACCCCATACTCTCTTGGTCTTGAGTAAACTGCTTCAGCATGACCAAATGAGGAAATGTTTGATGTTCCACCATCAACCACTCTTTCATCCGTTAGATTAGTGCCAAAAACAGCCCATTCCCAACCATTGTTACCCTCATAAGACCATCTAGCATTTACCATATCATTGCCTGCGCGTCTTAAGATCGGAGTATTTTGGATGTCATTAAATGATCCAGCTTCATGGCTCCAGTCAATCCTGAAAGAAGATGGTCCGTTAGTATGTAATAAGCTAATTGAATAATTATTATCTGGTGTTTTTGGATTTTGTGTATCCAAAGTAACTTCGGGTGTTGTATTAGCTGCTAGGCTTGAAATTTCAAAATCTAGAACACCGTAAGAAGCTCTTAAACTTAAATTATCAGAAAGCAATGCCTCTAGTTCAACTTCAAAGCCATCTAGATTTGATTCAGCAGCATTACCAACCAATAAAAGAACACTTCCAGTGGCTGGATCAACTTTATTAACAGAAAACTGAAGATCATTATAATCTGATGAGAAAAATGCAGCGTTAAGTCTAACCCTTCCATCACCAAGGGTTGATTTAAAACCAATTTCAGTTGTTTCGACAGTTTCGGGGTCAAAAGATGTTATTTCAAGGCCGTTAGTTGGTCTTGGATTAAAACCACCCATTTTGAATCCTTCTGATAAAGATATATAAATTAAAATATCATCTTCTAAGGCATAATCTAATGAAACCATTGATGTTGTTTCTTGCCAATCTTTAGATGCATCAGTTAGAGGTACTGCGAAAGTTTGGCTAGTAGGCTTAAAGTGCCTCATCCTAACTGATTTCTCTTCATCAGAAATCCTTGTGCCACCTGTAAGAGTTAACTTATCAGATAAATCATAAGACATCTGTGCAAAAAAAGCAGAGCTTTCAGTATCAACCCAGTTGCTAACATCAATTTGAATATCTAAAGCTACATTAATTGGATTACCTGGACATCCAGGAGCTAACCAAGGAGGTGCACACGGCAGCCCAGCTAAATTAGGTATCACTTCAAGAACGCTATACATTCCAGGGCCTTGAAAAACATCATTATGATCAAAATATGATTCTTCAAAGAAAAAATAACCTGCTACCCAGGATAAGTCACCAGTTTGACCTGATAATCTAAACTCTTGGCTGGTTTGATCTTGATCTTGTTGATTAAATGTAGAAGAAAAATTAATAGTATTAGCATCTCCATCTCTTCCAAAGGCTGCTTCCATAGTTCTATGAGATGTAATAGAGGTTAAAGTTGCCCAACCCAAGTCGCTTTCAAATGTTAGGTTGTACCCAGTAACTTCTAAATCGTTAGGGAAAATAGATCCATATGTTTTATCTGG
Source organism: uncultured Gammaproteobacteria bacterium (assembly GCA_964342675.1). Lineage (GTDB taxonomy): Bacteria > Pseudomonadota > Gammaproteobacteria > Magnimaribacterales > D2472 > MED-G82. The sequence goes on from CAYFFR010000019.1 coordinate 23,516, forward strand.
GTCACCTGTAATAATGCTTGATGAGAGTATTTGACCTGAAGGTACTCCAACAAGACCTAGCCAAAGTCCTCCCAAACCTGCACCTGACATTGGATCCCAAAATATCATCTGATTTACAGACATATCGTCACTTCTATCAGTATGGTCTAATGAAAAATCAACTGTGGTATTATCAGATAGTTGGGTTGATAAGTTTGCACGGAAAGACATTGAGTCTCTTCCAGCTAAGTCAGCAACTTTTTTATTTGTAGCAAAGTCTAAAGCTTCACCATAAGCACCATCATTTTGACTAGAGAATGTTATTTTGGCAGAAGTGCTGTCAGATAACGAGAAATCATAGGATCCTCTATAATCATTTCGACCATAACTACCTAAAATTACATCAAGATAACCAGCTCCCTCACCTTGAGGTTTCTTTGAAATAATATTAATAGCACCCCCAACAGTGTTTTTACCGTACAATGTTCCTTGAGGTCCTCTTAAGACTTCAACTCTATCAATATCAACTAGTTCCATGGCTGAGCCAACTGCTCTACCAAAATAAACACCATCGATATACAAGCCAACTCCTGGTTCCAACATTGGTAAAAATTCAGTTTGCCCTATGCCTCTAATAAAAAATTGACCACTATAACTACCTGCTCCTGCAAAACCGTTAGATCCCATTGTTACGTTAGGTGCAAAAGCCCCAATATCTGTAAGGTTATTTATTCCTTTTGCAGAAAGATCATTTCCACTAAAAGCAGTAATTGCAACAGGAGTGTCTTGCAAACCTTCCTCTCTCTTACGCGCTGTAACAACAACTTCTTCTAAAACCTCAACTGAGTTATTTTGAGAAAAGAGATCAGTAGATATTGGTAATATAAAAGTAGCAGCAATAGCTAAAAAAATAGATAAATTATAAGAATTATTTGGTTTGGTCATTATCATTCCCCCTAAAAAATGTTTAATAACTTAACCTTATATTACACAAAATATAAATTTGCACAAATAATGTGTAAGGAATTAAGAATAAAATATTATATTAATGATAGCTCTTTAATATATTTTTCTTGAAGTTTATATTTTTGAATTTTGCCAGATGGAGTGACAGGAAAAGCATCAATAAAAAAGATGTATCTTGGTATCTTCCAGCGAGATATTCTATCCTTACACCAATCTCTTAATTCATTCTCATCAGAAATAGCACTATCATCTTTTCTGATGACAGCACAGCACTCTTCATCATACTTATCATCAGGAAGACCAAATACAGCAACTTCTAAAACTCCTGGATGTTCTAGTAAGTAATTCTCTATTTCAATTGGGTAGAGATTCTCACCACCACGGATAATCATTTCTTTAGCTCTACCAACAATATTAATATATCCATTTTCATCCATTGTTGCTAAATCACCAGTAGGAAACCAACCATCATTATTTATGCCTGAGCTTCCATCTGGTAGATTTCCATATCCAGCCATTAAACCTGGTCCCTTATACAAAAGCTCTCCAGGTGTATCGTTTGGTAGTGTTTTATTATCCTGATCTACAATTTTTAAAGATACTCCTGGCATTGCTAGACCAGCAATAGCTTTAAGTTCAGGAGGGTCAGTTGGTAGTGCTGTGCATGTGAGTCCACATGTTTCAGTCATACCATAACCATTGATCATATCAACACCAAAAGCTTTCTCACATTTTTTAATAAGTTCAATTGGTGGATTTGATCCACCAACAACAATACACTCAAAATCTGAAAAATCACGATCTTTAAAACTTGGATCTTCCAACATTGCAACCAATAAAACTGGTGCGCCGATAAAAATAGAACATCGCTCCTTTTCAATAATATCCAAAGTAACTTTAGGTTTAAATATATATAAGGGTAGTGAAACAGCACCTAATGATGCAGCTCCTAATGTCATGCATGCAGATCCTCCAATATGAAATAATGGAAATCCATGACAAACTTTCTGTCCAGGTTTTATTTGCCATCTAACATGACTATTTTTGGAAGTTGTTACTAAAGCTTCATGGGTCATTTGCGCAGCCTTTGGAACACCAGTTGTGCCTGATGTATATTGGATCATAAAAATATCTTGGGGGTTGATTCTAGGTAAAGAAGTTGAGCTCTTAGAGCCCTGCTCAAGCAAATCATTCAGTCCATCAGTAAATGAAATAATATGTTGTAGGTGAGACAAGTCTGATTTAACAGAATCTATTATTGTCACTACATTAATGTTTGCTATTACATCAGCATGAACAATTGCTACTACATTAGATGTATTCAAAGCAAATTTAAGCTCCTGTTCTTTATAAAGTGGGTTTAAGGTAACTAGTTTTAATCCGGCTTTAGCTAGCGCATATTCAGTTAGTATCCATTCAGGGTGATTGGGTCCCCATACAGCAACAGCATCACCAGCTTTAAGACCTAAATCTAAAAAACCTTTAGCTAAATATGTGGACATAGTACTGAGTGATTTATATGTCCACCTTATATCTACAACGTCTGGTTGATGTGCATATACTAACGCTTCATTGTCAGGATACTTATCAGCTGAAGAATCTATCAACTCTCCTAAGCTAATTGAGAGTAAGTCATTATCTTGAATCTCATCGTGCCATTCAGCTAAATCTTTATTTGGTTTATTCATCATCTCCACCGGTTCCACCAGCAAAAATATAAAGTTCTGTCTTCCCGCCAGTTTTTCTTAGCTGTTTTAAGGGTTGATATTTGGGATCCTTGTACCAGTTATTTGCTGATTCCAAATCTGGAAATTCTAAAAGAACGTAGGCACTAGGTTGCTCTTCACCCTCTTTCATATCAGGCTTAACACCTGAAGCTAAGTACTTACCTCCATGCTCATTTATAAGTTTAACAGTTGCCGGGTAATACTTCTCATACCAGTCCCAGCTCTTCATATATAACAAACCAAAAACATATCCTTTCATTATTGAATCCCCCAAATGCTTTTAATAACTTAAAAAATCTGATTCAATATTTATTTTTAACTATAGAAAGCTATATGTCCAATATAAAAGATCAACCTCTTCCAGTGACTAACTTTATAAATATATCTGATGAAGGTGAATATTATCTATCTGGATCAAAATGTATTAATTGTGGAACTACGTTCGTGGGATTAAGGGTTAATTGTGGTAACTGCTCATCAAGAGATAGCATGGAAGCCATAAAGTTAAATAATTCAGGAAAACTATATTCATACTCAATCGTTCATAGATCATTTCCAGGAATTGATGTGCCTTATATTTCAGCTATAGTTGATTTAGATGGTGGAGGGACGTTAAAAGGCAATTTAATTGATATTGATCCTAAGCCTGAAAATATTAAGTTTGATATGAATGTTAAAGTTGTATTTAAAGATGCCTTGGGTCGTAAAGATAAAGAAGGAAGTTCTTACATAAGCTATTTCTTTACCCCAGCTTAATTGTATTTAATTTGGTAAAATCCTCTTATGCGATGCGCCTGTAGCTCAGCTGGATAGAGCACTTGGCTTCGAACCAAGGGGTCGGGAGTTCGAATCTCTCCAGGCGTGCCAAATTAAGTCATTTTTTTTGTAGGTGCTCCTTGTTCGATCAACTCTTCATAACCACCTAAATTATAAATATTTAAAAATCCTAATTTATTTAACATCAGCCCAGAGATTGCTGAACGAATTCCCACTGCGCAATAAAGATATATCGGTGTATCTTTATTCAAGTTACTTTCAATAAATTTTGATTCTATTTCACCCAATGGGATATTGGTTGCCTTATCTATAGATCCATATTTCTGTAATTCATTTAATTCACGAACATCGATCAACAAGGATCCTTCGGTATCATCAGACCGATAATCTTCATAAGATTTTTTATCAATTGTCTCTAGAGCTTCTTGAACCAGTTTCTCATCAAACATTTATACTCCTCAATTATTCAGATGTTCTTATTCTTCGAGTTGTACGTTTTTCATAATTAGCAA
>CAYFFR010000020.1:0-27064 GCA_964342675.1 uncultured Gammaproteobacteria bacterium
ATGCTTACTACTTTTAATGAAGTTGATATGCAACCAATTAAGAATTTAAGAAAAGATTATGGTGAAGAGTTTGAATCTGAGCATGGTATCAAGCTTGGGTATATGGGGTTCTTTGTATCAGCATCATGTAAGGCACTTAAAAAATTTCCTTTAGTGAATGCTTCTATAGATGGTGACGATATTGTTTATCATGGTTATCGTGATATAGGCGTTGCTGTATCAACTGATAGGGGCTTAGTTGTTCCAATAATTAAGGATTGCGATGATTTATCTATTCCAGAGATAGAAAAATCAATTAACTCTCTTGCAGCTAAAGCAAGGGATGGTAAATTATCCATTGAAGACATGAAAGGAGGAACCTTTACTATATCAAACGGTGGAATATTTGGTTCATTATTATCAACGCCTATTTTAAATGCTCCACAGACTGCAATTCTAGGTATGCACAAAATTGAGGATAGACCTGTAGCAATTGATGGCAAGGTCCAGATTAGGCCCATGATGTATTTAGCAATGAGTTATGATCATAGATTGATTGATGGTAAAGAAGCAGTTACTTTTTTAGTAACTATTAAAGAAATGTTGGAATCTCCTGAGAGATTATTATTAAATTTATAAGAAGGAACTTTAATGTTAGATGTTATTGTAATTGGTGGAGGGCCTGCAGGGTATGTAGCTGCAATCAGGTGTGCTCAACTCGGCTTAGATGTACTTTGTGTAGAAAAAGATTCTAATTCTGATGGCCACCAAAAATTTGGTGGAACTTGTTTAAATGTTGGATGCATTCCATCAAAAGCATTACTTGATTCATCGTACAAATATTATGAGGCTTCTAAGACCCAAAAAAGCCATGGTATTCATTCAAGCAAAGTTTCTTTAGATCTTTCAACAATGATGCAGCGCAAAGACAATGTAGTTCAAAAATTAACAATAGGTGTTGAGGGTTTACTAAAATCTAATAACGTAAAAACTGAATTTGGTATCGGAAAGGTTGTATCAAAAAATAAAGTTGAACTGCAGTCAAATAAGAAAACAAAAATTCTTGAAGCAAGGCACATTATTCTAGCTTCAGGCTCTCAATCTCTTGAGATTCCCGAAGTGCAATATGATCATAAAAATATTGTCAATAGCACTGGAGCACTTGAGTTTAACAAAGTTCCTAAGACAGTTTGTGTTATAGGTGCTGGCGTAATTGGTCTTGAGTTAGGTAGTGTTTGGTCAAGATTGGGATCAAAAGTAACAATTTTAGAGGCTTTAAGTGATTTTCTACCTATGGCAGATAAGCAAATTAGTAAAGAATCTTTTAAAGAATTTTCTAAACAAGGCTTAGATATAAAGTTAGGTTGCAAGGTCATCAAATCTAAATCATCAGCCAAATCAGTTGTTCTTAACTATGAAGATACAACAGGCATACATGAAGAAACCTTTGATAAGGTAGTAGTTGCAGTTGGAAGACAACCGAACACCGATAATCTCTTTTCAAACGATTCAGGCATTAAACTTGATAAAGATGGAAAGGTGTCGGTTAATGAATTCTGTGAGACTGATGTAAGTAATATTTGGGCTATCGGTGATCTTGTTCGTGGTCCTATGTTGGCACATAAAGCAACTGAAGAAGGGATAATGGTTGCTGAGAGAATTGCAGGAAAGATGGTTGAAATTAATTATGATCTAATTCCATCAGTGATATATACACACCCTGAAATTGCATGGGTCGGAAAAAATGAATCTGAGTTAGATAATGCAGGCATCGATTATAACTCTGGAGTTTTTCCTTTTGCAGCAAGCGGTAGAGCTTTAGCAGCAGACGATACAATCGGATTTGTAAAAGTTATTGCTGATACAGAAACAGATACCATCCTTGGTGTTCATGCATTTGGAGCTTCAGCTGCAGACATTCTTCAACAAGCAGTAATAGCTATGGAGTTTGGATCAAGCTCTGAAGACCTGGGATTAACAATTTTTAGCCACCCAACATTATCTGAAGCACTCCATGAAGCAGCCTTAGCTGTCAGAAATCAAGCTATTCATATAAGGAATAAGAACAAATGAATCTACATGAATATCAAGGAAAACAGCTATTTCGTAAATATGATCTTCCAGTTTGTCATGGAAAAGTAATCCAAAGGATAGATGAAATAAAAGATGCTTGTTTAGCAATAGGAGGCGATCGTTTTGTAGCAAAAGCACAAGTACATGCTGGTGGCAGAGGTAAGGCTGGCGGTGTTAGGCTTTGTGATAGCCCAAATGAAGTTATTGAATTCTCAAAAGAATGGTTAGGAAAGAAGCTAGTAACTTATCAAACTGATAAAGATGGACAACTTGTAAGTTCTATATTAATAGAAGAATGCACCGATATAGATTCTGAATTGTATTTAAGCATAGTGGTTGATCGAACATCACAAAGTGTTGCAATTATTGCATCTTCTGCAGGTGGAATGAACATAGAAAAGGTAGCTCTTGAAACTCCTGAAAAAGTTGTGACGGAAATATTAAAAACTGGGACTATTGAGGACAGTCAGATTCAAAAAATAGCTAATATATTAAACTTAAATCAAATGCAGACCAATGAAATAGACGATATTTTAAAAAAGTTATTAAAGTTATTTTATGAATGTGATCTAAGCTTGCTAGAAATTAACCCATTAGTAATTAAAAAAGACGGACACTTACATTGTTTAGATGCGAAACTAAATATTGATTCCAATGCTTTATTTAGACAAACAGCCATTAAAGACATGTATGATCCTACTCAAGAAGACCCTCAAGAATATGAAGCTGCTGAGCATGACCTAAGCTATGTTTCACTTGATGGGAATATTGGATGTATGGTAAATGGCGCTGGTTTAGCTATGGGAACTATGGACACCATTAAGTTTTTTAATGGGAGTCCAGCAAACTTCTTAGATGTAGGTGGTACTGCAACTCAGGAAAGAGTTGCAAAGGCTTTTAAAATAATTTTAGCTGATCCAAACGTTAAAGTTGTTTTAATCAATATTTTTGGTGGTATTGTCAGATGCGATCTTATAGCTCAGGGTGTTATTGCAGCAATAGAAGAGATTGGTGTGAATATTCCTGTTGTGGTTAGACTCGAGGGTAATAATGCAAAACTTGGAGCGAAAATCTTGTCTGAATCAAGCTTTAAGATAAATAGTCTTAATAGTCTAGAGGAAGCAACTAAGAGAGCAGTTGAATTAGCGTCATGAGCATATTAATAGACAAAGACACACGAGTTATTGTGCAGGGTTTTACTGGATCCCAAGGAACTTTACATGCTGAACAATCTATATCATATGGTACCAAAATCGTTGGAGGTGTAACTCCTGGCAAAGGAGGTTCCAAGCATTTAAATCTTCCAGTTTTTAACAGTGTTTGTGAAGCAAGAGAATCTGAGGGCGCCAATGCTTCTTTAATATTTGTTCCAGCAGCTTTTTGTAAGCCTGCAATATTGGAGGCAGCAGAGTCAGGAATAGAGCTTATTGTCTGTATCACAGAGGGTGTTCCAACATTAGATATGTTAGAGGTTAAAAGAAGAGTGGATCAACTAGGGGTAAGATTAATAGGCCCAAATTGTCCAGGAGTTATTACTCCTGGGATCGGTAAGATGGGAATTATGCCAGCTGAAATTCATGCAGCTGGAAGTATCGGCATTATTTCTCGATCTGGTACATTGACATATGAGGCTGTAAAACAAACAACTGATCTTGGATTAGGCCAATCAAGTTGTGTTGGTATTGGTGGTGATCCAATACCAGGATCATCTTTTATTGATATTTTAAAGCTTTTTGAGAATGATGATACAACTGAGGCAATAGTCATGGTTGGTGAAATTGGCGGCACAGCTGAAGAAGATGCTGCTAAGTTTATCTCCAAAAATATCTCAAAACCTGTTGTTTCATATATTGCAGGACAAACAGCTCCACCTGGTAAAAGAATGGGTCATGCTGGTGCAATCATATCCGGTGGTAAAGGCTTGGCTTCGGATAAGATTAATACACTAAGAGATTGTGGAGTTGATATAGCAGACAATTTATTAACAATTGGCAAGACTCTCAAGAGGGTTATATAGCTCTTACACTTTTGTTAACTATATAATTTAATCTCATTACCACCATGATCGCAAATACAGTTAAGCCAATAATCATTCCTATCCACATTCCGTAGACTCCCATAGGCTCATTTAACCCATAATGAGTGAGGATAAAACCAATTGGCAATCCAAAACCCCAATAAGCTATCAATAACAATAACATTGGAATAAAAGTATCTTTGTAGCCTCTCAGTGCTCCTGCTGCTCCCATCTGTATACCATCGGGCAGCTGAAAAACTGCAGCTAATATAAGAATTTTTGATGCCAAAGCTATCACAACTATTTCATTAGAGTATAGGCCTGCTAGGAATTCATTAAAGATCAGTATAATAATTGTATTAAATACAGCACCAATAAAACCAATAGATAATGTTAGTTGCGAAGATAATTTTGCTCCTTTTAAATTATTTGCACCAATTAAATTTCCAACTCTGGTAGCTGCTGCTAGACCAATAGATAGAGGCATTACAAAAGCAAAACTTGCAATATTCAAAGCAATTGAATGACTCGCAATCACAATATCACCTAAAGGCGCTAGAATAAGCGCAGCTCCAGAGAACATACTTAGTTCAATAAATATTCCTAATCCAATTGGTATGCCTAGTTTTAGAATCTCTACTATAGTTGATTTTTGAGGAAGCCTAATTTTAGAAAATATATTGAACCTTCTATACGACTCTTTACTCACCATTAATATAAGGAATGCAAACATCATAGATACATAGACGATTGAAGTGGCTATACCACATCCAATACCACCCATCTTAGGTAAGCCAAATAACCCGTACACTAAAATAATATCTAAAGGAATATTGATAATCATTCCTCCAAAAGCTACAAGAAATACAGGTAAAGTCTTGGTAAGACCTTCGCTGAAACACCTTAGTGCCGTGAACATTACCATGGCTATTACACCAAATGATACTGCATTTAAATATCCATCTATAACTCTGATGGTTGGTTTTTCAAGATCTAAAAGAGATTCTCCGTAGAGGTTTATTATCCAACCTCCTATTTGGTACATTCCAAATAGTAAGATACCAATTGTTAAAGCAATCCATAGAATTTCTTTCATTTTAGATGAGATTTCTTTAAATCTTTGTCCTCCATGAAGTTGTGCAATGATGGGAGTTACAGCAAAGATTAGACCACTAAAAGCAAAGAATAAGGGTGTACCAATTGCAGATGCTATAGCTACACCAGCTAATTCAGTTTTTCCTGCATTACCTGCCACAAGTGTATCTGTTACAGACATTGCAATATAGGAGGCTTGAGAACCATATATTGGAATTCCTATCTTTAGGAACTTGGGTAATTCTTTTAAATAACTCTTCAATTTAAGTTGCTCGTGAAAAGATGAACTGTATCATACTAGATTAAGTATTTGCAGGAGCTATCTATCAGAAAAGATAATAGACCATATTGGATAAAAAAACTTGAGAAAAGAATCAATTACTTTTATGTATCTAGATTCTTAAAACCTCAATTTAAATCTATAGGGAAGGGATCTGTATTTTTTAAACCAAGGTATATAAAGTTATTTGGTTCTAATATTAAGCTTGGTAATTTTGCTACACTCATAGCAGAAAAAGATGCATTCATTCAACTTACTTCATGGAATGTAGAGGAATGGGAAGGAAATTTAGAGATAGGAGATTATTGCCTGATATCTCCGGGTGTAAGAATTTTGGCAGCACAGGAAATTATCATTGAAGACGCATGTATGTTTGGACATGGCGCATATATAACTGATGCTGATTGGCATGGAATATATGATAGAACCGAAGTAGTTGGATCTCCTCGACCAGTTAAATTAAAAAAAAATGTTTGGATAGGTGACAGCGCTATTATTTGTAAGGGTGTAACAATTGGCGAGAATAGTATTATTGGCGCTGGCTCAGTTGTTACAAAAGATGTGCCTTCCAATTCAGTTTATGCTGGAAATCCTGCTAAGCATGTCAAAACACTTGATAAAATGGCATTTACATCTAGAGAATCATTTTTTAAAGATCCAAAAAAACTAAAACAAGATTTTGATCTTTTAGATAAATATACAATGAAAGGGAACTCAATTTTAAGTTGGATCAAAAGTATATTATTTAGGAACAAGACTCATTAGGATGAACAAGATGTTCTGATATTTCTTTCGTTTATAGCTGGTTGTTGATTAATCTTTTTTGTTTCTGAGTTTTCAATATATGGATCTTGATAAGCTTTAAGAAATTTTTCCAATGGCTCAAAATTACCTTTCTTTGCTACTTCTATCAATTTAGAGATTTGAAAATTTTTTGGAGTAATATAAGGATTGTTCATCTTCATAAGAGAGACCCTTTCCTCTATAGTTGATTTTTCTAATTCATGTCTTTTCATATATTTTTCTACCCATGATTGAAAAAATTTATTTGTTAACAGCTTATTCTTTTTATTCTTCAATAATGCCACTATTGATCTAAATAATATTGTGTAATCTATTGAATGTTGATGGGCTATATCTAATAATTCCTGGATTAATCTCTCATCTACACTTTTAATCTCTTTTAGCCCAAGTTTTTTTCTATAAATTGATAGAAGCTCTTTTTTAAACACTGATTCATATGATTTTAATATTTCTTTTTGTTCAGATTCTGAAATTAAAGAACTTAATGCATATCCTAGTGCAGAGCAATTCCACAGACCTATATAGGGTTGATTTGAGAAACTATACCTCCCTTCATGATCAGACAGATTACAAATATAGTCTGGGTTATAGTTTTCAATAAATGCATATGGACCATAATCAAATGTTTCACCAAAAATATTAAAATTGTCAGTATTTAAGACTCCATGACAGAAACCTATAGATTGCCATTTAGCTATCATTTTTGCGGTATTTATAACTATTACTAAAAAGAATTTTTTATATCGATCTTTAGGGCCTTTATCAAAGATCGCATAATTATCAATACAAAAATCAGCAAGTGACTTTACTAGATCATGTTTATTTTGATAGTGGAAGAATTCAAAATGACCAAATCTAATATGAGATTTACTCGATCTAAGAAGTACTGCTGCAGTTTCTTGTTCTTCTCTTTGTACTTTATCAGTACTTCCAAATAACATTAATGCTCTAGTGGTAGGGACGCCTAATGAATGCATAATTTCAGAGCCTAAATACTCTCTAATAGTAGATCTCAGAACAGCTCTTCCATCACCAAACCTTGAATAAGGAGTCTTTCCTGACCCTTTTAGTTGCAAATCATAAGAAGTGCTACCTGATCCAACCTCACCAATCATAATACTCCTTCCGTCGCCAAGTTGGTTAACATATTGACCAAATTGATGACCTGCATACACCATTGCAAATGAATTAAATTGGTTGTAATCATTCTTGATTACAAATTGTTTTATTGCAGATATATCATGATTTGAAAGGCCTAATTCTTCTGCATGGTCACGATTGAGTAATTTAAGTGATAAATCTTTAGGTAAATCTGGCTTTTGTATTGTATAGAAGTCTTTTTCTAGGGAAACAAATTTATGCTCTTGAACTGACAAGTTTCTTAGGATTTTACAATTTCAATTAATTCAGACATCCGATCATCTTGAGTATGATCAAACCCCAAATGCTCTATTTCATTCCACATCACTGCTGAGCAAAAGCTACCTAAATCATCTCTTAAGGACTTAGCTACTTGAGTACCAGTTCCACAAAATGCAAGAGTATCAACAATATCATCTGTAATTAATTCAAACATGGCCTCCCATTCTTCTTTAACAGATAATTTATGTAATTCCTCATTTACTTCTCCCCAGCCATGAAAGTCTAAGGCTGGACGATAAGTTCTTGTAGAAGCATAAAAACTAATTCTAGCAGCAATATTTCTTTTAGCTTGTTGTAACTCTCCTTCAGATTCTCCAGTAGCTATAAAGCCACCCCATAGTAGCTCACACTCCGAAGGATCTCTTTTTGATTTAGCAGCACCCTTTTTCACTGCAGGAACAATAATTTTTTTAATATATTCTCTGGAGCACATAGGATGCAGTAACAACCCATCTGCAACTTCCCCAGCAATTTTTGCCATCCCAGGACCAAGTCCAGATACATATATTGGTGGAGGATTTGATTCCATAGGAGGTGGTGTAAACATAGGAGTCATTAGTGTATGTGTGTAGTGCTCACCTTGGAAATCTAACGTTTCCCCAGTTTTCCATGAATGCCATATAGCTTTTAATGCCAAAATATACTCTCGCATTCTGGGTGCGGGAGGTGACCAAGGTACGCTGAACCTCCTTTCATTGTGACCCTTAACTTGAGTGCCTAAACCTAATTGAAATCTTCCATTACTATAAGATTGAAGATCCCATCCCATATTTGCAACAACCATTGGGCTTCTTGGAAAAGCAATGGCTAAACCAGTTCTAACAATCAGGTTCGTATGCTCTAGACCTAACATTACAGGTAAGAAAGGCTCATTATTAAGTTCACCTGAAACTAAAGCATCATACCCTAGAGATTCAGCATGCTTAGCTATTTCAATGGTATTTTTTGATAGACCTGGTATGTATGTTTCAATTCTCATATTTAGTTTATATTTAATTTTGAGTTAGCATAGTTTTGAGCCCATTGATAATTTGGTTTTCCTGATGGAGCTCTTTCAATTAAGTCAGAAAAAACTATCTCTTTAGGCATTTTGTAACTAGCTATATATTTTGAAGCAATATTTTTGATTTCATCTATTGAGAGATCTATATTTTCTCTCCTCTGAATTACAGCAACAACTTTTTGTCCCCATTTATTATCTTTAACACCAACAACTAAGCAATCAAAGATATTTGGATGAGCCTTTAATGCCATTTCAACTTCCTCTGGAAATATTTTTTCACCACCTGAGTTAATTGAAACATTTCCCCTTCCAAGAAGAGTCATTTGGCCATCCTCTTCGTATTTAGCCATATCTCCAGGTATTGAATACCGTTCACTGTTAACTTCAATAAAAGTCTTTTTAGATTTCTCTTCATCTTTATAGTATGCAACAGGCACATGACCTTTTCTTGCTAAATACCCAATTGTTTCCGTATCACTAGGCTTGATTATCTCTAATGTATCTAAATTTAAAATTTCACTAAAGCCAGGTTTAGTGAATTTTGGACCACCACCAGAATCTTTTAACTTCCCATCTTTGGTATGAATATTCACTCCTGTTGCACCAGTTTCAGAGGAGCCTACAGCATCTATTAAAAATAGATTAGGTAAATATTCTAAAATAGTATCTTTTATAGATGCACTGAAAACCGAAGCAGTACTAGACAAAACAAATAATGAAGAAAGATCTAAACCTTTTTCTAATGCAGTAGGTAGTGCATCGCAGAGAGGTCGACCCATAGCATCACCCATAATAGTAAGATTCATAACCTTTTCTTTTGCAATAATTTCCCAAATGTTATCCGCATCAAATGAAATTTGATCATTAATTATTAATTTCCAACCCGAAAAAAATGCATTAAAAGCTTGCCATTGAGCTCCACCGTGCATAAAAGGTGCTAGAGCAAGGGCTATGGTTTGGTCTTGTAAACATTTATCTGCAAATGCTTCAGGCGTTGGATATTTCTCTCCGGTTACCGCATCAATACCTCCTCCAAGCGTCATAAGAACATCTTCCATGCGCCAAACAACACCCTTTGGCATACCCGTTGTCCCACCTGTATAAAGTATATATTTATCATCTCCAGATCTCTCAACAGCAAGCCTTGATTTACTTTCGCTTGCAATAAGATCTTCAAAATCATAGCTTCCGTCAATCACACCCTCATCATTTGAATCATCATCTATACAGATAAAATCTTTTAATAATGGCAAATCATTTTTGATATTATGCAGTTTTCTACTGAACTGCTTATGAAAGAATACTGCTTCCATATCTGCATTATCTATCAAATATTTTAGCTCTTCCTCCACATATCTATAATTTATGTTTATCGGTATTGCACACAGTTTGTATGCCCCAAGCATTATTTCTAGCCACTCAATACAATTAAAAGCATATATCCCTATATGACTGCCTTTCTTTATACCAAGTTTTTTTAAAGCATTTGCTGCTTTATTACTACGAGCATCTAATTCCTTATATGTTAAACGAGTAGATCCATGGACGACTGCTTCTCTATCAGGGACTCTGTCAACAACACCCTCGAATATATCAGCTGCATTAAATTCCATTAGACTTGCTTTGTATGTTCTGCCCAATAAGGATCTCTAAGTTTACGTTTAAATAATTTCCCATTTTCATCTCTTGGCAATTTTTCAATAAGGTCAAGAGATCGAGGTAACTTCATCTTTGCAAGATTTTCTGAGGCAAATTCCATTAAATCTTTTATAATGGACTGCTCATCAAGAGTATTATCATTTAGCTCTATTACTGCTTTAACTTCCTCACCCCATTCTTCATTGGGGATGCCAAAAACAGCCACATCTGAAACCCTAGGATGCATTAAAAATACACTTTCGATTTCTGCTGGATAAATATTTGCACCACCTGAAATAATCATGTCTATCTTTCTATCACATAAGAAAAGATACCCTTCTTCATTTAAATAACCTATATCTCCAACAGTAAAATAAACAGATTTACCTATCTCTAATCTATCTTTTTGAGTTTTTGCTTTGTCACCTTTATATTCAAACTTAGTTGCATCTCCAAGCCGCATATAAACTGTGCCTTGCTCATTTTCAGATGCTTCTTTTCCATTATCAAGAATAATTTTGATATCAGCTCCTGGCCATGCTTTGCCAACTGTTCCTGGATAATTTGACCACTCATGAGCTCCTACAACAGTTCCACCACCCTCAGTTGCAGCATAGTATTCCCAAATAGAATTTCCCCACCAAGCTATCATCTCTTGTTTTGTATGCACTGGGCAGGGTGCAGCAGCATGAATCATTGCTCGTGTTGATGAACAGTCATATTTATTTTTTACTTCTTCAGGTAATTGAAGCAACCTATGAAATTGAGTAGGCACCATATGAGAAGTAGTTACCTTATACTTATCAATGAGATATAGGATTCTTTCTGCATCAAACTTCTCCATTACAACAAGGCTGTGACCATAATGCAGAGCAGCAGTGGAGTGTATAATCACAGCGGTATGATAAAGAGGGGACCCTACGATATGAACATTGTCATCTTCTGGCTGTATCTCAAAGAAACTTAAAATCATTGCAAACATACTTAATACATCATCAGGATCACCTTCTACTAAACTTCTTTTAACGCCTTTGGGTTTCCCTGTAGTGCCTGAGGTATAGTTCATAACTTGACCTGCTGTTCTGTTTTCTGGATCAGTATCTTGTGAGTCTGCTATGAATTCCTCAAAGCGAATAAAACCTTCTAGCTCATCAATAGTTATACAACCTTGTTTATTAAAATTAATTGAAGAAATAGCTTTTAGGCATGCATCCCTCATATCTGGATGAGAGCCTGAGGCAATGAAAGCTTTTGCTTCAGAATCTTCAAGGATGTAAGCAATTTCTGGGCCTGCAAGATGCCAATTGATAGGAACCATGTAAAAGCCAACTTGAAGGCATGCCATATAGGTAATGTAATATTCAATTGAGTTGGGCAGAACTACCGCAACAGTATCCCCTTTTTCTAAGCCTAAGTTACGAAGCGCATGAGCTAATTTATTAGCCTTTTTTAACAACTCTCCACGAGAGATTGTTTCTTCATTTGGACCGACAATAGCAACTTTATCTGGCTCATTATTTGCAAACCTATAAAAACCTAATTGATTCATTTCTTTTCCTTAAAAAAATATTTTTAGTTTTAGATTATTCTATAGAATAGTCATGACACATAATAATTTTATGGAATTTTTTTTAAATAACCAAGAGGCATTATGGTTAACTGTCGTATTTTATGACTTGTTGCTTGCAATTGCCCTTTACAAACTGTTTGGAAAGTACGGACTCTATTGTGCTGTAATACTTGGAATTATTTTAGGAAACCTTCAAGGAGGAAAAGTAAGTCAACTCGAACTATTTGGCTGGACCGTCAATGTAAGTATGGGAGCCATCTTATATTCTGGTATTTACTTTGCTACAGATCTTTTAAATGAACGTTTTGGCAAGGCTGAAGCTAATAGAGCAGTTTTACTTGGTTTTATAGCAAACATAGCTGTGATGGTCACTCTATGGGTAAGCATAATATTCATTCCATCTAATTTAGTAGGCTCAACATTGGAAGTACATAATGCAATCGTAGTACTTGCAAGTTATTCCCCTATATTTGTAATAGGTTCATTGTTAGCTTATTTAGTTAGTCAGACTTTTGATGTTTGGTTTTTTCATTATTTAAAAGAAAAAACAAAGGGGAGAAAGTTATGGATAAGAAATAATCTTTCAACAATTACTTCTCAATTAATAGATACTCTCATATATCAATTTACTTGGGTTATTGCTACAGGAATGAGTTTTTATCAAGCATTTTTATTAGCTTCCGCAAAATATGTTTTTAAAATTGTGATAGCTTTAATAGATACACTCTTTATCTATATTGCAAGAAACTGGAAGGTTCCTGAATAGTTATCATTTCCTTGATTCTTTTCAACGCGAAATAAAATATAATTCTTATGATGGTTAAAAAAATTAATAAATCTGATGAAGAATGGAAGGAGGTCTTAAGTCCTGAATCATTTGAAGTGACGAGATTGGGTGGGACTGAAAGACCTTTTAGTGGTCAGTATTGGGATCACAAGGAAAATGGTAGATATAAATGCATTTGTTGTGGTGAATTTCTATTTTCATCAGATTCAAAATTTGATTCTGGATGTGGATGGCCAAGTTTTTATGAATCAGCAGATGGGCAAGCCATTGAAGAGCTTCCTGATTATAGCTTAAGTAGGGAGAGAGTAGAGGTGCGTTGTTCAAAATGTGATGCACATCTGGGTCATGTCTTTGATGATGGACCTCAGCCAACAGGCATGAGGTACTGCATTAATTCAACAGCAATTGATTTTGAAAAAGAATAGTTATTTTTATCGTGGCTACTTCTAACAATAGTAGTTTTCTTTCATCTATCAAGGTAGGTGGGTGGACGTTGTTGTCAAGATTTCTTGGTCTTATAAGAGACATGTTTACAACTAACCTGTTAGGTGCTTCAGTATTTCATGACATTTTTGTAGTTGTATTGAAGATCCCAAATGTCTTCAGAAGGTTTTTCGCTGAAGGAGCTTTTAGCCAAGCTTTTATTCCGATTTATAAGTCACTTTTAATTAAGGATGACCGTAGTGAAGCTAATAGCTTCATAAATGCAATTGCCGGATTAATGATTCTAGTATTGGTAATCTTTATTCTTCTAGCATTAATCCTTGCCCCAATTTTTCTTTTAATTTTTGCACCAGGATTTTATTTCGATTCAGCTTATAAAGGGCTTGCCGTTGATGTGCTTAGAATTATGTTTCCTTATTTAGCTCTTATTTCTTTAGTTGCATTTTCTGCTGGTATCCAGAATTCACATAAGAGATTCTCTATTCCTGCTGCAACCCCTGTAATATTTAATTTAATACTGATAATTGCAGCAATATTTGCATCTAGATTTTTTGAGATACCTCTTTATTCTTTAGCTTGGGGTGTTCTTTTAGCAGGTTGCGCACAACTCTTAATTCAGTTTATTCCTTTATACCAGCTTGATGCAATACCGCGACCAAGATTTGATTTCCATAATAGCAACCTCAAAAGATTTTTAATCTTAATTTTGCCAGCTATTCTAGCTGGAGGAGTCGCACAAATAAATCTGGTTGTGGACACTATCTTTGCATCTTTATTAAAAGAAGGAAGCCCAACATGGTTATATGTTTCTGATAGATTAATACAATTTCCATTAGGTGTTTTTGCGATAGCAATTGGAACTGTACTTTTACCCAATCTATCTGATTCCTATGCAAATTCGAATCTCAACCAATTCAAGCTTAAATTATTAAAGGGCATTAAAATGGTCACTTATTTAAGCATTCCTTCAGCTATAGGCTTATTTTTCTTTGGCGAGGTTATTATTGATCTCCTATTTAAAAGAGGAAACTTTGTTTCTAGTGATGTAACGATGGCTTTTTATAGTCTGCAAATGTTTGCTATTGGATTGCCTTTTTTTATGGGCATGAAGGTAATGGTTCCTGCATTTTTTGCAAGACAAAATACAAAGATTCCTCTTTACATTGCTTTGTTAAGTTTAATTTTAAATATAGTTTTTAACTATCTATTTGCTTTTTATTTATCATTCGGACACTGGGGTCTAGCACTTGGATCATCGTTAGCATCTTTTATTGCTTTTTCAACACTTTACTTCATTCTATTCCGTCAAAAAATTATAGATTTTAACCAAGCTTTTATGTTTTTTGGGTTCAGGCTATTATTGCCAGCGTCATTATTGGTATTGTTTTTGTTATTCATCAATCATTATTTGTATTCTGTCATTATCGAGCTTCAAGTATTGAATAAACTCATGAGTGTTGTAGCAATAATAGTACTTTCTTGGATCATTTATTTTGGATCTGCTTTCTGTTTTGGAATAAGGGCTAAAGAATTTAAATAATATGTATTTAATCAGAGGACTTAACAACATAGATACATTTAGACGATCTTTTGGTCACTTAAGATTTAGTGCATCTATAGGCAATTTTGATGGCCTTCATTTAGGACACCAACACATTCTTGATTCAATCAAAGCAAGTGCCAAAGAGAAAGATTTTGCTTCACTTGTTTTTTTTACTGAACCGCATGCCAGTGAATATTTTGCAAATATATCTGATGATGATATACCACCACGAATATGCCCATGGAGGGACAAAGTAAAGTTGTTAAGTGAATATGGAATAGATTTTGCTTTTTTCTTAAAGTTTAATCCTTCCTTAAAGAGAATGTCGCCAGAGGAATTTATAAAAAATGTACTAGAGAAAATAAATATAAAATTTCTTCAGATTGGTGATGACTTTAGGTTTGGAAAAGATAGAGCAGGAGATTTCGATTTATTAAAGAATTGGGGGGACAGTAAAGACATTAAGGTTACTGCAAGCAAAACTTTCAAATATGATGGAAGAAGAGTTAGCTCAACATGGATCAGAGAGTCTCTTCAAAAAGACAATTTTAGGTTGGCGTCTCACCTATTAGGTCGACCATATACTTTTTCAGGTAAAGTTGTATATGGACAAAGGTTAGGAGCTACCATTGGCATACCAACAGCCAATCTTTGGATGCCTAAACAAACTTTGCCTGTCAAAGGAGTCTATGCAGTTAAGTGTAATCTTGAAGGAACCAAAATTAATGGCATAGCTAATATGGGCCTTAGACCCACAGTTGGAGGTAAAACGCCTGTTTTAGAGGTGCATTTATTTGCTTTTGATCAAACTATTTATGGGCAAAGGTTGGAAGTGGAGTTTATAAATAAGATTCGTGAAGAGAAGAAATTTGATAATATAGATTTATTAAAGCAACAGATTCTTAAAGATATTAACACAGCACAAAATCTCTTAAACTCGTAAAAGATATGGACTATAGAGACACAATAAATTTACCCTTCACAGAGTTAGCAATGAAAGCTGGTTTATCGAAGAAAGAGCCAGACATACTTAATTTTTGGCAAAAAGAAGATATTTATCAAGCTATTAGAGACTTAAGAAGTGGTAATGAAAAATTCATACTCCATGATGGCCCACCTTATGCAAATGGAGATATTCATTTAGGACATGCAGTGAATAAGGTTCTTAAAGATATCACCATTAAATATCAGAGTTTGTTAGGCAAGGATGCGCCATATGTTCCTGGATGGGACTGCCATGGTTTACCAATTGAGCTAAATATTGAAAAAAAACATGGTAAAAGCAGCAATCTAGTTAAAGATAAAATCAAGTTTATTGAAGCTTGCAGGGAATATGCTAGCTCACAAATATCTAACCAAAAATCTGATTTTAAAAGGTTGGGAGTCTTAGGTGATTGGGAAAACTCTTATCATTCTATGGATCCTAGTTATGAGGCTGATATTACTAGGGCTTTAGGTAGGATCATTGCCAATGGACATCTTCATAGGGGAGAAAAACCAGTGCATTGGTGTTATGACTGTAAATCTGCTTTAGCTGAAGCTGAAGTAGAGTACCAAGAGAAAACTTCTCGAGCGATATACGTTAAATTTAATGTACAAAAAGATTCTCTAAATAATCTAAATAAAATTTTTAAATCTGACATCAATACTTGTAGCGTCATTATCTGGACTACTACTCCCTGGACTTTACCAGGGAATGTTGCAGTGAGCATAGGATCAAAAATTAATTATTCTTTATGTGAAATAATAAAAAAGGGTTATTGCATTATCGCTAGTGATTTAGTGCAAGCTTGTAGCGATAAGTGGGACGAAGATATAAAAGTGTTAGGGACTGTCTTAGGCAAAGATATAAAAGACATTACACTAGATCATCCATACATTAATCGATCTTCTGTTTTGATTCATGGTGATCATGTCACAGTTGAATCGGGTACTGGGTGTGTCCATACTGCTCCAGCTCATGGTATCGATGATTATTTTATTTGCCAAAAATATAAACTTAAAACCATTCACGCCCTTAATAAAAAAGGCTTTTTTTTAGATGAGTATGAGTCTATTGCTGGATTACCTGCAGTTAAGGCTGATGATATTATTGTTGATGAGCTCAAAACAGCACAAACATTAGTTGATATAGATGATTTTAGCCATTCATATCCCCATTGTTGGAGACATAAAAGCCCTTTAATATTTGCTTCTACACCTCAGTGGTTTATTTCCATGCATAAATCTGGACTATTAGAAGGTGCTATTGCAGCAGTTGATTCAGTTAAATGGCAACCAGATTGGGGTAAAAAAAGAATCTTATCAATGCTTGAGGGCAGGCCTGATTGGTGTATTTCAAGACAAAGAAATTGGGGGGTACCCATTCCTTTAATTGTTCATAAAGATTCAGGCGACATTCACCCAAAGCAAAACGTTTTATTCAATAAAATAGCAGATTTAATTGAAGAACATGGACTGGAAGCCTGGGACCAGGTTGAACTAGACCAGCTAATTGATGATTCAGCACATTATGTCAAAACATTTGATACGCTAGATGTTTGGTTTGACTCAGGAGTTACCCATTTTGCTGTTTTAGATAAATTGTATGGCACTGATTTAGTAGCTGATCTTTACTTAGAAGGATCTGATCAGCACAGAGGATGGTTTCAATCTTCTTTATTAACTGGAATAGGAATAAATGGAGTTGCGCCCTACAAAGAGGTACTAACACATGGCTTTGTTGTTGATGAGCAGGGTATTAAACAATCTAAATCATTAGGCAATGCAATATCCCCTCAGAAAATATGGGATAGTTTGGGCGCTGATATTTTAAGACTTTGGATAGCATCAACAGATTTTAGGAGTGAAATGGTCGCATCTGATGAGATCTTCAAAAGAGTGTCTGATCAATATAGGCGCATTAGAAATACAATACGTTTTTTATTAGCTAATCTTAATGATTTTGAACCTAATAATGATTCAATAGCAGAGGATAATCTCTTATCTTTAGATAAATGGATTATTCAAAGAGCCAATAGGCTTCAGCATGAGGTGATTCAATCATATAGAAACTACGAGTACCATCAAGTTGTTCAGAAGTTGCACAATTTTTGCGTCCTTGATCTTGGAGGAACTTACTTAGATATTATTAAAGATAGGCAGTATACGACACAACAAGATTCTCTGCCTAGAAGGTCTGCACAAACATCAATTGATATAGTATTAAACATTTTAGTAAGACTTATTAGCCCGATTCTGTCATATACTGCAGAAGAGGTCTGGCAAACACATGCATCTTTAAAAAAACAAACAAAATCAGTTTTTTTAACAGACATAACTAATATTTCTGTCCCTAACAATGATTTTACAGAAGCTGAATGGGACAGACTTTTTGAAATAAAGGATTCTGTCAATCAATCGATTGAAGAGGTAAGAAATTCAGGTCAAATTAAAGGATCACTTGATGCAGTGATAGAAATTTCTGCTGCAAAAGATGATTTAAAAATATTAAAGAAGTTTGGTGATGAATTACACTTTATATTTATAGTATCTGATTGCACTCTTAAAGAGAGTAAGACACTCTCATGCAAAGTTTATAACTCTTCTGATAAAAAATGTATTAGATGCTGGCATAAGAATCCCTCAGTTGGCATTAGCAAAAAACATCCAGAAATCTGCTCTCGTTGTGAGACAAATATTGAAGGGGAGGGAGAGGTCAGAAGATTTGTCTAGCAAAAGATTATTACTTTTTTCGATTCCTTTTTTTGTGTGCTTGGACTTGTTATGTAAGCATCTAGCTGAGACACATCTTGTTGAGTACGGTGAACCAATGCCCTTTATTCCATTTATAAATCTGATGTTAGCCTACAATTCGGGGATAGCTTTTAGCTTGCTAGATCTTAATAACTTTTTTACTAAATATATTCTCGTTATTGTAGGAATTATTTTAGTTATATTCTTATTTAGACTTTACTTTAAAGAAGACAAGATACTTTCTTGTTTGAGTTTAATGCTTATAATTTCTGGAGCTTTAGGCAATATTTTTGATAGAATTCCAGATGGGGTTGTTACAGATTTTTTAGAACTCAATATTTTTAATAACACCATTTTTATTTTTAATCTAGCAGATGCGTTCATTTCTGTTGGAGCGGTATGTTTCTTTGCATCAGAATTCCATAGATTTCTACGTAACAGACATCATGCCAAATAAATTATTATTAGCTAATCCTAGAGGTTTTTGTGCTGGAGTTGATAGAGCCATTGATGTGGTAGAAAGAGCATTGGAAAAGTATGGCTCACCTATATATGTCAGACACGAAGTGGTTCACAATAAATCAGTAGTAGAAGACCTAAAAGATAAGGGAGTTATTTTTGTAAATGAACTTAATGAGGTTCCAAAGCATGGAAAAGTAATTTTTAGTGCACATGGTGTATCTCAGGTAGTTGAATCTGATGCACAAAACAGAGATTTAATCTATTTTGATGCAACTTGCCCGTTAGTTACAAAGGTCCATAATGAAGTTATTCGTCATGCTCGTGCTGGAAGGGATATTATTTTAATAGGACACGAAGGTCACCCTGAAGTGGAAGGTACTCTAGGTCGACACGATTCAAGCAAAGGGAGTGAGATTTACTTAGTGCAGGATAACCATGATGCTAAAACTATAACAGTTAAAGATGAAAATAATATTGCTTATGTAACTCAGACAACATTAAGTTTGGATGATACCTCAGAAATTATTACAACCTTAAGCTCTAGATTTCCTAAATTATCCAAACCTAAAAGCAGTGATATTTGTTATGCAACCCAAAATCGCCAAGATGCTGTGAAACAATTAGCTATGGAAACCGATTTAGTCATTGTTATTGGATCAGTGAATAGCTCTAATTCAAATAGACTTTGTGAATTAGCACAAAAGTGTGGAGTAGACTCAATCTTAATAGACGATTTTAGTGACATCGACATAAATTCAATTTCAAAATATCAATCTATAGGTATTACTGCTGGTGCTTCAGCTCCTGAATCAATCGTAGAAGATGTAAAGATTAATCTAGAATCTATTTTCCAAATTAAATCTAAAGAATTAGGTATTAATTCAGAAAAGATATACTTTAAGCTACCTCCTGAATTAAGATAGTTTCATTAGAACATATGAAACTTAATAATCATTTATTTGAATCAGCACTATTTATAGAGTCACCGAATCATGATACTAGACCAAAAGGACTGGCTATTGATTTAATTGTTATTCATGCAATTAGTTTGCCACCCGGTCAGTACATCACAGAAAACATCATCAAATTATTTACTAATAATCTCGACCCAAAGGATGATGATTCTTTTAAAGAAATCTCTGAACTAAAAGTTTCCTCGCATATTTTAATAACTAGGACAGGAGAAATTATTCAGTTTGTACCATTTAATAAGAGAGCTTGGCACGCCGGTGTCTCCAATTATATGGGTAGAGAGAACTGCAATAATTTTTCGATAGGTATTGAACTTGAAGGAACTGATTATGAAGAATTTGATAATAAACAGTATGAGACATTGAACAAGGTTTTAGAGTCATTATTTGAAGAATATGACATACATATAGATCATGTGGTTGGACATTCTGAAATTGCTCCAAATAGAAAGACGGATCCAGGACCTTTTTTTGATTGGAACAAACTATGCTTAGGTAACAGAAAATGAGCAGAAAAATATTCGTAATGCTTACTTTAGGCTTTACTTGCGGATTGCCTTATATGTTGATCTATTCAACCTTAGGAACTTGGTTGGCAGATTTAGATATATCTTTAGCGGTGGTTGGTTTTTTTGCATGGCTAACTCTAACGTACTCATTAAAGTTTTTATGGTCCCCTCTAGTAGATAGGTTTGAAATACCATTTTTTAAGAATCTTGGATTAAGAAGGGGCTGGATATTATTTTGTCAAATAATAATCATTATTAACATTATTGCCTTGAGTTTTCTGAATCCTAATGATCATATCTATTTAATTGCTGCCTTTGCTCTAATAATTGCTTTTTTTGGATCCCTACAAGATATAAGTGTTGATGCTTATAGGATAGAGCTTGCGCCTTTAAGTGATCAAGGCAACTTAGCTGCAAGTTATCAATTCGGTTATAGGGTTGCTATATTATTAGCAACTTCTGCAGCATTAATTTTTGCCGATTTTTATAATTGGAATGGTGTTTATCAAATTTTAGGGATTACTATGTTAATTGGTGTTTTAGGAGTTTTTGTAGGACAAGAAGTGGAAACAACACCACCAACTTCTGGATATTTCAAAAATTTAGTAGCATCTTTAAGTGATTTCTTTAATAGATTTGGTTTATTTGTAGCAGGCATAATTCTTTTTATTATAGCTACCTATCGACTTACAGATATTATTGTTGGCCCTATGACTAACCCATTTTATTTACAGATGGGTTTTACTAAAACTGAAATTGGAGCCTTGGTGAAGACAATAGCCTTAGGCGCATCAATTGCAGGTTTTTTTGTCGGAGGTACCCTCATTAAAAAGCTTAGTTTATTTAAATCCCTGTTAATTGGTGGAATTTTGGTATTAATCACAAATATTTTCTTTGGTTATGTGGCAATTAGTGAGCAATATCAACATGACCATATTGCAAACTTAAAACCTTTTTTTGATGATTTTCATCCTAAATTAAATATCTTATCGTTAGTTGTAGGTCTTGATAGTTTTGCAGCTGGCTTAGTTGGAACTGTAAACATAACCTTTTTGACCAGCCTAGTTTCCAAAAAGTTTACGGCCTCTCAATACGCATTACTTACGTCGTTTATGATGTTACCAGGTAAAATTTTTAGTGGTTTTTCTGGAATCATTGCAATGTATTTCAAAGACTTATTTGGCTTCAACTTTGGTTGGGGAGCTTTTTTCTTGCTTACATCTGCTTTAACTTTGCCAGCTCTCCTTACCATCTTTTTTAATAAAAGAATATTTAGACAACTACATCAATGAAAATCCTATTTATTTTTTGTATATTGCTAACTACTTATGGCGCTTTTGATAAACCATCAGAAAACTTACATGAGGTTAACGATAAGTTGCTACATTTTTTAGTATTCTTAATGCTTGTTATTGTTGGTTTTTATTCAGGTTTTTTTAAGCAAGCAGTTTTTTTATTCGTTTTTCTTTGTTCGTATGGTTTATTTATTGAATTTGTTCAGTATTTTTTAAATTATCGAAATTATTCAAATATGGACCTATTAGCTGATTTGGCTGGTATAATCACCGGTTTTGGAAGTATTAAAATTATCAATTTTTTTACTAAAACCTATTGAATTAGTTGTTTTAATCCTTAAATATTTTTTATTAAACAAATAGTGGGAGACTTTATATGAAATTAAGACCTTTACATGACAAAGTATTAGTCAAAAGAACTGAAGAAGAAGAAACCACAGCTGGGGGTATTGTTCTTCCAGGATCAGCTGCTGAGAAACCCTCTCAAGGTGAGGTAATAGCAGTAGGGCCTGGAAAAAGACAAGACAATGGAGACTTGCTTGCCCCTGATGTCAAGCCTGGTGATCTTGTTATCTTTGGGCAATATGGTGGTAATGAAGTCAAGATAGATGGTGAGGAATACCTCATATTAAGTGAAAGTGATATTTTCGGTGTTGTTAGTTAAGTTTTATTAATTATTAGGAGAGAAAAATATGTCAGCAAAAGATGTAAAATTTGGTGATTCAGCAAGAAGTAAGATGTTAAGTGGAGTTAACGTACTTGCTGATGCTGTAAAAGTAACCCTTGGTCCAAAGGGCAGGAATGTAGTTCTAGATAAATCGTTTGGAGCTCCAACAGTTACTAAAGACGGTGTTTCAGTAGCTAAAGAAATTGAACTTGAAGATAAGTTTGAAAATATGGGCGCACAAATGGTCAAACAAGTTGCTTCGCAAACATCAGATGAAGCTGGTGATGGCACTACAACTGCAACTGTATTAGCACAAGCTATTGTGAATGAAGGTCAAAAAGCAGTTGCTGCAGGCATGAATCCCATGGATTTAAAGCGTGGTATTGATAAAGCAGTTACTGCTGCTGTAGATTATGTCCAAGAGCTTAGCGTTCCTTGTGCTGATGATACTGCCATCTCTCAAGTTGGAACTATTTCAGCTAATGGAGATGTAGATGTTGGTGGAATCATTGCTGAAGCAATGGAAAAGGTAGGCAAAGAGGGCGTTATTACTGTAGAAGAAGGTCAAGGTATTAACAATGAGCTTGATGTTGTTGAGGGTATGCAATTTGATAGAGGTTATTTATCTCCATATTTTGTAACCAATCAAGATAATATGACTGCTGAGTTAGATGATCCTATGATTTTACTTCATGATAAGAAAATATCTAATATAAGAGAAATGTTACCTTTATTAGAAGCCGTTGCAAAAGCTGGGAAATCATTATTAATTATCGCCGAAGATATCGAAGGTGAGGCGTTAGCAACTCTAGTAGTGAATAATCTAAGAGGTACGGTTAAAACTGCAGCTTGTAAGGCTCCAGGTTTTGGAGATAGAAGAAAAGCGATGTTGGAAGATATTGCTATTCTGACTGGTGGTACAGTTATATCTGAAGAAGTTGGGTTATCTCTAGAAGGTGCTACTATTGAAGATCTAGGTAGCGCTAAAAAAGTATCTCTGAACAAAGATAACACTACCATTGTAGATGGTGCTGGTGATCAAAAGAATATTGAGGGCAGAGTTAATCAGATTAGAGCACAAGTAGAAGATACTAGTTCTGACTATGACAGAGAAAAACTTCAAGAAAGAGTTGCAAAACTTGCTGGAGGAGTTGCTGTTATCAAAGTAGGGGCTGGTTCTGAAGTAGAAATGAAAGAGAAAAAAGCTAGAGTTGAAGATGCATTGCATTCAACCAGAGCAGCTGTTGAAGAGGGTGTTGTTCCTGGTGGAGGTGTAGCCTTAGTTAGAGCTTTAAATTCATTAGATAAGCTTAAAGGTGACAATGAAGATCAAAATATAGGCATTAATATTGCCAGAAAAGCTTTTGAGACACCTTTACGACAAATCGTATCAAACTCAGGTGAAGAAGCATCGGTGATCATATCCAATGTTGTAGATGGTAAAGACGCTTATGGCTTCAATGCTGCAACAGGAGAGTACGGAGACATGATTGAGATGGGTATTCTAGATCCCGCTAAAGTTACTAGGACTGCTTTACAAGCAGCTGGATCAGTAGCTGGGATGATGATCACTACTGAAGCTATGGTTACAGAACTACCAAAAGACGAGCCTCCAGCTCCAATGCCTGATATGGGCGGCATGGGCGGCATGGGCGGCATGGGCGGCATGATGTAACTGAATCCTACAATTTAAAAGACGGGGAATTTTCCCCGTTTTTTTTTATAAGATATAATATTGAGAACACTTTTAAAGGGAGATTTAACATGGAAGATGTAATTTTTAGAACACTTCATGTACTTTTTGGTATCTTATGGATAGGCTTACTTTATTACTTTAATTTCGTCCAGACTGAGTATATTAAAAATTCTACTCCTGAAGGTAAATCTGATGTCATTCAAAAACTGGTTCCAAATGCCTTATGGTATTTTAGATGGGCTGCTGCCTTTACTTTCTTAACAGGCTTATATCTATTACATAATTTAATAGAAGTTCTTGATGGTGGTGTGATTGTTAATGGAATAACTATTGGTATTGTTTTAGGTGCAACTATGGGCACTTTAATGTTTTTGAATGTTTGGCTAATTATTTGGCCCAATCAAAAGAAAGTGATCGCTGGTGCAGAAGATGCAGCTGATGCTGGAGCTAAAGCAGGACTTGCATCAAGAACCAATACTTTATTTTCAATACCAATGTTATGGTTTATGGTTTTCTCTGCTCATGGTGGCTCTGTTGGGCCTTGGCTACCAGGTACTACTGTTTCTCTGATGTCATTATGGATTGGCTTAGCTGTTATTGCACTAATTGAGTTAAATGCTATTTTTGGAAAAATGAATCCATTGATAGCCTCGGTCAAGGCAGTCATTCATTCGAGCCTAATTTTAGCTATTGGTCTTGCTGCCATGGTCTATTGCCTTTAGATAACTAGTTTATTTTTTAGTTTTCTTAGAAATTCTTAGCTTTGCAATTGAATTATCTTCAATGTTAAGGATTTCAAGTCTATATTTACCAATTTCAACACATAAATTTGCATTTGGAATGGTTTCAAGAAAATCTACCATCATCCCATTAAGGGTTTTAGATCCATCTTCTGGTAGACTCCAACTCATTTTTTTATTTAAATCCCTAACACGATAGTTCCCATCAGCTTCAACAGAACCGTCTTCTTTAACAGAGATATTATTTTCAGATAAGGATTGATCTGTACCAAATTGACCTACAATTTCAGAAAATATGTCCTCAATAGATATTAGGCCCTGCAATTCACCATACTCATCTACCACCAAACCCATATTCTTATCCAATGTTTGGAATTCTTTCAGTTGATGGCTTAGGGTGCTGGTTTGTGAGACAAAATAACTTTCTGATAATTTATATGTTACATCATCGTTATTTTCTAAGATTTCTATAAAATCATGAGAGTCTTTAAGGTGTAATACACCTATCATATTATCGATATTACCTTTGTATACAGGCAACCTTGAATAAAATGAAGATCCTATCACTAACTCTGCATCTTCAAAAGGTTTATCTAGGTCTATACCCACTATCTCTGATGCAGGAACCATAATATCCTCAACTGTTAATTCTTCTAAATCTAAAATTGCTGATAGCATCACCCTAGATTGCTCAGCTATTAAGTCACCATGATCTTTTAATAATGTTCTAAGTTCTTCTGAGTTGAGATTATCATTTTCTCTAGAATCTTTAGGATTAACTTTAAATAATTTTAAAAGAAATGAACTTAAAAGATTTGTAAACCAAAT
This sequence comes from uncultured Gammaproteobacteria bacterium, assembly GCA_964342675.1. Classification (GTDB taxonomy): domain Bacteria; phylum Pseudomonadota; class Gammaproteobacteria; order Magnimaribacterales; family D2472; genus MED-G82. The sequence continues at coordinate 25,559 of CAYFFR010000020.1, forward strand.
TATCGGCTTAAATAATGACACTAACTGTTTAAGCACCCAGGAAGATTTTTCAGCAAATTTTTCAGGATGCACTGTAGCTATTGTCTTGGGTGTAATTTCTGAAAATATTAGAATAACAACTGTAAGAATGATAGAACCAAGTAAAACATTACCATTAAAGTAATCTATCATGATCACTGTCACAACGGCTGAAGCCAATATATTTGCAAAGTTATTACCAACCAGAATAGCTGATAGCAATATATCAGGCCTTTTTAATAATTTTAGCGCTCTTTTAGATCCTTTAGACTGTTTTGATTGATGTCTCAGCTTAACTTTATTGGATGCCATCATGCCAATTTCTGAGCCAGAAGAGAACGCAGAAAAAATTAGCAGAATTACCAAAGATAAAATCAAATAAATAAGAGTATCCACAATTTTTTAAGAGAAGTTATTAATCAGAATGATATTCACAAAATAGGCAGTAAGAACTAATAATAACGCTATTAACAATAATCTTAAAGATTGCTTGGCAGTTAATTTTGCATATAACATGGCCAAATAGACAATTCCATAGATAATGATTGCAATAGAAGAGAAAGTAATTTTTAATGCGAGCTTCAAATCTAATACCTCATAGATCACAAAACCTGAGAGTATAGCAACTGATAGAATCACCAAACCAATCCCTAGGAGTTTAAGCAGATACTTATACTCACTCTCAATGGGCAATGTTGTTTTTGTTTTAGAAGCAATCCCCTGTTTAAGATTAATAATATGACTTTCTAATCTAATACTTTCATAAATTGTTATTACTATCGTGATGATGCTTAAGATGGTAGCTAATAGGTGGAAATCATAAGATATTTCATTGCTCCTAAAGAATAAACCATAGAATATAGCCACTGCGGTTAAAACAGTTGCGATGAGTAAGTTGTTATTAAGTTTCTTAGCAAACAAAATTTTTAACAGAATATATGCCGGTAAACTTAAAAAACTGAAAATTAAAAAAGGTGAATACATTAAATAAATTCTTAATCTTTATATATTAACACTATCAAAATTATCAAGGTTAACCTAAAATACAATCCATTTTAATAATATAAGAAAATAAATATGGTAGTAATAAGACTTTCTAGAAGCGGAGCAAAAAAGAATCCTTACTTTTTTATTACAGTTGCAGACTCAAGAAAACCAAGGGATGGAAGGTTTATTGAGCGTTTGGGGTTTTTTAATCCATCTGCACAAGGATCTGAAGAAAGACTCAGATTTAATCTTGAAAGGTTTGAGTATTGGGTATCAAAAGGCGCACAAGCATCTGAAAGAGTGCAAGCGTTAAAAGAAGAATCAGAGTTATCTCCTGAAGATCTAGATGCAAAGTTTGAGAAAAGAAACGAAAAAAGAAAATTAAGAAAAGAAACTCAAAAAACTAAAAAAGCTGAAGAGCTTGCACAAGCAGCTGAAGAGGAAACACCAGCTGAGGAAGAAGCTCCAGCTGAGGAAGAAACACCAGCCGAGGAAGAGGCT
>CAYFFR010000021.1:0-24613 GCA_964342675.1 uncultured Gammaproteobacteria bacterium
TTTCTTAAATTCTTAATTGGTTGCATATCAACTTCATTAAAAGTAGTAAGCATTGCGGTTTCTTGCTTAACATCTAATAGTCTTTTAGCAATGGTTGAACGCAATCTTGACATTGCTACTCTCTCTTCATGCCTAATACCTGATTCATTGATCTGTTTGGAGACAGAGATCTTTTCTTCCTTGGTATTCAGAGTTTTTAAATGCTTAATAACATCAGCCTTGGTTAACCTACCTCCTTTACCCGAAGGAACTATGTTCGTTTCATCTAAATTATTCTCTCTAAGTAATTGGGAGACTGAAGGAGCGTGTTTAACTTTAGATGGTTTTGAGGATTCCGTTTTGTGGCTAGATGGTTGTTTTGAAGAAGTTTCAATCTTTTCTGGTTCTGATATTTTAGATTCTAACTGAGGGTCTTGTGTGTCTGTTGCTGTATTATCTTTTTCAAACCTAGCAATAATCTCGGCTGAATTAACGGTTTCTCCTTCAGATTTCAAAATCTTAGTTATTTTTCCATCAAATGGAGCAACTACTTCAAGAACGACTTTATCAGTTTCTATTTCTGCAATAACTTGATCTTGTTTTGCTGTATCTCCCTCTTGTTTAACCCAATTTGTAATAGTTCCATCAGAAACTGATTCTGGGAATGTAGGTGACTTAATTTCTGTAGACATAATTATTGTTCCGAAATCTTAAATGCCGAGTTTATTAAAGTATTTTGCTGCTCAATATGTAGTTTGTTCAATCCAACTGCAGGTGCACTAGATGCAGGCCTGCTTAACAATTGAGCATTTATATTATGCGTTTTGTCTAACACCCTCTGAAGCCTGTGTCGATGGCTAAACCATGCTCCCTGATTGGCTGGCTCTTCTTGACACCAAAAGATTTCCGTTGCATTGGGATACAATAGTAAAACTTCTTCAAGCTCTTTATATGGAAAAGGATAGAGTTGCTCTATCCTGTTTAACGCAACATTTAAGTTATTTGTTTCTAGCTTTTTAGAATTTAAATCATAGTAGATTTTACCTGAACAGAGAATCACCCTGCTAATATCTGGATTTACATCCACATCATCAGAGATAACTAATTGATACTCACCCGAAGTAAATTCAGACAAGTTAGAGACAGCTTCTGGATGTCTAAGTAAGCTTTTTGGGGTAAATATAATTAATGGCTTTCTAAGATTTCTTTTGCACTGTTGTCTTAAAAGATGGAAAATTTGAGCGGGATTACTAGGCACTACAACTTGTATGTTCTCATAGGCACAAAGTTGTAAAAATCTTTCTAGACGAGCAGAACTATGCTCAGGTCCTTGGCCTTCATACCCATGAGGTAATAAAAGCACAAGACCTGATAATCTTTGCCACTTATGTTCAGCAGATACGATAAATTGATCAATAACAACTTGAGCTCCATTTGCAAAATCACCAAACTGAGCCTCCCATATTGTCAGTCCACTTGGCCAAGTTGAAGAATAGCCATACTCAAAACCTAAAACTGCTTCTTCTGACAGTAAGGAATCATAAATATCTAAACGAGCATTACTATCATTTGCTATCTTCAGCAAAGGCATATGACCTTCTCCATCTAGTTTGTTATGGATTACAGCATGTCGATGAGAAAAAGTACCTCGCCTAACATCCTGTCCTGTCAATCGAATGGGGTAACCTTCTGATAACAATGTTGCATATGCCATAATCTCTGCAAAACCCCAATCGATAGTAGAGGTTCCTTTTGACATATTAAATCTATTCTCAAAAATCTTTTGTACAGGTCTTTGTAACTCAAAGCCATCAGGGATTGATGAAATAACTTTTCCTAACTGCTGAAATTTTTTTACCTCAACTGTAGTATCTTTAAAATCAAACCATTGATTGTCCATATAAGGGGTCCAATCAAACCATAATGATGCATTTGGTTCTAAAGCCAAATTATGAGCAACGGAGCTACCTTCTTCAATAGTTGAACGATATTTCTTTTCTAACGCCTCACAATCTTGAATATTTATTACTCCAGATTTGATTAATTGATTTTGGTAAATATTTTTAATTCCAGGGTGTTTTGTAATAGTCTGATACATCATAGGCTGTGTTATAGCTGGGTCATCTGCTTCGTTATGACCCCTTCTTCTAAAACAAACCATATCTATAACGATATCCTTTTTAAAAGTATATCTATATTCAGATGCTAATTTAGCGGTAAAGACAACCATTTCAGGGTCATCACTATTGACATGTAGTATGGGTGCCTCAATCATTTTAGCTACGTCAGTTGCATAATCAGTTGATCTTGCATCTTCTTTCATAGAAGTTGTAAAACCAATTTGATTATTAATTATCACATGCACTGTTCCTCCAACCCCGTACCCTCTCGTTTGAGACATTTGCAATGTCTCCATTACAACACCTTGACCTGAGAATGAAGCATCTCCATGAATTAAGATTGGGACAACAAGGTTTCTGTCCTGGTCATCAAGTCTATCTTGTCTTGCCCTAACTGATCCTTCTATAACAGGGTTAACTATTTCCAAATGTGATGGATTACTATTTAAAGATACATGAACCTCCCCATTGGGAGTTAGTATGTTAGATGAAAAGCCTAAATGATATTTCACATCTCCTGTATTGTCTCCTGTTAACTCATAGTCCTCTTCAAATTCCGAAAACAACTCTTTAGGCGATTTGCCTAATACGTTGACCAAAACATTTAGTCTTCCTCTATGTGCCATACCAAAACAAATTTGTTGGGCGCCAAAAATCCCGCAATTCTGAATCAGGCTGTCTAGTAATGGTATTAAAGACTCTGCTCCTTCTATTCCAAATCGTTTCATGCCAGGGTATCTTGAAGCTAAAAATTTAGCTAAACCTTCTGCGGCACCTAATCTTTTTAAAATATAAATCTTTTCGTCATTGCTAAAGTTTATATTCCCAATTTTTGGCTCCAATCTTGATTGAAACCATGATCTTTCTTGATGATTAGTAATGTAGTTATATTCAATACCTAGAGTATTACAATATATCTTTTCCAGGCTCTCCATTATCTCTTTTAAGGAAGCATTTTCTTGATTTATATTAAGAGTGTCGGTATGGAAAATCTTATCTAAGTCATCTTTATTTAATCCGTGGTATTGTAAATCTAGCTCTTCACAATTATCTCTTTGCTGTAATCTAAGAGGGTCTATGTTTGCTTTTTGATGACCTCTGTTTCTATATGCCTGGATCAGTTGAATTACTCTGATCTGTTTTTCATTTATTGGATGTGTTAGGTCTGGATTAGTTCGTGAACGTCTTTGATGTTTGAATCTTTCGATGATCTCAGCATGAGAAATATCTTTTTGACTATATTCATTATTAGGTAATGAATCAAAGTATAGCCTCCAATCATCAGGAATGTCGCTAGGGTTGCTGATGTATGCTTCAAATAGGTTTTCTAAATAGCTTGAATTCCCTCCAGTGGTATGAGAAGTATTTAAAAATTCTGACATATTAGTCATATTTGTCTAATTATCTTTATCGGTTGTTATGATTTCATTATTCTTATTTCTATTGCTTAACAAGAAACTCTTAATTTCTCCTATTGCTTGATTAGGATTTAATCCCTTTGGGCACACACTTACGCAGTTCATAATCCCATGGCATCGATAGACACTAAAAGGATCTGATAAAGATTCCAATCTTTCTTCAGTTCTTGTATCTCTAGTATCTGCGATAAATCTATAAGCTTGAAGTAAAGCAGCGGGTCCAACAAATTTATCAGGATTCCACCAAAAGGAAGGACAACTCGCGGAACAACAAGCGCATAAAATACATTCGTATAATCCGTCTAACTTATCTCTATCATTAGGAGATTGAAGTCTTTCTTGGATGGGGTTAGGCTCATCATTTTGTAAAAAAGGTTTAATTTTTTCATATTGATTGTAGAACTCGGTCATATCTACAACTAAATCCCTAATAACAGGTAAGCCTGGGAGGGGTCTCAATTCCAGCCTATTCCCTCTTAATACCTCCGATAAAGGGGTTATGCAAGCTAATCCGTTCTTACCATTAATACTCATTCCATCTGAACCGCATACTCCTTCACGACAAGATCGTCTGTAAGACAGAGTAGGGTCCTTTTCTTTCAGAATATTTAATAGATCCAAGACCATGATTTCTCGTTTTGGGTTCTCTATTTCAAATAACTGAAGATAAGGAAACTTATCCTGCTCAGGATTATATCTATATATACTTATTTTTAGCATCAATATATCTCAATAAGACCTGGCTTCTGGTTGAAACGGTTTAATGGATTTTGGAAGAAGGTTCACTTGTCTTTTTTCTAATGATTTATTAGTGGGGTGATATATTGAATGACACAACCAACCATTATCATCTCTATCCGGAAAATCATCACGCGCATGTGCACCCCTACTTTCAGTTCTTAACATCGCTGAAATGGCTGTTGCCTCAGCAACTTCTAGAAGATTTTGTAATTCAATTGCTTCTACTCTGTTAGTATTAAATGCATCACTTTTATCTGCTAGAAGTAAGTTTTCTGTTTTATCTCTTATCTCCTCTAAAGAGCTAACCCCTTTTTCCATAAATTCACCGCGACGAAAAACACCAAAGTATTTTTGCATAATATCTTGTAGCTCTTTTTTGACCTTGCCTACTTCATATCCAGAAGATGACTCATTTAATCTATTCATTCTGTCTAGAGATTGTTCAATGTCATCTTTAGAGGCTGCAGTAATGCCTCCACCAGATTTAATGTCCTCATTAATAAATTTTCCTGCTGCTCTTCCAAAAACAACTAAATCTAATAGAGAGTTTCCTCCTAGTCGATTTGCCCCATGCACTGACACGCATGCTGCTTCACCAACAGAAAATAAACCTGGTATCACTTGATCTTTATTATTTCTGAAATCGAGAGCTTGCCCATGGATATTTGTTGGTGAGCCGCCCATCATATAATGGCAAGTTGGAACTACAGGAATTGGTTCATAAACTGGATCGACTCCAGCAAACGTTTTAGATAATTCACAAATACCAGGTAATTTTGTACTCAAAACGTCTTCTCCTAGGTGATCTAACTTTAAAAGAACATGGTCCTGTTCGGGACCACAGCCTCTACCCTCTATAACCTCTAGCACCATAGATCTAGCAACTACATCTCTTCCAGCTAAATCTTTTGCATTTGGAGCATATCTTTCCATAAATCTCTCGCCATCAGCATTAATTAAATAGCCTCCTTCACCTCGGCAACCTTCAGTTACCAATGAGCCAGCTCCGTGAATACCTGTTGGATGAAATTGCCACATCTCCATATCCTGTGCAGGAAAGCCTGCTCTTAGAGCCATTGCAAGACCATCTCCGGTATTAATTAATGCATTGGTCGTAGAAGCATAGATGCGGCCAGCTCCACCGGTAGCTAAAATCGTTGCTTGCGACTTTAAATAGGCTACTTCACCTGATTCTATTGAAAACGCTATTACTCCGGTTACCTCTTTTGCGTGGTTCAGAACTAAATCTACTGCAAACCACTCATTTAAAAAATTAGCTCCCTCTTTTATGTTATTTTGATATAAAGTATGTAAGAGTGCATGGCCCGTTCTATCAGCCGCTGCACAAGTTCTAGCAGCCTGACCACCTTTGCCAAAATCTTTTGATTGTCCCCCAAAAGGTCTTTGATAAATTCTTCCATTTTCAATTCGTGAAAATGGTAATCCCATATGTTCAAGCTCAAAAACAGCTTTAGGACCTTCGGAACACATATATTCAATAGCATCTTGATCACCAATATAGTCTGATCCTTTAACCGTATCGAACATATGCCACCTCCAATCATCTTTGGGGTCTGCACTTTGGATTGCACAAGTTATTCCACCTTGAGCAGAAACAGTATGTGATCGAGTTGGAAATACCTTAGATACTATTGCTGTAGAAAGTCCTGACTTTGCAAGTTCAAGTGAAGCTCGCATACCCGATCCTCCACCACCAATTATTAAAGCATCAAACTCTATAGATTTAATATTTGATGCATTATAAATTTTCATATCAAAACCAAAAAATTGATAAATATAAAACTAAGGTCAATATTCCAACTGCTAAAAAAAAGAATTCATAAATTTTTCTAATTACTTTTGCATGAACACTTAATTTAGATGATAAAAAACCTAAAGTTCTTGTTGTAAGATAATCTGTCCCGACAGTCCATAAACCAATAAACCCATGCAAACATGCCAAAACAATAAAAATAATAATAGAGCTTATAAATATAGGATCAGAAACCATTACCTCAAAATTTAATCGCTCAGTCCAAAATTGAAATTCCAAATATCCTAAAAAAACTAAAAAATAAACAGCGCTATACCTTTGTAAATACCATAAACTTTTTCCTAAGTTCATATAACTAACCAAATGGAAATCGTGGCATTTACTAAAAAAATAATGATAGTGATAACTGCAGATTTATGTGATGAAGCTAGGCTATCACCAATAATATGAAAGTCTTGAAGTATGTGACGAACGCCAGTGAAGACATGGTATTGAAATATAAGGACTAAAGATAGAACAAATGTCCTCAATAAATAACTATCATTAAATGAGTCTATAAGTCTTGTATAGGATAATTCGCTCTCAAGCATAATTGACAACAAATAACCGATTACTGGCAATACTAAGAAGAAAGTAAGAATGCCGCTTAGTCTATGTGTAATTGATACAAATGCAGATAGAGGAAGACGTATTTTCAATAAATTAATGTTGACTGGACGATCTAACTTTTTTGTAGACATTTGTTAATTTTTTATAATAAGTCTTATAAAAATTATACTTCTATATTTAACATTAATGTCATTTTTTAGATGTTTTTCTATGCTTTAAAAGTCGTTTCTTCTTTTTAAGTTGTCTAGTATTAAGCTCATTCTTTTTATTTTTGTAAGGGTTGGTAGCTTTTTTAAATATTAAGCTTAATTCAACTCCTTTAAGATCTAAATGTTCATAAAAAAAATTTCTTAGGTACCGCTTTAAATTTCCTGGTATTTTAGAGCTTGGATGATTTGAGTGCAGAATAAGCGTTGTTGGATAATTGCGTCCAAAATGGATATATTTGATCTGAATGCTCTTCCCTGACACTGAGAAAATATTAGGTTTAGATTTAGCTTTTGTTAAAAGATTGTTTAATTTTGAGGTAGAAAATCTTTGAGATGATCTGTCATGAGTGGCAATAATCGTATTTAGTAAATAAGTAAATTTCTTGTCAGTTAGAGCAGATATCTTGACGACTTGAGTATTCTGTAATATTGGATTTTCAAATATTTGATTGGAAAAAATTTCTTGTTCTAATGACTTTGTAATTTTATCCATCTTATTCATAACTAAGACTATGGGCTTACCTTCAAGTTTAGCTAAATTTAAAATACGTAAATCTTGATCCACTAAATTCAAAGTTGCATCAATAAAAAGCAGTGCAATATTAGATTTATGAATTGCATCTAGGGTTTTAACATAAGAAAAATATTCAGTACTCCTATTTTGTCTATTCTTTCTTCTAATTCCCGCTGTATCAATCATTACTAAATGATGGTCATTTGTTTTTAGCGGGACTTCAATACTATCAATCGTTGTCCCTGGTAAATCTGACACTAATAATCTATTTGTACCTGTCACTGAATTAATAAATGTAGATTTACCTGAATTAGGCCTACCAATTATAGCAACCCTAATATCTGCTTCATTATTATTAATTTCAGAATCTATAGGTTCTATGTTCTCCTGAATAATTGCTTTTAAATCATTAATACCTATAGAGTGTTCGGCGCTAACATTCAAGAGATTCGAAATCCCACTCTTTAATAGATCTGATTTAGCATATGACTGAGATTTAATGTCAGCTTTATTTATAACCGTATAAAAATTGCTACCTAACTTTCTAATCTGCTTCAGGATCTCATGATCTTGAGCAGTTAATTCTTCTGATCCATCTACAATAAACAAAATCAAGTTACTTTCTTTAGCAGCAACCCAAGCTTGTTCAGAGACTAAATTATCAAGTTGGTCATCTCGTTGACCAATACCACCAGTGTCTATAATTAAATATCTATTATCATCAACGGTTAAGTAACCAATATTTCTGTCTTTTGTAACGCCAGGTGAATTAGATACAATCGCTGATCGAGATTTAGTCAGTTTATTAAATAAGGAAGACTTCCCTACATTAGGTCGGCCAATTATAGCTACTGAAGAAATCATTGAAAGTTATCATATCAACTAATAGCAATTAACCTAAGATTTGCATCTAATACATAGAGCACAGAACCTCTTTTAAAGATTGATTTAATCGGTTGTCTTGTAATTTTTTTTCTACCAATTGTTCTTCCATTTAATGGATTAATAATATGGATGTAGCCTTCAATATCACCTACATAGATGTTGCCATCTAAACTAATTGGATTCGATAAAGACCTTCTAAGGTACTCCTCATTTTCCCATGATTCTTGAAGTGTATTAGCTGAAAATGAAAGAATTGAACCAGTATCTTGAGCCACTACTAATACTCCTCTAACAAAAAGAGGTGAATGAAAAGATGAGGCCTTATAATTCCATATAGGTCTTTTTTGCGTGTTATCAAATGCAGTTATGTTCCCTTGATAGTTAACAGCAAAGATAAAGTTATTTTGAATAATTGGACTTGAATCTGCATCAATAAGATTCTCTAGTTCAGATGAGCCCTCTTTATAGGATATAGGTCCTCCCCATAAAGAATATCCTGAATCAAGATTGAAAACATTCAATCTTCCATTATCAAAGGATGCATATACTTGGTCATCGATAATAACTGGGACACTATTTCCTCTAATAGTCAGATTTGGAAGTTGAGATCTATAAGACCACATCTTCTGTCCGTTATTAGTATCGATCGCAATTAGCTCTCCTGCTGAATTATGAATAACAACAGCCTTAGCATCAATGGCTGGTGAAGCAAGCACTTCTGCACCAGAATCAAAATCCCATAATAAATTGAAACTATCTAGATCGTAGCAATACACTATTCCATCTAAATCAGAAAAAACAAACTTACCAAAACCAATTGTGATTGAAGTACTAACATTTTTTTCTAGTTTAATTTTTGTAAGCGGTTTTCCAGTTAATCTATTAAAGGACCTAAACACTCCATTCTCATCAATAATACTAATTGAATCTCCAAAAAAACCTGGATTAAAATTACCTAACTCATTATTAGATTTTAGGTTTCTACTCCATAAAACATTAATATCTTTTTCTTCTTTAATCTCTTGGAGGGATCGAGGTTCATCAAAGTCCTCTTCATCAGATGACCAGAAATTAAGAGTTGAACAACTGTTTAAGGTAAAAACTAATATAAAAATATAACTTAATTGCTTCATATCTATTTTGTATTTAATTGCATTATTTTATAGTTAATAATTGTTTTTTCCTCTTCAAGAGTCGATATTTCTAAAGCTTGTTTATAATGATCTAAAGCGCTTTCAAATTTGTTAAGTCCTGCTAAAGCATCTCCTAAAAGATGAGGAATCATTGGGTTATCTGATTCAATCTTAACCCCTTCTAATGAATCAATAGCGTTTTGATAATTGCCCAATGAAATTTCAATGCGTGCTATTCCAATCCTTGCTATGAGATTGAAGAGCTCATTACCAAAAAAACCATCTGTATTATCTTTAAGCCTATATAGAAGCTGTAAACTTTCATCAAGATTTTTATTTTCTGCAAGATTGGAAGAACGAATGATTAAAGCTATCTGACCAAAGCCCGTATCTAAATATTCTTCATACAGCTGCTTGAATAGTTGGTTTGCTTGAGCTTGTTCGTTCAGATCGATGTCTGGGTTAGATATAATATCTATCCATTGATCATAGATTTCATATGCTGCACTATTCCTAGTATTCTCAAAATATTTAGTTATTGAAAAGAATGATGCTAATGAAATACAAGCAATAGTTATCAAAATAATGACTGATCGATTTCTATTAAAAAATAATGCTATAGAAGATAGTCTTTCTTCGTCAGATCTATATTCAACCATGATTTAATTCCCTACTTAATGTTTACTTATAATTTTCTATATTTTTCAATTAATTCAGCAATATCAATTGACTCTTGCTGTTGATCAGACCTTAAATCTTTCCAGATCACATTCTGATTCTTTTCCTCATCATCACCAATAATAATAGCTACATTACCACCCTCTTTATCGGCTCGTCTGAGTTGAGATTTAATACTACTGTCAGGCTCTAAATGCTCTAAGATTATTTCAGTATCTAAAGTTCTTAACTGGTTGGCTATTTTAAATGGATAATAAGATGTTTTACTAGTCATATTTACTATAAATAGCTTTTTTGAGGATTTTTTAGGAGAAGGCATAAGCTCTATTAATCTCTCTAAGCCAATTGCAAAGCCTAGTGCTGGAAGAGGTTTTCCTCCTAAATCCTCACATAACTGATCATATCTACCTCCCCCCATGAATGCATCCTGAGCACCAAGGCTATCGCTTACCACTTCAAATACTATTCCTGAATAATAATCCAGTCCTCTTACAAGCCGCGCATCAACAATTATATTTGAATGATCCCCAATACTTTCAATTATTTTTTCAACCATTAATTGACTATCTTTATTTAAAAATTTTTGGTAGTTTGGAGCTTCTTCAAGAATCTTTAAAGTATTGGGATCTTTTGAATCAAGAACTCTTAGAGGGTTTTTTGATAATCTTTCTAGCTCAAGATTCGATAATTCATTCTTAAATTTTTCTAAATAATTGATAAGTTCTAATGAATATCGTGCTTTAGTTTCAGCATCCCCCAAATGATTCAACCTAATTTTATAATCGTCTGATATATTAATTGAATCTAGCAATCTAATGATCAGGTCAAAACATTCTAATTCAGCGTGACCTTCTTTATAACCTAAGTACTCAATACCTGCCTGATGAAATTGCCTGTAACGTCCTTTTTGAGGTCGTTCATATCTAAACATAGGTCCTAGATACCAAAATTTTGATTGTTTGTTATCTATCTTTTTTTCTATGGCAGCCCTGATCACACCAGCAGTGCCTTCAGGTCTTAAAGAAATAGTCTGGTTTTCTTTTTTTGTTGGGAAAGAATATAGCTCTTTATTAACAATGTCTGAAGATTCTCCTACTGTCCTATGGAATAACTCAGAATACTCTAGAATTGGAACTCTGATCTCTTGAAAATTAAACCTGTTAAATACTTTCTCAAAAGCATGCTCAAGAAACTTTAGTTTTTGCAGATCTTCAGGAAAAAGATCTCTCATGCCTCTAAGAGATTTAAATATCATATCTAACCTGTTGTAATTATATCACTCGATTTTGATATTCTTTTTTTATTAATAAACTCTCTTACTTCTTGCTCTATCTCATTAACAATATCTTCGCTTAAGATTTTTCTTGCAGGTTCACCATTAATGTAAAGTAAGTTCTTGGGTGATGCTCCTGTCAAACCTATTTGAGCTGCTTTTGATTCCCCTGGACCGTTAACATAACAACCAATAATCGCAACTTCTATATCATCTGAAATGTTTTCAAATCTTGATTCGAGTTCATTAACAACAGAAATAACATCAAAGTTCTGACGAGAGCAGCTTGGGCAAGCAACGATCTTTACACCTCTACTTCTTAAATTTAAACTCTTTAAAATATCCCAACCAACCTTGACTTCATCTATTGGATTTGAGGCTAATGAAACTCTGATCGTGTCTCCAATACCTTCAGTCAACAACATGCCAATTCCAATAGAGGACTTGACAGATCCAGATCTCAAGCTTCCAGACTCAGTGATACCTAGATGTAATGGTTGGTCAACTAATGCAGAGATTTTTCTATAACTATCTACTGTCATATCTATGTTTGATGCCTTAAGACTTAATTTAAAATTTTCAAAATTATGTTTATCTAAAATGTCGACATGTCTCATGGCTGACTCAACTAGTGCATCGGAATTTGGTTCTCCATATTTCCTTTGAAGATCTTTTTCTAATGAGCCAGCATTAACACCAACTCTAATTGGAACTCCATTATCTTTGGCTGCATTAATAATTTCTTTTACTCTAGTTTCCTTACCTATATTGCCAGGATTTATCCTTAAACAGTCTGCTGTATCTGCTACTGCTAAAGCAATCTTATAATCAAAATGTATGTCTGCAACAAGAGGCACATCAACTTGTTTCTTTATTTTCTTAAAAGCAGATGCTGCTTCATCATTAGGTACAGATACTCGAACGATATCAGCGCCAGCAGTGGACAAGTCATGAATCTGATTCACAGTTGAACCAATATCTTCGGTATTTGTATTAGTCATAGATTGAACACTAATAGGTTGATTGTCTCCAACCAAAACATCCCCAACCCTAACTAAATTAGTTTTTTTTCTAGATGAGACAATACTATTCATGATAACTATAGGTTTGATTGAAAATAAATATTTGAGCTTGATTGGTATCGCTTGGTATTTCCAATGGGGCACTATAGGATTTATTAAATGGTTCTTTGATTAGGTATAAGTAGATCATTATGCTTAATATAATTAACGTAACTATAACAAAACAAGCAGTCATTACTTTAGATAATTTTGATGCATTCTGATCTGCATTTTGTGATTGATTTTTTGTACTGTGAGAAAGTTCTTGATGTGTTCTTTTATTATTTTCTTTCAACCCATAATATGAATCTGTAAATGTGATATTTAAATTAAGAAATTTTGCATACTGATCAAAATATGATTTTGCAAAGATTCTTGCAGGAAAAACTGCATAATCACCAGACTCAATTCCTATTAGATAGCTCTTACTTATATGTATTTTATTTTGAACATCTTCAATGGAAAGATTTCTTTTAGTTCTTTCATTTATGAAAGTTTTTCCAATCTTAGCTAGGGCTGCGGTTCTCATATTACTTAATTACATTAACTTTAATTGCATTCTTTTTCTTACTCTTTATTCCATTGATTAAGTGGCCTGCCAACTGACCACAAGCACCATCAACTTCATCGCCCCTTGTTACTCTTATAGTTGTTATAAATCCCTTATCAATAAGGTAGTCTTTAAATAATTTTATTTGCTCCTCTGTTGATTGCTTATACTCACACCCCTCAAAACTATTAAATGGAATAAGGTTAACTTTGCATGAAATGTTCGATAGTATTTTACACAGCTCTTTAACATGATCAAACTGATCATTAACATCTCTAATCATTATATACTCTACCGTGATAGTCTTTTTTTTGTGTTGATTCTTTAAATAACTCTTGCAAGCTTCGATCAATATTTTCAGCGGGTATTTTTTATTCACTGGTACCAAAATATCTCTAAGATTATCATTTGGTGCATGCAAAGATACTGCCAATGAGATATCTGTAGTTTCTCCAAACTTTATTATTTCTGGAGCTATTCCAGATGTGCTTAATGTTATTTTCCTTTTAGATAATCCATAGGCATTTTGATCAAGCATCAAATCGATGCTATTTGTGACTGGAATAAAGTTGAGTAGAGGTTCTCCCATACCCATAAATACCACATTAGTTACAGGCCTGTATCCTTTCTGATAAAAATTAGCTAACCAAATCTGGCTAATAATTTCATGTGCATCTAGATTGGCTTCAAATCCTTGAGCTCCGGTTGCGCAAAATGTGCATTGAAGCGCGCATCCTACCTGAGAAGATATACACAAAGTGACCCTATTAACATCAGGTATACGGACCATCTCAATAATAGAACCAGAACCTAGCTTTAGAAGATATTTTATAGTTTTGTCTTTTGAAATCTTGAAATCAACAATGTCTGGTGTCTTAAGTAAAGCTACTTCATCTAATTTATTTCTAAGATCTTTGCTAAAGTCTGTAATATCTTGAAATGTTAAACAACCCTTCTGATGCACCCATTTATGAAGTTGTTGAGCTCGATAACTTGGTTCATTAATAGAAAAGAAAAAATTCTCTAGCTGAGACTTGTTCAATCCAATTAAATTAACTTTATTTGTAGACACTCTTTTAAAAAATCTCTTTTTTATCAAAAAAGAATTTAATCTCTCGATCAGCACTTTTTGTTGAGTCAGAGCCATGTACGGCATTTGCATCAATAGATTGAGCAAAATCAGCTCTGATCGTTCCAGGAGCAGCATCCGAAGGGTTGGTTGATCCCATTAATGCTCTATTTTTTTCAATTGCATTTTTGCCTTCAAGAACTTGAATTAACACTGGTGCTGAAGTCATATATTGCACCAAGTTTTTAAAAAAAGCTTTATCTTTATGCTCTGCATAGAAGCTTTCTGCTTGATCTTTATTTAGATAAATAAGTTTTGCAGCAATAATTTTTAAGCCATTATCCTCAAATCTTGTAATTATCTGACCAATAATATTTCTTGATGTTGCATCTGGCTTAATAATTGATAATGTTCTTTCAATTTCCATCCTTATCTCCTAAAGAATGCGCATTATAAGTGACTTATTTATATTCTTCTATCCATGCTTGCTGTATAGCTTCTAAAATTTTTTCATTAGACCTATTGGGTTCTCCAATAAAATTATCTAATGACAATATTTTTTGATGTAAGTCTGGAAAACTAATCCATTGAGGGTCTACATCAGGAAATATCTCAAATAACTCAATTGCTATATCAGTGACGTCAATCCAATCTAGATTCATATTAGTGATCCTCAGATACTTGATTTATAGTATATTTTGGAAGTTCAACCTCATATTCTCCATCATCGCCTGGAATAACTTGACAACTAAGTCTCGAATTAGGTTCTAAACCCCATGCTTTATCTAATAAATCCTCTTCATCTTCACTTGCTTCACTCAATGCTTGAAAACCTTTTCTTACAACAATGTGACATGTTGTACAAGCACATGACATTTCACAAGCATGTTCAATTTTAATTTTATTTCTTAAAGCTGCTTCGCAAATTGATTCACCTTCCTGAGTATCTATTTCAGCTCCATTAGGACATATTTCGTAGTGAGGAAGAAACTTTATCTTGGCCATGCTTTGAGGTTAGAAAAACTTGATCTAATCTATGGTAAAACTTTCACCACAACCACAAACAGCTTTTGCATTAGGATTATGAAATTTAATACCGCTATTAAATTCATCATCATCATAGTCTACTAAGCTTCCCTTAAGTAGGTTCAGGCTATCTTGATCCACTAATATAAGACAACCATCAAAGCTAAACCCTTTATCATTAGCGTGTTGATTATTTTCGTACTTAAAATAATACTCATATCCTGAACAACCAGCCTCTTGGACACCAATTCTAATTGAGGTGCTTGCTGGCTTAGTAGCTAATTGTTTTTGAAAATGAGCTATTGCTTTATCAGAAAACTCTAAAATGCTTGGTTTATGCTTTTTTATAGCATCATTGTTTTGCTTCATAATCCTCTATTGCTTGTTTAATTGAGTCTTCAGCTAGAACAGAACAATGGATTTTAATAGGAGGCAACTCTAAAGCCTCTGCTATATCCTTGTTCTTAATTTTTCTGGCTTCCTCTAAGGTTTTGCCTATTAACATTTCTACTAATTCACTGGATGACGCGATCGCAGAACCGCAACCATATGTTTTAAATTTTACATCTCTAATAACATGACTATTGCCTTGTTTTTTGCATTTGATTTGCAATTTCATGACATCACCACATGCTGGAGCTCCTACCATACCAGTGCCAACATTAAGTTCATTGGGATCAAACCTTCCAACATTGAACTTTTTGGGTTCCTTTAATGTATTTTCAAATTTATCTATAACCTTTTTACTATATGCCATAATTCCCTCCCTCTAAGAATTAATCTACCTTCCATTCCACTTTACCTAAATCAACTCCGTCAAGATACATCTCCCATAAAGGAGAGAGCTCTCTTAAGCGTTCAACAGATTTACCAATAATTGATAACGTATAGTCAATTTCCTCTTTAGTAGTGAATCTACCAAAGGAAAATCTTATTGAGCTATGCGCCAATTCATCCTCTCTTCCTAAAGCCCTTAAGACATATGAGGGCTCTAAACTTGCAGACGTACAAGCTGAACCAGATGAAACAGCAATATCTTTTAATGCCATAATTAAGGATTCACCCTCTATATATGCAAAACTTACATTAATAATATTAGGAACTTTGTTATGCAAATCACCATTTAAATAAATTTCTTGAATTGAATTGATTTCCTTAAGAAAAGACTCATGGAGCTTAGAAATATGTTGACGATCTGAAGTTATTTCATCTTTTGCTAACCTAAAAGCTTCGCCCATACCTACAATCTGATGTGTAGCTAAAGTTCCTGATCGCATCCCGCGCTCATGGCCCCCGCCATGAATTTGTGCTTCAATCCTAACTCTTGGTTTTCTTCTAACAAATAATGCTCCTACACCTTTTGGTCCATAAGTCTTATGTGCTGAAAAAGACATGAGGTCAACAGCAAGTTCATTTAAATCAATATCGATTTTGCCTGTACTTTGAGCTGCATCTACATGAAAAAAAATTCCTCTTTCTCTTGAAAATTCTCCTATTTCCTTAATATTGTTGATTGTGCCCAACTCATTATTTAGATGCATTAAAGAAATTAAAATTGTGTCTGGTCTAATGGCTTCTTTGATAGAATCTAACGATATAAAGCCCCCAGGATCTGGGTCTAAATATGTCACCTCAAAACCATCTCTCTCTAACTGCCTACAAGGATCTAATACTGCCTTATGCTCAATTTTAGAAGTGATAATATGCTTGCCTTTTGACTCATAGAATTTTGCTACACCTTTTATTGCTAAGTTATCAGCTTCTGTTGCTCCAGAAGTCCAGACAATTTCGCGAGGATCACAATTTACAAGATTGGAAACATGGGAACGGGCCTCTTCAACTGCCTCTTCAGCCTTCCATCCATATTTATGAGATCTAGACGCTGGATTGCCAAAAGCACCACTTAATGTTAAATGATCAGACATCTTTTTAGCCACTCTAGGATCAACAGGAGTAGTTGAAGCATAATCTAAATATATAGGTAACTGCAGTTTACTCATGAATGAATCTCTCTCAGGCTGATACTAGATCTGCTTTTATCTTTTGCAAGTTGATCAATAAATACATTGCTTAAAAAATCCTTAACGACTGTATTTAATTCATGCCATAGCTTATGAGAGCTACACTCTTGACCAGAAAAACAAGTTGTAGAACCCTTACAATTTGTTGCATCTAAGTTCTCATCAACCGCATCCATGACTTGTTTAATAGATATTGTCTCTGGATCATAAGCATATACATATCCTCCTTGCCTGCCTCTTATACTTTTTACAATGCCAGCGATTCTTAGTTTCCGAAAAAGCTGCTCGAGATAAGTAACTTCAATATTTTGTCTGTTTGCTATATCTTTTAAGGCTACAGGGCCATTTGAAGATAGATTTGATAATTCTGTAAGCGCGTTAATAGCATAACGGCTCTTAGTAGTTAATTTCATGGGTGTATTATGAATACTTGAGTAAATTAGTCAAGTTTTATCTTAATGCCTAATCTATCTGCTACTTCACCATAAGTTTCGATAACATTGCCTAAATCCTGTCTAAAGCGATCTTTATCCATCTTAGTTAATGTATCTTTATCCCAAAGTCGGCAACCATCAGGAGTAAATTCATCTGCAAGCAATATTTCATTATTATATTTGCCAAACTCCAGTTTAAAATCTATGAGCAATAAATTAGCTTTTGAAAAGAAGTCTACAAGTATTTTGTTTACTTCCAAACTGATTGATTTCATAACCTCAAGATCTTCTTGTGAGGCCCATCCAAAAGAAATAATATGATTGCTATTGATTAATGGATCGCCTAGATCATCATCTTTAAGAAAAAATTCAAATAAAGGCGGTTCTAAAATTAGTCCATCCTCGATACCTAGTCTCTTACATAGAGAGCCAGTTGCTCTATTCCTAACAACACATTCAATAGGAAACATATCCAAGCTGTAAACCAGCGATTCATTGCTAGATAGTAGTTCCAAAAAATGTGTCTTAATATTCTTAGAGGCCAAAAACTCCATAACAAATGCATTAAATTGATTATTTACCTTCCCTTTATTCTCTAGGGATGCCCTTTTCTTGCCATCAAATGCAGATGCATCATCTCTAAACTCCATCACAAGGTATTTAGGATCTTCGGTGGTATACATTGACTTAGCTTTACCAGAAGCAATTTCTTTCTTTTTTTCCATTCTTAACTTAATAGTTCATTAATCTTTGATAGTAATGCCTCAGCATCTTTATTATCTGACTTAAGTGACTCAGCATAGATGTTTGTTTTCTTGCCTTTCATCTTCACTATTATCTTATAATCAGCATCTCCACTCAATTCTAATGATGAAGAATCTTCGCTTCGAAAATTTAAAAAAGAGAACCATCCGCCTTCATCATCTGAATCAACATAGGAGACTAAAAAAAAGCCCTCTGCTCTATTTTTATCATTAGTAATAATCTTGCCCTCTTCTAAAGCCCTGCTCACTGCTGACCAGGCACGATCAAAACCCAAATCGAGCTCAATTACTGTTTCATCTTCTAAATTAAATATCCTTGTCTTTTTTTTATCATTAAGTGCTTGAGCAGCTAAAGAAGTTCCACTAAAAGAATCAACTGAATCTGCCATATATTGGACTAATAGTTTTAATTCTTCTTGAGATTTATCAACCCAAAGATCATCAGTTAATTCAGAACCATCTTTTGACTGGAAAGACATAAAAACTTCGGTTGAAGCCTCCTTAATCCCATGCTCTACAGCTATCTTCATAAGAATATCTCTTTCATACTCAACCAAAATGATCCCAGTCTCTGGATCAGCATTGATGAGATTATAATTTGATGTTTCTAAAAACGATTTAGTGATGGGCCATGACGTAGAAGGTAAAGCTTCAACATAAACCCACAATAACTCACCCAACCTTCTTAATTGAACTTGCTTAGTCTGACCGGATGAAAAGATTTGTCTTGGTCGAGGTATGTCTAGAGGCTCAGTCTGAAATTCACTTGATTCTAAAACAGGATAATGATTATCAGTATCAATCATAAGATCTGTTCCGGAAAGATCTATATCATCTGAGATTGTCTCATCAAAAAAATCTTTACTAGTATCAGGGAATAGTCCTTCAGGACCTGAAATATAAGAGCACCCAGTCATGCAAACGAATAGCAAAATATATGTATGCTTAAAATTCATAATATTTTTAATTTTATCATCTCTGATAGTGTTTCTTCATGAAAATTCTCATCTAATAATGTTAGAGGTAAGCGGATCCCTGATTCAATTTTTCCCATCTTATACAAAATCCATTTAACTGGAATTGGGTTTGATTCAATAAAAAGTAAATCATATAAATCCTCTATGCTTTTATTAGCTTCCTTTGCAGCATCATAGTCATTTTCAGTAATTAAATTACATATTTCTACAATCGTCTTAGGCACAATATTTGCAGCCACTGAAATGACACCATCTCCACCTGCAACCATTAAATCATAAAACGTAGAATCGTCTCCTGACAGTACATAAAATTTCTCTTTGATTTCCTTGCTAAGATTTATCAGTTCGATATACCGCTCTTTTGTATTTATAGCCTCTTTAATTCCAGCTATGTTTGGATGTTTAGATAAGTGCCTAACTGACTGGGGCAATAGATCACAAGCAGTTCTTGAGGGCACATTATAGAGAATCTGTGCTATATCAACTGCATCTGCTATCGTCTCATAATGCTTAATTAATCCCGTTTGAGTTGGCTTGTTATAGTATGGAGTAACTGATAAACAATAGTCATAACCAATCTTATTAGCAGCTTTTGAAAGGTCAAGAGCTTCTTGGGTTGAGTTTGCACCAGTGCCTGCAATTGCAATACACCTAGAATTAATATATTTGAAAGTATTTGTCATGACCTTAATATGATCATCAAAATTAAGAGTGGCAGACTCGCCCGTTGTTCCCACAGAAACAATGCCATTTATTCCAGATTTTATATGCCAATCAACTAACGAGTTAAGTGCCTGATAATCTACTGCACCACTCTCTTTCATTGGTGTCACTAAAGCTACAAAACTTCCTTTTAACTCTTGCATCATTTTGGGATTAAGTAAAGAATAGACTATACACAAAAAAGGAATAAAAATGGCAAAAAATCTAGAGGGAAAAACCGTACCTAAATTTAAACAGGAGGCAACTAACGAAATAATAGTGAGTAATGAAAGCCACCTCGGAAAAAATTTAATACTATATTTCTATCCAAAAGACTCAACCCCAGGATGCACTACTGAAGGTCAAGAATTTAGAGACAACTATAAAAAATTTCAATCCTTAAATATTGAAATCTTTGGTGTTTCTAGAGACTCATTAAAGTCGCATGAAAATTTTAAATCTAAACAGTCTTTTCCTTTTGAGCTTATCTCAGATCCTGATGAGAAGATGTGTAAAGCTTTTGATGTAATGCAGATGAAATCAATGTATGGAAAACAATATATGGGAGTTGATAGAAGTACATTTTTCATTAACTCTAAGGGTAAAGTCTTACAAGAATGGAGATCCGTTAAAGTGAAAGGTCATGTTGATGAAGTGCTCCAGACTGCAAAGGATTTATTAAATAAAATTAAATAGGTATTTTTTGTTAACTACTGCTTGAGGGCCACGAATTCCATAGAGCCTTAATAAAGGTAGCTATCGGTATTGCAAAGAAAACGCCCCAAAAACCAAATAATCCCCCAAAAACAAAGACTGCTAGAATAATCATAAAAGGATGTAGTTTGACAGCATCAGAAAAAAGGATTGGAACCAATAAATAACCATCTAACATTTGTAAAATAGTATAAGAACCAAAAAGCAACAACAATTCAAAGCTAAAACCAAACTGAACAAAACCAACAAACATCACTGGGATTGTTACAAGAATTGCTCCAAGAAATGGTATTAAAACTGAGAAACCAACTAAAGCAGCTAGCACAGCGGTATACTTTAAACCAAATACCATAAAGATAATCGCAGCTACGCCTCCTACAATAAGAATTTCTAAACTCTTACCACGAACATAATTAGACAACTGCCCATCCATTTCTTGCCATACTGCATTAAGCATTGATCTTTCTTTGGGGAGTATAGAAATAAAAGAATTGATAACTGATTGTCTATCAAACAATAGAAAGAAAACTAATATTGGGAGCATAATTAATGTTAAAGCTACACTAAAAACAGTTTGTATGCCTCCAACTCCATATGCTATAAAAACTTGAGAGCTTGATTCTACTGTCTTCTTTATAATATCAATAGCTCCACTGATAATCTCTTGTGACACAGATGAGCCTGGTAATTGGTTAGACATGGTCGAAATTGTGACCTTGAAAGCATCAAACATCACAGGAATCTCTTTCAATATTTCATTTGTTTGGGCATACAATAAAGGGATTAGCCACAAGAGTAGTGCCACACCTAAAGATAAAAATATCCCAAAGGTAATAGTCAGAGCAAATCCTGATGATATTCCGATCCTTTCTAGTCTTAATTGAACTCCCACTAATAAGTAAGCAAATACTATGCTTATTAAAAATGGAGTTAAAATTCCCTCCAACAAAAATAATAAAAAAACAGTAAATATGATAAGAAGAGTAACAGCGATTGTTTCTTCATTTGGAAAAATCCTTTTTAAAAAATTATTTAACTGTTGGAACATAATAATTCTTATAATGTCTTAAATATGACATCTTAATAGAAAAAATAGAATAATGTTAACGTTCAGTAAAGAAAATGTAGATTATAGTCTTTTAGTGTTTACATTATTTTTTTGTCTATTGAGTCCTGATATCAAATCACAAGTAGATAGAAATAACATACCCTCAATTGGTGATAGAGTCTCTGGAGTTGTGTCACTGGAACAAGAAAAACAAATTGGAGAATATTTCCTTACTCAAATATATGCACAAGCTCCTTTAATAGATGATCCTCTGGTGAAAGAATTTGCTGAACTTCTTGTATACAGAATTTCTGAAACATCTAGGGTGCAAAATAGAGAATTTAAGGTTGTATTAATAGATGACAAATCATTAAATGCTTTTGCAGCTCCTGGAGGTGTTATTGGTATAAATGCTGGATTATTCTTGCATGCAGATAATGAAGCCCAATTTGCATCAGTTATTACCCATGAATTAGCCCATGTAAGCCAACGTCATTTTGCTAGAGGAGTGTTAAGAGGACAAGATACAAATATTGCTTCTGCATTAGTGCTAATATCAAGTATTGCTTTAGCAATTGTTACTAATAATCCAACAGCTTTTATAGCGGGTCCTGCAGCACTTGCACAACAACAACTTAGATATAGTAGGGTATTTGAAAGAGAAGCTGATAGATTTGGTTTTAATAACCTCATTAATGCTGGTTACGATCCAAAATCCATGGGAGAAATGTTTGAAAATATGTCTAAAATCAGCAGGCTTTCTGGAGATCTTCCTCCAGAATTTTTGTTAAGTCATCCGGTCACTTCATCTAGAATAAGTGATGCATTTAATGCAGCCGACCAAAGTGGGATTGATGGAGGGAAGATAAATTCACCAGATTATCAATTTATTAAAGGCAGAATAGAAGCTAAGTATTTTAATGTGAATGCAAGCCCGGAAAGTTATTTCGAAGATCTATATTCTAAGAATCAAAATCTACAGAATACTGTTTCATTAATCACTACCTATTCAAAAAATAGGAAATTTGAAAAAGCGAATAATTTATTAGATAAGCTATTATCTAGCTTCCCAAAAAATTTAATTCTTAAAACTATAGAAGGAGAAATATATTTCTTGCAAGATGATTTAAATAAAGCCTTGGAGGTAGTAAATCAAATATTAACGATATCTCCTAATAATTATCCTGCTTCAATTCTGAAAGTAAAAATCTTGTCAAATAAAAAAGAGTATTTGTTTGCTGAGCAAATCCTTAGGGACCAACTTTTAAAGAAAAATAAACAGCCTGAGCTTTGGCTGCTATTGTCTGAGATTCAAAGGGCTTCAAAAAATATAGTGGGATACCATATCAGTAAAGGAGAATATTTTATTTTAATTGGTAAGTATGACGATGCATTAAATGAATTGCAGTTTGCTCTAAGATTAGTCCAAAATAATTTCCAAGTATCTGAAAGTATCATGACAAAAATAAATGAGATTAAAAGAAGAAAGGGTTAGTATAAAAAAACTTTAATCTTCCTTGAGTCCACCAAATTTATGACCATAAAAAGATACAAGCCCTGCAATGGGAACAGCAAATATAGGTATATTTGTAAATAGTAAGCCTAAAGTTTTGCTAAAAGTTACAAAAGCTGCGCCAGTAGCATCACCAAACCTAACATTGAATGTGTCAACTAAGACAGTTGACTTATATCTATCATTCTTTTTTAAATCACTAAAAATTAATTCTCTTGAGGGTTTATTAACACCATATTCAAACCACCTTAAAAATACTGTAACAAATAAAACAAGGCTAACTGTTGGGATTAGATAATATCCAAGAAATACCAAAGAAAAAATAAATCCATATGCTACTAAAATATTTCTCCTTCCCATAAAATCAATAATATTGTTTATAAGAAAGAATTGAGTAAAGACCGTAATCACAATTACTACCTTTTCTAAATCTGCAAAAAATATAATTCTATAACTTTCATATACGATTCCATCACTAATAATCCCAAGTGAGGTTACCCAGTGAATAGTCATTAAGGCCGTCCATAAATACATGTACAACCCTATAGATCTAATCTCTTTGTTTGTAATTAAATTTCTAATGGCATCCAGACTCTTACCACCAGTTGGTTTTAAATCAACATTGTTTTTGAATCTATATATCAGCAATAAACCAAAAATCATAGAAATAAACAAAACCAATGATGATGTCAATAAATAAAACAATAGCCCTGAATCATTGAAAGTTGAAGCTAATCCTGATGCTATATCAGCTCCAAAATAAGCTCCTAAAGAGCCTCCTGCTGCAATCACACCATAAGATAGCTTGAGGCTTGGACCTCTAAACAGATTAATAATAACTACCCAAAATATTGAAACTATAAAGAAGGAAAAAACATTTGCTAATATATAAAAAAATCGTGAAAACCAAACTGAGCTTATAAGGTCTGCATTTATCCCAATAGAATTAAAAAATGGTGGGTATAAACAAACTATAAGCAATAACCATATTCCTATAAACACAGAATAAGTTGATACAAGGACTGTTTTAAGATTACCTCTAGATGCTACCCATGAATATAATGGATTAATCAAAAGCATCACTAAAGCGCCAACTAACAATAAGTAAAAAATAATACTTTCATTTTGCACAGCTAACTCATTCCTGACAGGTCTTAAGGTATACCAAGAGCACAGTACTAAAAAAAAGAATATTCCTGCTATAAGAGAATTAATTGAGAAGCCCTTGAAGATCTTATTTAGATTCATTGGTATTGTGTGTACGCTTAAAAATCGCGTATTGTTGTATGGTGGGTCGCACAGGATTCGAACCTGTGACCAATTGGTTAAAAGCCAACTGCTCTACCAACTGAGCTAACGACCCATATATAGCGCTCAGTGGGAGCGCATATAGTACTTATT
>CAYFFR010000022.1:0-23606 GCA_964342675.1 uncultured Gammaproteobacteria bacterium
GGTGGGTTTATAGGCAGTTTGGGCCACCTAATAACAAGATTGGGCGGGGGTGCAGTTGTTGTAATCATGACAGGCGCATTTATTCTCGCTCATGGCGATTGGTTTATCACTCAAAAATTATTTATGAGTGAGCAAATCTTCTTATTTGCTCTAGGTCTTTATTTTGCAATAAAAGGGAACAAATAATACTTGTAAAACTAAATGAGAATGATTATCATTATCATTCTCATTAAGGATATATCTATTCATCCTCTATGAGATTTTTAATCATGGAGAAAAAATATGGATATTTATTTGAAATCAAAGAATGCTTGGGTCAGTCAAGCCATAGGATTTAAGAGTTTTATTTGTTATATAACTCTTTGTCTCGGTATTCTCATCTCACCAGCTGTCATAGCAGACGATGAAGAAATAGAAGAAGTTGTTGTTAAAGGCAACGTTCTTTACTCTGATCAAGTTAATGCATTAAAAACACCAGTTCCAGTTATAGATGTACCACAATCTGTATCCATTGTTACAGATGATGATATTCGCAAACAAGGCTTTAGAGAATTAGGAGATATTGTTCGTTACACTCCAGGAGTAAACACTTCACAGGGCGAAGGTCATCGTGATTCAGTAGTCTTTAGAGGCGTGAGATCAACTGCAGATTTTTATCTTGATGGCGTCAGAGACGATGTGCAGTATTATCGTTCTTTATATAACGTTGAGCAGGTAGAGGTTTTGAGAGGGCCGAATGCATTGCTATTTGGTAGAGGTGGCACGGGTGGTATTATCAATCGAGTTACTAAAAAAGCAGTTCTTGGAGAAGAGTTTGGCTCATTTGATCTTGGTGCTGATAGTTTTGGAGCCACTGATATTGCCGCTGACTATAACTTTCAAACCTCTGATGATGCGGCTATGCGTATAAATTTTCATAGTGATGCTTTAGAGAACCATAGGGACCACTATGATGGTGATCGATTAGGCTTTAATCCAACTTTGAAGGTAGCTGTGAGCTCACAAACAACCTTAGACCTTTCTTATGAATATGCAGATCATGAAAGATTCATTGATAGAGGTGTCCCAACACTTAATGGAGAGCCAGTTGAAGCATTTGAAAAGATTGTATTTGGTGACCCAGACATAAACCTTACAACATTGAAGGCAAAAATCTTTCGGGCAAACCTCACTCATAAATTTTCAGAGGATAGAAAAGGTATCTTATCTGTTCAATCTAGTGATTTTGAGAAAATGTATCGTAATTTGTATGCATCTGGATATGATGGCAATTTAGTTACAATGGATGGTTATTTCGATCCAACTGAAAGAGAAAACTTTATTGTTTCTGGTAATTTAGTTAATGAGTTTGAAGTTGGATCTTCAACACATACTCTATTATTGGGCGCAGAAGTTATTGATACAGAGAACTCTAATCTTCGTTACGACACTTTCTGGATAACAACTAGTGATGATAACGAGATCTTTAATGTAACTAGACCTATGAATTTCACTGTAAATTCAACTGGGGTTGCTACCAGTGTTGACTTTACTTCTAAACTAAAGAGCAAAACAGAGTCCGATATTGAAGTTACATCCCTGTACATACAAGATCAAATAGATTTAACCGAAAACATTAAGGTAATGTTGGGTGGACGTCTTGATACTTTTGATATAACCGTTCGAGATATCAAGGCTGGAAGTTCTGAATCTAGAGAAGATGAAGAATTCTCCCCACGTGCTGGAGTTATATTCAAGCCCCAAGATAATGTTTCACTATATTTCAGTTACAGCGAAAGTTTTTTACCAAGATCAGGAGAGCAATTTAAAAAGCTCACAGCAAGCGCTGCAAGACTAGACCCAGATGTATTTGAAAGTACTGAGGTTGGAGTGAAGTGGGCTATTTCACCTGACCTGAGTTTTACAGCGAGTTACTTTGACAGTGAACAAACTCAAGCAGTACGTGATAGCGTAACAGGCGAGGGCTCAGAAATAGTTGGATTACAAGTCGATGGTATTGAGCTAGAGCTCAAAGGTAATTTAAATGATAGATTATCGGTTGCTTTAGGCTACAGTTCCCTAGATGGTAAGACTAGCTCCGGTGGTGAACCTCGCGAGATTCCAGATAATACTCTTTCATTATTTGCTACTTATGCAGTAAATGATAGGTTTGGCTGGGCTATAGGCTTTACTCAACAAGGCGAATCAAACATTAGCAATAATAAGCCAGGCCTTATACTACCGGATTACACAAGAGTTGATTTTGCTGCATATTATGATATTTCTGAGGATTTAAGCATTCAATTCAATGTTGAGAACTTAACCGATGAGTTATATTTCCCGCATTCACACAGTACTCATCAGGCTTCAGTAGGCGAGCCTATGAATACAAGAATATCAATAAGGAGGAAATTCTAACTCAATAATTAAATCACGAGAGCTACTCCTACACATCCCTTTATTAAGTGTTTAGGTCAGTGGAGTAGCTCAGAGTGAATCAGTTTTCCAATTAAGGTTGCTTTGATTGTGAGTTACTAGCTTTATCCCCTTGAATTAGACGCTCCCTCGCCATTGAGGGGCTTAGGAAGTTTACATCAGAGTGGCCTTAATATGGAATATATCGACTCTCATCGATTAGATATAACCTATGCAACCGCATAATTAATATTTCTTTTCAATTTATATTTAGTACAATGTATCACCTCGTGGGGCTATAGCTCAGCTGGGAGAGCGTCTGGTTTGCAACCAGAAGGTCCGCGGTTCGATCCCGCGTAGCTCCACCATGTAGTTATGAGATATTTATTAATCATCTTTATATCCCTGGCAGGTTTTTTGTCAGCAGACATTTTATTAAGGCCAAACTATATTCTTGATGTAAACACTGGTGAGCTTTATAAAGGAGAAATCCTAATTAAAGATGGCATCATTGATAGGATTGGAAAGAATATAGCCTCAAAAACTAAAGCAGAGGTCATCGACCTTCCAGATATAATCATTTTACCCGGTTTAATGGATACCCATGTGCACTTAATCGGCAATACTGAAGCTAAGGGCTATGAGGGCATCAGCGATTCATCTTATTTATCAACTATATACGGAGTAATAAACGCTAAAAAAACCTTAAATGCTGGATTTACAACTGTAAGAAATGTAGGGGCAGGGAGATATACAGATGTTGCATTAAAAAAAGCCATTCAGAGAGGTATTGTTGATGGTCCAGACATGTTTGTTTCTGGACCAGCGCTCGGGATTACTGGAGGTCATTGTGATAATAATTTAATGCCATATGAGACAAGCATACCTAGTGAAGGTGTTGCAGATTCTCCTTGGGAAGCTAGAAAGAAAGTTCGAGCAAATAGAAAGTTTGGAGCAGACCTTATTAAGTTTTGCGCAACCGGAGGCGTCATGTCTAGAAATACAGATGTTAATGCTAAACAGTTCACATACGAAGAAATGGCAGCAATTGTTGATGAAGCTCATAATCATGGTATGAAGGTTGCAGCGCACGCACATGGTCTTGAAGGTATTAGAACAGCTATACATGCTGGCGTTGACTCAATTGAGCATTCAAGCTTCATTGATGAAGCTACAATAAAGCTTGCAATTGATAAAGGTGTTTTCTTATCTATGGATATTTATGTATCAGATTATATCCTTGGTGAGGGAGCAGAGAAAGGAATTTTAGAAGAGTCACTTGCGAAAGAGCGGACAGTAGGAAGAAAACAAAGAGAGAATTTTAAGAAAGCTGTTGATCTGGGTGCCAAGATAACTTTTGGAACTGATGCAGGAATTTTTGATCATGGCACTAATGCAAAACAATTTTCATATATGGTGCGATGGGGTATGACACCAATACAAGCTATACAGGCTGCAACTATAAATGCAGCTGATCTCATAGGTGTTGCAGATAGAAAGGGTAAAATTGTTGGTGGTTTTGATGCAGATCTTATAGGAGTTAGTCAAAACCCCCTAAAAAAAATTGATGCTCTTGAAGATGTAGATTTTGTTATGAAATCAGGAAAAATTATTAAACTACCCTAAAGATTATTTATAGACCATGACTTCTTCAATTCCATCGATATCTTTGATTGGTATGGCAGGCGCTGGTAAAACAACCATTGGATCATCTCTGGCTACCTTACTTAATTATTCTTTTATTGATAGCGATAAGCTATTAGAAGAGTCGCAAGGATTATCCTTACAAGACATTCTTGAAAAACATGGTTATCAAGGACTTAGATCTATTGAAGCAGAGGTTATTTTAAGCATTCATTTAAATAATACTGTCCTAGCAACTGGAGGCAGTATTGTATATAGCTCTGAAGCAATGGATCACCTCAAGGCATCCAGTAAGATTATTTTTCTTTCTATAGACTTTGCAGAGATAACAGAAAGATCCATAGACTTTACAAATAGAGGGTTTGCCAAACACCCAGATCAATCTGTCGAGGAAGCCTATAATGAAAGACAAGCATTATATAAAAAGTATGCTGATTATATTGTTTCAAATCAGTCTTCTAAAGAGGAATGCCTAGAAGCTATTATGAACTTACTAACTTAGGTTTTTGTTTGTCAATTCGAAGAAGCTTTATACCACAAACATAGATAATATTTAGGTATGCATGAATTAATATGAAGTTAGTTGCTAATAGACCACCAAATAAATCTACATTCATCAATAGAACAGTCACAACCAGTACAGACCTCAATAACTCACACAATAAAGTGTAGCTACTGTTGACAAAGGCTAAGGATATTATAGTTGAGGAAGCTATCAAAATAACTCCAAAAATTGCTGTTTGGAGATAGCCCTGATCGGGAAGCGTAAAGAATATTACTAGGGTAATTGGTGATAAGCTAATGCTTTGGATCCATGCAAATAATTTGAGATACGTAGGAATAATTGGATTGTATTTGTCATAAAAGTCAATATTTTCAGGGTTGCTAGGAAATCTTTTTGAGACATCATGTGGACGCCATCTTGTTGGGGCATACCATACCCGCATTTTGTCTTTCCAGTTTTTTGTGAATATGCTGTCTCTTATTATCCCAAAGAAGACCTCAATATTAGCCCAGATGGGGTTCCAGCTCCTTAAAGCTTTGACTGTGCCATAAGTAGGCTTAAGGTCATCTCTTTCTTCCTTGAATGTACCGAACCATCTATCAAACAAGATAAACACTCCACCATAATTTGCATCAATATATTCTGGGTTTTTAGCATGATGGATTCGATGGTTAGATGGCGTAATAAATATTTTTTCATACCAACCAAGCTTAGGTATGTGTTCTGTATGGACCCAAAACTGATAGATGAGATTCAAACCACCCACAGTGATAAAGACCTCTCCAGGAATTCCAACTATAAACATTGGCATAAAGAATATCCATTTGAGTAAGAACCCTGAGCTTGTTTGTCTTAGAGCAGTTGCAAGATTAAATTCTTCGCCATGATGATGGACGACATGAGTTGCCCATAAGAATTTTATTTCATGAGATAGTCTATGCATCCAGTAATATAGAAAATCATAGAATACAAAGGCAAATATCCATGTAAATGCTGAGTTTGTTGGTAATAACTTAAGGTTCCAGTAACTTGCAGCATAGGCAAATGCTGCACCTTGCAACCCTAGATTTAATATAGTTGGGAATCTACTTATAAGGCCAATATTAATGCTAGTGATTGCATCATTTAATCTGTAGTTATTCTTACCTTTAATGTATCCATAAATGAGCTCTATTCCTATCAATAAAAAGAAAAAAGGAATCGCTAGAAAGATTAGAAAAGATTTATCCATAAAATATTTGTAATTACTTTAAAAGCAAGATTGTAATTTTAGCGTTAAAATTAACCTATGAAAATAGCTGTTGTAAGTGGGGGCTTTGATCCCATACATTCTGGGCACATAGCTTATTTAAAGGCAGCGTCTTTAATTGGCGATAAGTTAGTTGTAGCTTTGAACAGCGATTCTTGGCTAAAAGAAAAAAAAGGCAAAGCATTCATGCCTTTTCCTGAACGAAAAATTATATTAGAAAATCTCAATATGGTAGATCACGTCATTGATTTTGAGGATGATGAACATGGGAGTTGTTGCTTAGGTCTTGAAAAGATTAAATCTATTTATTCTAAGGATACTATTATTTTTTGTAATGGTGGCGATAGGAATGATACTAATATTCCAGAAAGAAATGTTGATGGTATAAGCTTTGAATTCAATGTTGGAGGCAATAAGAAAGCTAATTCATCAAGCTCTATCTTAAAGAATTGGCAATATGAATCTGAAGATAGGGTCTGGGGAAAGTTTCATAGTCTTTTTAGAGATAAAAGACTCAATGTTAAGGAGCTTATTATTTTTCCGGAGCAGGGCATGAGCTTTCAAAGACATTTCCATCGGAATGAAATATGGTTTGTAAGTAGGGGAAGCTGTATCGTTAAATATAGTTCCGGTGATCCAGAGGATGCGGAAGAAGTAAGCCTAAATACAGAATCATCTTTTCATGTTAAACAAGGAGACTGGCATCAGATAATTAATCGCAGCTCAGAACCTTGTCATATTATTGAAATCCAATATGGCGATAAGACTTCAGAAGAAGATATTGAAAGACTTGCATATTATGAACCTAATCAAACTTAAAATAAGCTAGCACCAACCGCATTACAGTACTCTCGATCTTTTGCATACTTACCCTCAATACCAGCTAGCCTAAGTCTTGTGTTTATTCCAGCTTGAACATTTGAAAGTAGAGAGGTTCTACCAATAAAGAAGACCTGATTTGTTTTAATCAAAAATGCATTTAAGTATGCCATGGTTCCAATGACCTCCCCGACCATATTACATACACTAGATGATAAATTCTCCATCGTATTTAAATCACTACTTTTTGATTGACCAAAATTTACTGCAGTTTCATCGGTCCCTAGATTACCAATTTTATTTACGACATCACCTATTAATAGATCAACCTTAGATCGGTCTCCTTTGTTAGCAAATTCATTAATTTCATAACCATTAGAATTATTAAATAGAATATGACCCAATCCCTCTAACATACCTCCACCAACAGCAATACCGCCTAAGTGAACTATTTCACTATCTTTTACTGCTACGAGGGCAGTACCAGTGCCAGCACTAACGATTAAAGATGGATCATTCAATTCATATATTTGTTCAGCACCGGTACCTATCGCATCAATTTCATTAATATGGTTTATTTTGATTTTATTATAAGTGTTTGGTAGCTCACTGGACTTACCACCAGTAACGTTGATGCTTTTACACTCAGCTAGATTAATTGATGCAGAGCTTAATTCCTTAAAAATCTTTGATAAATCTTCTTGGATATCAATTGACGGAAAAGATAAATATGTAAATTTTTTTCTATCGTTTATTGCAATATCAGTATTGGTAATACCAAAATCTATTCCAATTTTCATTTAATTATTATGAGTAGCAATTTTTTTATTACGTTCTAGTAAATCCCTCATTAAATTTTTTGGATTGCTGTTATAAGCTCTCGGCTTTAATCTTGATGGTATTAATCTACTTGGATAATAATTATTCTCTATATCTTCATCTCCTATTTCCCAAAATGGATCCACAATAATTTGATCTATTTCAAGCGAAGATCTTTTTAGCCACTTAACATGATGAGGGTTTTTTCTCCATATCTCAGCTGGAATCATAATAAATTCATTTTCACCATTTTTATAAGTAATTTTTAACGGAATAGGCATGACCAGGCCACCAACATTTTTGAACTCAAGAATATAATAAATTTCATTTTTATCAGTAGCCTTCAGCAGAGCTTTCTCTTTCCATTCAGGATCGCTATTATTTCTATCATATAAATCCTCTAATACCTCCTCGTATTCTTCTAGTTCTTCAGAACCGGGAGTAAATTCATCATATTGGTCATAAATATCTAACAGCTCAGGTCGTTCTTGAACTCTCTGTCTTATGTTAGATTCTTTATTTCTTTCATCATGTAAGGTTACTGGTTCATCATAGAATTCTTGCCTATCTTTTTCTAAATCTTTAGCAGGATCTAAAGTATCAAGGCTAGCTCTATATACTTTGTCTATAGCAATATCCACATGATCAGTTGAGAAAAACCAACCCCTCCAAAACCAATCCAAATCAACACCTGATGCTTCTTCCATAGTTCTAAAGAAATCATATGGAGTAGGTCGCTTAAACTGCCATCTTTCAGCATATTCCTTGAATGCAAAATCAAACAACTCCCTACCTAGTACTGTTTCTCTTAGTACTACTAACGCAGTGGCTGGTTTAGCATATGCATTATTACCAAATTGAAGTAGTGACTCAGAGTTAGTCATAATTGGCACTTGGTATGAGCTGCTCATATAGTCGGTGATCCATCTTGGCTCTCCTCGGTCAGATCGAAATTTTAGATCCCACTCTTGTTCTGCTAGATACTGCAGGAAAGTATTAATACCTTCATCCATCCATGTCCACTGCCTCTCATCAGAATTAATAATCATTGGAAAATAAATATGACCTATTTCGTGAATTACCACTCCGATTAGAAACTCTTTCTCGCTTCTAGAATAAGTTCTCGTTCCGTCATCCTCTAAATCGGTCCTAGGGCCATTAAAGGTAATCATTGGGTATTCCATCCCCCCTACAGGACCATTTACGCTTTGAGCAGTTGGATAAGGGTATGGTATTGAATATTTTGAATAAACTTCCATGGTATGCATAACTGCTTCAGTGGAATATTTTGACCACAATGGCTCCCCCTCTCTTGGATAAAATGACATTGCCATGACTAGAGGATTATTAGGGTCATTTTGTTTAAAACCTGCAGCATCCCAAATAAATTTTCTTGAGCTTGCCCAAGCAAAATCTCTTACATTTTCTGCAGTAAACAACCAAGTTTTTGTTTCTTTAGATCTGCTTACTTCTTTGTCACTAGCCTCTTCAGGAGTAATTATGAACAAAGGTTTTTCAGATCTCCTAGCTTGATCAAACCGCTTTAGTTGTTGTTTTGTAAGGACCTGATTAGGATTTTGTATAGATCCTGTAGCTGCAACTACATGGTCAGCTGGAACAGTAATTGCTACTTCAAAATTCCCAAATTCTAAAGTAAATTCTCCATTCCCTATAAACTCTTTATTGTGCCAACCCTCATAGTCTGAGAACACCACCAATCTTGGATACCATTGAGCTAAAAGGAATATGTCATTCCCATCTTCAAACGTTTCGTAACCATTTCTTGCTCTCACCGCATTTTCTTCAACTAAATTGTTTTGCCATGAAACATTTATCTTGGACTGATTATTTGGTTTGAGAGGTTTATCTAAATCAATTCTTAAGAGGGTGCCAACTAGATGCACTTTAGCGTTCTTATTATTTACCCTGACCCTTAAGCCACTTATGCCTGGTTCAAAATCATCTAGAAAGTTTTGTTTGCGTAATTGATCAAAACTAATGCTAGTTTGATTAGAAATGGTGTCAGTGAGGTTCTTAATAGAGTCTGGTTTAAAGATATTTTGATCAAGCTGCAACCATATATATTTCAATGTCATCGGCGAATTATTGGTATATATAATTTCTTCATTACCAACAATAGATCTATTATCTTCATCTAAAAATACTTCGATTTTATAGTCAGCTCTTTGTTGCCAGTACTCATGACCAGGCTCTCCGGTTGCTGGTCTAACATTATTTGGTGTTGGGAATTGTTCATCAAGTTGCCTAAATTTATCCTCAAAAGTACCTTTGCTTTGATCAACCTGAGAAATTACAAGGCTTGAATGTAAAGAAATAAAAATTCCTAATAGAGTTAAAAGATTAATCTTTATCTTCATTCTTAATTTCCTCTGCCTTTCCTTCGATTATATTAGAACTGCCTTGATCTTGATTACTTGACTTTGACTTAGCATTCTTTCTTCGCCAGGGCGGATTAGCGTAATTGATTCTATCATTTCTATTGGTTTGTTTTTTAGAGGCCTTCACTTTACCAAGATTAAAGAAAATAAATAAGCCAATGACTGCTAGCAGACCATAGATAAACGCAGTCATTATCTTCTAAGTTTAGCCAATAGTCTTAATATCTCTAAGTATAGCCATACCAGCGTTACCATCAGAGCAAATGCACCATACCACTCCATATATTTAGGGAGCCCATTTTCAGATCCTTGCTCAATAAAATCAAAGTCTAATACTAGATTTAATGCAGCTATACTGACAACAAATAAAGAAAAAGCAATACCAAAGAACCCACTATCATGTATAAATCCAATTTGATTAGCACCAAAAGCATACATTAATAAATTAATGATATAGAGGATGCAAACTGCAGCAGTTGCAGAAAAAATCATTAATCTAAAATTTTCAGTTGGCTTGATAATACCGCTCTTATAGAAAAATAGTAGGGCGGCTAATGTTCCAAAGGTTAGACCGATCGCTTGAATTGCTATGCCAGGATATTCTCTCTCAAAAAATACTGAAATTGCACCAAGAGCAAAGCCTTTCAAGATCGCATAAATAGGAGCTGTTATACCTGCATTTTTTGGAACAAAAGATGTATAAATGGCAACAATAAAACCACCAATCATCCCTGTCCACATGAGTGTAGGAATAGGATTATTCCAAGTAAAGATTGCTGAGCAAAAACATAGAGCTAATAAAATCCCAGTTTTATTTACTGCACCATTTAACGACATGGTGTTTGTATCGGTGACAGTTTGAGAGGCATCAAACTTATTACCAAATACAGGATTCCCCGATCGTCCGAATCTATCTAAAGCAGCATGTTTTGACATATTTTCTCCAAAATTAACTATTATATATTTAGTGACATTTAATCAAATGTAAAGCCTAAAGTTGATCAATCCACCTTTTAATTAACTCAATGCCCTCAGTATGCGCTAACGCTCTACCCGATTCTGGCATCATTATCCCTGGATCTAATGACTCCATTCTTTTTAATAATATTGAATTATTTGATTCTCCAGGAACAATTGAATACCTAAGGTTAAAGCTAGCTCTACCGGTAGCAACAGGCTTCTTCATGATACCCAAATGAAGTTTGTCTGTTTCAGCTAAATCTAAATATAAACCAGTCGTATCACCCGAACCACCCTTTATATGACAATGAGCACAATTTATATCCAAATAAGCCCGAGCTCTAGCATCAATACTATTATTAGCATTCTCGTAATTTACCATCTCAATAAAGTTTAGTTGTTGCTCAATCCATCCGATCTCATGCCACATTACAAGTTGGTTTTTATACCCTGATTCATATTTTTCTAATTTATCTAGGTTTCTTGCTTTTGGGCCAATAGGCATTAGCATTTTATTTAATTGATGACATTCTTTACATTGATTAAGATTTGGAGCTCTATATCTTACATCAATGATATCGCCCTTATCATTAGAAAACTGCGTATCAATTGTTGCTCCTACAATGCTTCTGTATGCATCGCTGTTATCAGAGTTCCAAATATAAGTTTCTGCATGCCAACCATTTGCTTGATGAATCAATAATCTTGTTTCAAGTAATTGTCTATTAAGATCACTTGATAGATTTTCATAGCTAAATGTTTTAATTAATACTGAGCCAACTGGAAATGCAAAAACTTTATTTGGATGAAATACAAGAGATGCTCCTTCAGGCACGTAAACAAATCTATTTTTTTCGGTGTAATCAGAAAACAGTGGGCTCTTTAGTGAATAAGGGTAGATTCCATCAGATGGTATTTGACGTCCTAAATCCTTAAAAAAACCATATTCGGATAACTTATCAAATATTTTTCCATTAGCTAAAGATGTATTGTCTAATCCCATTAAAAGAGAGGGCACCAACATGAGCAAAAGTATATTTTTATTAAATTGATGATTCATTCAATTGCACCGGAGGCAAAGAATTGATTGCTCCTTTAAATTTTGAAATATCTTTTATCACAACGTTATCTAGATTGAGCATAAATTTTATAGGGTTAATAGTGATAAATGCATCATTATCTTGACCGCTAATGATCATCCTTTCATCCCTAGGTTGACCAAATAATATTTGAGAGAAAGGCACCACTCCATCCCAGAAGATATCAGCCATCTTTCCACTTGAAATATCATATAAGATCTTACCCATTTCATTAGTTTCATAATCAGGATTTCTACCATTATTCTTAAATATATTATTATGAATCTGTACTCTTCGAGGATGAGGATAATAGTTTTCATCTTCATGCTCATCACTATATGACACTACTGCTATACCAACTGTTCCATTATCTACAATTTCATTATTAAAGATTTCAATATTTGAATTAGCCATGATTATAATGCCTGTGCCGCTAGGCACTTCTCCAACAATATTGCCCTCGGGCGCAAAATTATCTGTATTATTTCCAACAATTTTATTATTAAAAACCCTTACATCATGACCCCCTTGTTGGGGTAAATCAGGAAGATCAAATACTAAAATACCACCTGTATTTTCTGTAGCTGTATTATTGAATACATCTGCATAGTATGAGTTTTCTATTTCTATGCCAGCAACATTTTCTTTAGCCCAGCTATTTTTAACAATAATATTCTTTGATTGACCTACATAAATCCCAGCATCTGATGCACCTATAGCAACACAGCCATCTATCAAGACATTCTCAGATTCAACTGGATACAATCCATATGCACCATTTGTTGATTTTGGCCCACCAGACCATTCAGTTTTTACTCTAATAAAAGATATATTCTTCACTCCCTTTGCTTTAATTGCGTCTCCTTTAGCATTCAGAACTGAGAAGTCTTGAAGAGTTACATTATCAGAAGCCACAAGCAGGCCTTGGGCACCCGATTTCTGATTAGAAAACTCTAGAATAGACACATCCATTCCTTCACCTTCAATCTTCACATCAGGTACATCAAGAGATAGGGAGTCTTCAAGATAAAAGGTACCACCAGTCAATCTCACAGTGTCACCTGGCTTGGCCAATAGAAGAGCTTCTTGAATGCTTTCGTAAGAATTATCGTTTGGCTCAATTATTATGAGAGCAGCATGCAGATTGCATACCGCAAATAATATTAAATAATTGTAATTACGCGGACGTAGGAATCTCTTTAAACTTCTCAAGAGGTTTTTCAAGTTCTTTCCAATCACATTCAAAATCATCAGGTGCGTTTTCATATTCTAACAGACCTAAAGCTTCAAACTTTGGTCTAACTTTATCTGTTAGCAATCCTATTCTTGATAGGTTTGGCATAATTCTTGAAAAGAGGAAATTTCTAAAAGTGTTGTTTGCAGATGTACCTAATGCAAACTCTCTTGCTTCCTCTTCAGTCATCTTAAGGTACTTTCTCATGGCTTTGGTATTAATCAGCCTTTCACGAGAAATCACGCATGCCTCATAGGCAAATTCTGCCCTGTCTTCAACCTCTTTAGGACTTAGAGTTTTTACAAAGTCTTCGAGATAGTTTATTCCAAAAGTTACATGTCTCGCCTCATCTCTAATAACGTAATGTAATAGTTGCTCTAATAGAGGATCTTTTGTAAGACTTTTAAGCATTTGAAAAGCTGCTAAAGCTAAACCCTCAATGATAATTTGCATACCAATAAATTTTAAATCCCAGCGTTCATCGGTAAGGATTTTATCGATTAATGCTTTTAAGTTCGGGTTGATTGGGTAATGAATACCAATTTTATCTTGTAAGTACTTGTTAAACACCTCTACATGCCTAGCTTCATCAAAGGTTTGAGA
Source organism: uncultured Gammaproteobacteria bacterium (assembly GCA_964342675.1). Taxonomy (GTDB): domain Bacteria; phylum Pseudomonadota; class Gammaproteobacteria; order Magnimaribacterales; family D2472; genus MED-G82. The sequence goes on from CAYFFR010000022.1 coordinate 13,706, forward strand.
AGCAGCATACAGTTTGGCGTTATATGTTGGAGCACAACTAGTAAGTTGTGAGGCAACTAATAAAGCGCCTTGTTCCCCATGAAGAAACTGTGAAAGCAATTCAGCAGTATCATGCCGATCAAATTCTATCTTTTCTTCCTCAGTAAGAGCCTCATATGCTTCTAAACTCTCATGGGGTAACTCCTCATCAGCTTCAACTAGTCTTTCATCTTCAGGGTGAGTATATTCCCAATTTAAATCAATCGATCCGTTCCAGTTTAGCTCTTTACCCAACTCATATAATTTTTTAATTCTAGTATCAGCAACCGTATAGTCCCAATTGTAGGAGCCAGTAAGAGGCGTCTTAAATATCTCGACAATATCCTCAACATGTTCTTTAGTGAGGTTAAGATCATTTTCAAAATACAGAAGATCTTCGGGAGGTCCTTTTTGTTCAGTTATTTTCATTGCAGGATTCTTAAAATGTTTACAGTGTAAACATTAATTATAATACTTTTTCTAATTTCTTAAAAGGTCGGTTAACTGTTCTAAGAGGATATTACCTAACTCTTCTGCCCGATGAATTGTTACCGACTTGTCATAATATTTAGCCACATCATGACCAATTCCGATCGCAAGCAGCTCAATTTCAGATTTAGATTCAATGTCACTAATTGTTGTTTTAAGATGCTCTTCCAAGATAGAGCTATGGTTTGAAGACAGAGTGCTATCATCTACAGGCGCACCGTCAGAAATAACTATTAGAATTTTTCTTTGCTCGGATCGTTGAGCCAGCCTGCCATGTGCCCATAACAATGCTTCACCATCTACGTTTTCTTTAAGGAGACCTTCTCGAAGCATAATTCCAAAGTTTTTTCTTGATCTTCTGAAACTATCATCAGCAGATTTAAAAATTATGTGCCTAAGATCATTCAATCTCCCTGGATTTGGTTGACTGCCTTGTTTTATCCATAATTTCCTTGTTTCTCCTCCTTTCCAATGTTTTGTTGTGAAACCTAGCAGCTCAGTTTTTATATTACATCTATCCAAAGTGCTCCCAATAATATCTGCGCATATTGCTGCAATTGTCATCGATCTACCTCTCATTGATCCAGAGCTATCTATTAAAAGAGAAATAATGGTATCTTTAAAATTTATTTCAGTTTCTTGTTTGAAACTTAAAGAAGATCCTGGCCTTGCAACCACCCTTGCAAGGCGGGAAGTATCTAAAATACCTTCTTCTTTATTAAAATCCCAACTTCTATTTTGTTGTGCTTGAAGTAATCTTTGCAATCTATTTGCTAATTTTCCTATGGTGGATAAATGTGGTTCCATTAATTGATCTAGTTGTCGCCTTAATCGGGCTGTCTCATCAAATGTTGATAAGCTTGATGCATCAATAATTTCATCAAATTGACTAGAGTAGACACGATAATTTTGTTTATTTATTAATTCAGCTTTATTTCTGCTGTTACGCATTAAGTCGATTTCTTCTTCAATGCTTTTATCATCAACCTCGGCCTGATTTAAATCAGCTGATTGATCTTCCTCATCTGATAGCCCCTTTTCTAAATCTTCGTCTATCATTGATTCTGCTCTACTAATAGGCTCAGTTAAATCTTCTTGTGATTCCTCTTTTAAGGAATGATCGTCTGAGCTAGCATCATCTGCTTTCTCATTATGCGGTTTTTTAGTTTCGTACAAGCCAAGATCTTTTAAAATTTTTAACGCTATATCCTGATATAATTTTTGATCATCAATATTATCAATTAGTTTTTTAGCAGCGCTATTTAACTTAATAAACCTTTTTTTATTTTGACTGAATAATTTTTGAGCATCATCACCATTTCTAATATTTGCTATATTTTTAACCCATATATTAAGAACTAATGGTGGTATCTGATCATCATGATTCTGTGCTGACGAATTGATTAGCTTTGCTTGCGCATCTACAGACTCAACAATATTAATTTTAGATCCTAAATACTCATTTGAGCCAATAATCTCAACTCTAGCTAACTCTAATTCATTTAGGTATTTCTTAGTATCAATTGGAATATCAAGGTTATCTATACTTTTATGATATTTATGCCAAAAAGCTTGTTGATCAATATCTCCCCGCCAAGCATTTATTTTTAAAGATCCTCTGGGAACATCAGGTATATTGATTGTTCCTATAAGAGGCGGTCTATTTGCAGTATTTTTGGGAGTATCTAACTTCTTATCTTTTGTGAGTGCCCTAGCTACAGCTGGACCAGCATTTTGTAAAGCTTCTCTTTTTTTAAGCCATGACATTATTTAGGTATTTATTTTATTTCAGCTTCTCCAAAGCATCTTTGGAAATATTCATTCACTATTTCTTTCTCAACGTCATCACATTTGTTTAAAAAAGTTACATGAAAAGACTCTCTTAAATCTTTAAAAATCATAAGATTTTCTGCCCAAGTCAAGACTGTTCTTGGAGACATAACTGTTGAGATATCACCATTGATCAATCCTTGTCTTGTAAGATCAGCAAGACGAATCATATCTTGAATTATCTTTTTATCTTTTTCAGATTTCATTTTCGGTACTTTTGCTTGAATAATTTTTTCTTCTTTTTCAAGTGATAAATAATTGAGGGTTGAAAGGATATGCCACCTATCCATTTGTCCTTGATTAATCTGTTGTGTTCCGTGATAAAGGCCTGATGTATCCCCTAAACCAATGGTATTGGTTGTAGCAAAGAGTCTAAAATTTTCTTGGGGAGTAATAACAGTATTTTGATCTAGAAGAGTTAGCTTGCCATCAACTTCAAGTATTCGCTGGATAACAAACATTACATCCGGTCTACCAGCGTCATATTCATCAAAGACCAAAGCAACAGGATTTTGAATGGACCAAGGTAGTATTCCTTCTTTAAATTCAGTAATTTGTTTATTATCTTTGATAACAATTGCGTCTTTTCCAAGCAGGTCTATTCTGCTGATATGACTATCTAAATTTATTCTAATGCATGGCCAATTAAGTCTTGCAGCTACTTGCTCAATGTGAGTAGATTTACCAGTACCATGGTACCCTTGGATCACCACTCTTCTATTGAACATAAAACCTGCAAGAATTGCTCGAGTAGTGTCTGGATCGAATACATAATCATTATCAATTTTTGGCACCCATTCAGTTCGCTTTTCAAACCCCTTGACTGTAAAGCCAATATCACAACCAAATACTTTCTTAGCATCTATACCGGTATTAGGTTTTTTAGGCAACTCTATTCTTTCAATATTCATAATTTTTATCTGGGTTGTGTATGCTAACTGTAGAATGCTTTTTGTTCTAGTTTTTTATGGGATAATTTACGTTTATGAGTAGAGAGCTAACTAAAGCACTTAAATTATTTAGTCTAGATAAGGTTGATCGAGATATTTATTGTTGGTCTGGAGAGAGTGTAGGTTATGGCAGAATCTTTGGTGGCCAAGTAATGGCTCAGAGTTTAATGGCAGCATATGAAACAGTAGACAAATCAAGACTCGCACATTCCTTCCATTCATATTTCTTAAGACCAGGTGATATGAAGCGCAAAATCATTTTTGATGTTGATAGAATCAGAGATGGTAAGAGCTTTACCACAAGAAGAGTTAGAGCAATTCAAAATGGAGAGGCCATTTTTAATTGTTCAATTTCTTTTCAAATCAATGAAAAGGGGCTAAGCCATCAAACCACTATGCCAAAAGTTCCAGGACCTGATGACCTTGAGAGTGAATGGAGTATTCGCTACAAGAATCGATCAAAAGTAAAAAAGAAATATCTAAGTATGTGGTTACGAAAAAGAGAGTTTGAGATAAGACATGTTGAGACCCAAGATCTATTGCGTTCTAAAAAGACTCCTCCATATAGGAACACATGGATCAAACCCACAGGAAAGCTCCCTTCTGATCAAAAATTACACCAAGCATTTTTATTATATGTTTCTGATATTGGTTTAGTTACTACAATGTCTAACCCTCATGGTATAAGTTTTATGTCTAAGAAATTTCAAAGCGCAAGTCTTGACCATGTTATGTGGTTCCATAAGAAAGTTAACTTCAATCATTGGTTACTTTATAGTGTTGAGAGCCCAGTTTCATCTGGAGCAAGGGGTTTTGCTAGAGGGGCGATTTATACTAAATCCGGTAATCTAATAGCGTCTACAGCCCAGGAAGGCCTAATCAGGTTGTGGGATTAAAATTTCTAATTAATTGAATTAAAAGACTAACTTTATTAGGGTCTATATTTGGCGTAATGCCGTGCCCTAGATTAAAAATGTAACCATTGTAATTATGGATTTGATTTAGCAAGTTATTCAACTCAAGCTCTATATCTTCATCTTTTTTAGTTAAGGTTGCTGGATTCAAGTTTCCTTGAATAGCAACTTTCCCTTCAAAAATTTTTCTAGCATATTGAACATCCATGTTCCAATATAGACTCAGGCAAGCAATGCCTTTTATTTTAAAAATTTTTAATTGGGCTCGTGGATCTCTTGCAAATAATATAATAGGAATCTTTTTCGTTACTTCATCTGCTTTAAGCATATCGATGAGCGCTTTTGAGTATTTTAATGAAAAATCTATAAAGTCATCTTCTGATAGTAGATTTGCCCAAGAATCAAATATTTGAAAAGCATTTATGCCAGCCTTTGCTTGTTCCTTAAGATAGTCAAAACATGCAAGAGTATATCTTTTTAAAAGATCATGAATTTCTTTGGGATGATTTTTAATAAACTTTTTAGTTCTCTCGAATTGAACGGAAGAACCCCCTTCTACAGAATACGCAACCAATGTCCATGGACTACCACAAAATCCTATTAGTGGAATGTCAGAAGGAAGATTAAAGCGAGTTTTCCTTACTGCTTCAAATACATAATCCACTTTCTCTAAATCAAAATCTGGTAGATTTCTTATTTTATCAACTACATCTATAGGATTATTAAAGAAAGGGCCTTCTCCGTCCTTAAACTCTAGTTCAAGATCAAATGCATCTGGTATGGTTAATATATCAGAGAAAAGAATGCTAGCATCAAGATCAAATCGTTGAATTGGTTGCAATGCTAGTTCTGCACAAATATCTGAGTTTTTGCACATATCCAGGAAGTTGGTAAATTTAGCTCTAATCTTTCTATATTCAGGTAGATATCTTCCTGCTTGACGCATAAGCCATATAGGCGTTCTATCAGTATGCTTAAGGTCAAGAGCCTTTAAAAAACAAGAATTCATTTAATTAAGATAATTTATTATACCTTTAGCAGCTTCTCTACCCTCCCAAATTGCCGTTACTACTAAGTCTGATCCTCTAACCATATCACCTCCAGCAAATACTTTTGGGTTAGAGGTTTGAAACTTATACTCATTTTTATCTCTAGCAATTACTAAGCCCTCTTTATTCACTTTGATACCATGCTTAGAAAACCATTTAGCTGGACTTGCACGAAATCCAAATGCAACTATCACTGCATCAGCAGGATATATAACCTCACTATCCTTTATAGGTATTGGCATTTTCCTTCCATTTACATCAGGGGCGCCTAATTTAGTATTAATAGTTTTAATACCTTGCACTTTATCAGTTCCTAAGATTTCAATAGGCTGAACATTGAATTGGAAATTAACACCTTCTTCAATAGAATTTTCAACTTCTTTTCTTGATCCAGGCATATTTAATTTATCACGTCTATATAAGCAGGTAACACTTTTAGCTGATTGTCTTATAGCCGTTCTATTGCAATCCATAGCAGTATCACCTCCGCCTAAAACAACAACATTCTTATTCTTTAAGTTGATGTATGCTTCTTTACCTTCTTTGATTCCCAATAAATGATTTGTATTTCCAATTAAGTATTCAATTGCAATATGAACGCCAGAAAGATCTTCGCCTTTAAATCCACCCTTAAGGGACGAATAAGTTCCGGTGCCCAAAAAAATAGCATCGTATTTTGATTCAATCTTATTAAATGCAATATCTTTACCAACCTCACAATTCAATTTAAATTTAATACCCATTTCTTCAAACATCTTTTTACGCTTTTTGATGATTCTCTTTTCTAATTTAAATTCTGGTATCCCAAAGGTTAATAGACCGCCTATTTCAGGCTGTCTTTCATAGACATCGCAATTTATACCTGCACGAACTAAAACATCTGCACAAGCTAAGCCAGCAGGACCGGAACCTATAATTGCAACCTTTAAACCAGTCCATTGCCTTAAAGATAAGTCTGGTTTCCAACCTAATTCTAATGCTCTATCTGTAATATACTTTTCTATATTACCAATACTCACAGCCCCATAACCGTCATTTAGGGTGCATGCACCTTCACATAATCTATCTTGTGGGCATACTCGACCACAAACCTCAGGCAAACTATTAGTTTGATGACATAACTCAGCTGCTTCCATAATGTTCCCTTCATTTACAAGCTTTAGCCAATTAGGAATGTAATTGTGGACAGGACATTTCCACTCACAATATGGGTTACCACAATCTAAGCATCGGTGTGCCTGATTTGCAGCCTCTACTTGGTTATAGCTCCCGTAGATTTCTACAAAATTTATTTTTCTTTCTTTAATGCTCTTTTTATTTGGATCAAACCTATTTACATCTAGGAATTGGAAAGCATTATCTATAGCTACAGGCTCGACATACTCTGCTCTATTTTTGTAATGAGAATCTGCATGGTTATCAGCAATAATTTTAGTTTGTTGACCAGCTAAAAGATCCTCTTTCCATGCATAGAGCATCTTTTTTGCTTCCTCTAGGTCTTTAATTGGCGCAAAAGATTTAGTTAGATACTTCCTATTTAATCTGATCTTCCCATAGAAATATGGAGATTTTGGCTGTGTAAATAACATCAGGCCTTTTTCTATTCTTATTTGCTTGTTCTTTTTCATTAATAGAGGTATGACATAGTATGACATTTTTATGTTAGTATCTACATCCCAATGAAAAAACTCAATATAAATGAACCCAAAATGATTTTTGACCCTCGCCTAGAGAAAGATAACTGTGGTTTTGGCCTCATTGCTCAAAGAAATGGCAATAGATCTCGCGAAATAGTTAAAAAATCGATAGCTGGATTAAGGAGCATGACCCATAGGGGTGCGATAGGTTCTGATGGCAAGACAGGTGATGGATGTGGATTTTTATTCGATCTTAATCATGAATACTTTCAAACGTGCATAAAGAATGAGCAAGGCATTAAAATCCCTGATTTTTATGCAATAGCTCAGATTTTCCATAATAAGAAAATTGAAAAATTTTTACCAAAAATAAAGAAAGTTTTAGAGAATCAACAACTCGATTTCCTCACATTTAGAAGGGTTCCAATTAATTCAAAAATGCTTGGGAAGATAGCCCAGTCCAGCTTACCAAATATCAGCCAGCTATTTATTTCAGCAAACCATAAAGAGGTTAATAATCAAGAATTTGAAGCCTCTCTTTATGAAGCTAGAAAGATCATCGAAGAGATTTATGTAAATGAAGAAGAACTCTATATTTCTAGCATGTCTAGCCACACTATTATTTATAAAGGCTTAATGCTTCCAAGAGCAATTGATAGATTTTATTTAGACTTAGCTAGCCCATCATTCGAAGCAAAAATTTGTCTTTTTCACCAACGATTTTCTACTAATACTTTGCCCAAGTGGCATTTAGCACAGCCCTTTAGGCTTCTTGCACATAATGGCGAGATAAATGCAATTCGAGGTAATAGAAATTGGGTTAAGGCTAGACAATCAAAGTTTAGGACTCCGCTTTTATCTAAAATTAGAGATTTTAAATTATTAGTGAATGAAAGCGGCTCTGATTCATCAGCACTTGATAATATGATTGAACTCCTTATCAAAGGAGGAGCTGATCCATTTAGGGCTCTAAGGATGGTTTTACCTCCAGCCTGGCAGAATATTCACAGTATTGATCCAGACATTAAGGCATTCCATGAGTACAACTCTATGCACATGGAGGCATGGGATGGACCAGCTGGAATTGTAATGAGCGATGGAAGATGGGCAATATGTTTATTAGACAGGAATGGTTTAAGGCCAGCAAGATATCAAATAGATGTAGATGGATTTGTCACAATTGGCTCAGAAACTGGCATCAATCCAATCGAGGAATCTAAGGTGCTAACGAAAGGTCGAATTGGACCAGGAGGTATTTTTGCAATAGATACACATACTGGCGAACTGATTGATCATAACATTATTGATGCCAAGCTTAAGAAATCAAATCCATATAGAAAATGGTTAAAAAAATCAGCAGTTTATCTTGAATCAAGCTTATTTGAATTTAAAGGACCAGGGATTAAATCGATTTCAAAAGATGACTTATTGAAGGCAACAAAATATTTTATGTTTTATTCCGAAGAAAAAGAAAATATTATTAAGCCTTTGGCAATTGAGTCTAATGAGGGCACTGGCTCAATGGGCGATGATACTGCTTTAGCAGTAGTTAGTAGAATGCCAAGACAAATTTATGATTTTTTCAGACAGCAATTCGCACAAGTAACTAATCCACCTATTGACTCATTAAGGGAGTCTTCAGTGATGTCACTTGAGACATGCTTCGGACCAGAATTAAATATATTTGAAGAATCAGAAAGTCATGCTAAACGCATTGTTACCACCTCACCTATTTTATCTCATAAGAAACTAGCTTCTTTGTTAGCAAATAAATTATTCTTATCCGAAGAGTTTGATCTTAGCTATCACATCAATGAAGAATTAGAAACTGCAATTAAGAGTCTTGGTAATAGAGTTATAGCATCAGTGAAGAAGGGCACAACCTTAATACACTTAAGAGAAGGATTACCTACTAAGAAAAGATTAGTTATTAATGCTTTATTAGCAACAGGATATATCCATCAGCAACTAGTTAGTTTAGGGCTTAGATCTGATGCGAATATTATTGTTAGCACGGGATCAGCAAGAGATACGCATTCTATTGCATGCCTAATTAGCTTTGGTGCTACAGCTGTTTTCCCATGGTTAGCATTCCAATCAATCCTTCATTTAACTAAAAAAGGAGAGATCAGAGGTAGTCCAACTGAAAATTGTGCTAAATATAGAAAAGGAATCAACAAAGGCATCCTCAAAATTATTTCTAAGATTGGGATCTCAACTATATCTAGCTATCGTGGCTCTCAATTACATGAAATTGTAGGGCTAGGAAATAGCGTTGTCGAAGCTTGTTTTACGAATACCATTAGCAGAATTGGTGGCAAGACGTTTAAATCTTTATCGCAACAAGACAAGCAATTACATGAGTTCGCTTTTTCAAATATATCTGAGATTAATCCAGGTGGTTTATTAAAGTTTGTGCATGGTGGTGAATACCACACTTACAATCCTGCAGTTGTCGAGTCATTACAAGGAGCAGTTAAGACAGGTTCAAAAGAAGGATTTGATAATTATTCAAAATTAGTTAACGAAAGACCAACAGCAATGTTAAGAGATTTCTTAAAATTAAGACAAACAAATCAATCAATTATTTTAGATAAGGTTGAACCATTCAAAGATATTATTTCTAGATTTGATTCTGCAGGTATGAGCTTAGGTGCCTTATCTCCTAAAGCACATGAAACATTGGCTGAGGCAATGAATGAGTTAGGGGCACGATCTAACTCTGGCGAGGGTGGTGAAGCTCGAATTAGACATGGGTCTAAAACCATGTCAAAAATAAAACAAGTAGCATCAGGTCGTTTTGGTGTTACACCAGAATATCTTGTTAATGCTGAAGTCTTACAAATTAAAATAGCTCAAGGAGCGAAACCTGGTGAAGGTGGTCAATTGCCTGGCAGCAAAGTTAATACGCTTATAGCTGAATTGAGGTATTCAACACCTGGAATAACACTTATTTCACCTCCTCCACATCATGATATTTATTCCATTGAAGATTTAGCTCAATTAATTTTTGA
>CAYFFR010000023.1:0-23453 GCA_964342675.1 uncultured Gammaproteobacteria bacterium
CTGATTGAACATATCCTGCCAATCCGTAAGGAGTATCATTAGCTATTTCAACTGCCTCATCTTCATCCTCATATTTTAGAATAGATAATACAGGTCCAAAGATTTCTTCTCTTGCGATAGTCATGTCATTTGTAACATCTGAAAATATAGTGGGTTGGATATAAAAACCTTTTTCTTGATTACTGGGTAACTCGGGACCACCTGTAACCAATTTTGCACCTTCATCTATGCCAACCTGAATGAGTCTCTTCACTTTGTCATATTGAGTCTTATTAGAAATAGGTCCGATTCTGACACCCTCTTCTTCAGGTGACCCAACTACAGTTGATTCAGCAACAGTTTTAGCAATTTCTACTGCCTTATCATATTGTGATGAATGTACCAACATTCTCGTGGGAGCATTGCAGGATTGACCACTATTTAAGAAACAATGACTAACTCCAGATGAAACCGCTTTTTCAAGATCAGCATCTTTTAAGATGATATTAGCAGATTTGCCTCCTAACTCCTGTGCTACCCTCTTGACTGATGGTGCTGAAGCTTGTGCAACAGCTATTCCTGCTCTAGTAGACCCTGTAAAATGCATCATATCAACTTCTGGATGCTCTGATAGAGCAGCACCAACTATGGGTCCATACCCATTAACTAGATTAAAGACACCTGATGGTAAATCTGATTTCTCAAAGATTTCAGCAAGTTTAATAGCACAAAATGGAGATATCTCACTTGGCTTCAATACCATAGTACAACCAGCAGCAATAGCAGAAGCAGTTTTAGTGCTCATTTGGTTCATTGGCCAATTCCAAGGAGTGATCATGCCAATAATACCTATAGGCTCTTTTCTTAAAAGATAATCATTTTCTTTTGTTTCAAATTCAAAGCCCTTTAATACTTCTAAAGTATCTTTAAAATGGGACAGCCCTGAAGTAACTTGGGCTATTTTAGATAACCATAATGGTGCGCCCATCTCTTCTGAAATAATCTCTGCTAGCTCTTCAGAGGACTCTTCATAGTTGGTAATAATTGATTCTAAAATGGCTATTCTTTCATCTTTGGAAGATCGGCTAAAATCTGGAAAGGTTTCACTAGCTGCTTTAACTGCTAAATCAATATCCTCTTTTGTTCCTGAAGCAACGGTGCCAATAATTTCTTCTGTTGAAGGATTTTGAACTTCAATTACCTCAGCAGATTTAGGATCAACCCACTGACCATTAATAAAAAACTTATTTTTTTCTTTCATAACTCTTAACCTAATTTGAAAAAACGATTATACATAAAGAAATTGATTTTCTACAAAACTAGCTGAGGTATTTATTAAGATATCCGATCTGTAATTTTTTGCTTTAGTTCTTTGCGAAAAGAATCAACCAAATCTCTGCTATTAGGTCTTGCTGATATATCAAATTGCTCTATTGACATTCTATTTATTAGTCCTAAAGATTGATACTTTTCAATATGGTGTGAATATCTGCGTGGTGTATTGATATTGCTTGGATATAACGTAGTTACAGGTCGCCCACTAGAAATGGCTTCTGAAATCATCATCGCGCTATCTTCTGTCACAAATATATGTGATGCGGAACCAAATAGTGAGGATAATTCTAGGTCATGGGCGCCCATATGAAACCAAGCAGACTTAGATGATAAGCAGTTAGTTAGAGCTTGTATCAGCATAGATTCAATCTTAGGGTCAGTTCTCCTTGATGTAACTAAAATACATTTTTGATTATTTGTATGAGATATGGTTTTGATGTTCTCAATAAACTTGTTCCATTCAGTTAATGAGTATTGGTAGCCTATGCCCTTACCTCCAATACAAAATAAAGGCTCTAAATCATCGTTTATAAAGCCCATATCACATAGCTCAGGGGAGTACTTATTGGGTGTAATTGCGGCTTCAATATTACTATCTTTTGAATAATATTGCTCAGATGTTACTAACGCATTAAATAAATCAGAATCTAGCCCTCTAGGTGATCCCATCTGAATAACATCTATACCATACAGAAACTTTATAGCTGCACTTACGGGTGCAGTATTTCCTCCTGAAGCTATTAATAAATCAACACCATCTAATTTCATTGGTAAATAATAAGACAATATTTTCTTAGCGTTTGACGGTGTTAATGCTTTTGCAGAACGTCTTGATAAAAAACGAATGATAGATCTAAGAAAAGGGAATCTAAGTTTGAGATCATGAACATCTAATGTGTAATCATTAGGTTTATAAATTAAATGGAGGATGCCAAACGATTGATTGTAGTGACCTGGAATAGTATCACTCAGTATCAAAATGTTCTTTTTGTTCACTATTCAGATATGTTGTTATATTTGCTTAACAGATCATCTTGATCCATTAAAGCTTGTGCAATCTCTAAATCTTCAGGTCTATCAACGCCAACAATTGAATAATTAGCAACCAGGGCTTGAATGTCTATATCATTCTCTAAAAATCTCATCATATCAATGGATTCAATAATTTCTAGCGCTGTAGGCTCCAACTCTTTATAGAGCCTTAATGCGTTCGAAGAAAATGCTATCATCCCTAACTGCCTGTAGAATTTATTAGCGTTATGAGGAATTCTCGCTCTTGAAAAAGTTAGTACTTTTAAATCCTTATCTAAAACAACTTTTACAATGTCCTTATTGTCTGCTTCAGATTTTTTAATTTCATAAATTAAATTAATAACTTCACTCTGTCGTAGCTTAAAAGTATCTATCAGCAAATCGATATCATCTGGATGTACCTGAGGTTCATCTCCCTGTATTAATATGACATGAGAATAAGATTTGCCTTGGCTTTCTAGGATAGTAAGTGTTTCTTCAGCTCTGTCAGTAGCTCTCTCATGATCTGGTGAAGTTTTAATGGCTGGTATATTATTCTGATTACACCAGTCTAAAATCTCTAAATTTGGTGAAGAGATAACAACATCATTGCACTGTGACATGATAGATCTAAAGTAACAGTGACCAATCATCGGGATGCCATGAATAAGCTCAAGTGGCTTGCCTGGGAATCGTGAAGATTCCATTCGTGCTGGTATGACTCCCAGGATATTGTCTCGTTTATTCAAAAGGCTTTCTAGCTATAACGTCAATCATTCTAAAATCAACACTGAAAGCAATCATAGAATAGCCTTGTTCTTTAAGAGCAGATAATTCATCAATCTCAGGTTCGACTAAATGATAGCCACAATGAATACCTTTATCTTTTGCGGCTTGCATTACCTTCGCTTCAGAGTTTTTGAAGAGATCTGAAGTAAAATTGCCTGGATCATTTAAGCTAGCAGACAAATCGTAAGGACCAATAAAATAGCCATTGATTGGTAAAGAAAAGATCTCATTTATATTTTTGATAGCTGCGCTAGATTCAATTTGGAAATAAACTTCTACATCATCCGCTAGTTCATTTATATAGTTATCTCTTAAAGCTTTAACTCCATAGCCTTGTGCTCGAGATAGGCCCATCCCCCTTTTGCCTTTTGGAGGATAAAAACAGCTCTCCAAAATATTAGATCCTTGTGCCTTAGTCTCAACCATTGGTGCAATAATGCCCCTAGCACCAGCATCCAAGACTCTCTTAATTTGTGAGGAGCTATGGTCCGATAATCTAACAAGTGGCTTTGATCCAGCTAAATCTATAACTCTTATTAAATCTGCAGCGGTCTCTATACCTATTGCAGTATGCTCTAAATCAACAACAACCCATTCATAACCAGCTTTAGCTAAAATTTCAGCTAGAGCATTATCTGGTATTGATATCCAGGTTCCGATTGAAAATTTTATTTCACTCATCGTCATTAATTTAAACCTTTTATAGCTGCTAGACCCATAGCCATAATGCCTTCTTCAGTTAAACTGGCTCTATGTGATGTAGCAAAAAAGTTATTTAGTTCCAATAAAGGACTATTAAAGCATGGCTCTTCTTCAAAAACATCAAAACATGCAAAAGCTTTTTTATTTTTATTTAAGAAAGTATGCAATGCTGATTCATCAACAATTCCTCCTCTAGAAGAATTGACTATGCAAACGTTTGATTTCATATAAGAAAATTCCTTAGAAGAAATCATATGAGAGGTATCATCACTCAAAGGTATATGAATGGAAATGACATCAGATTCACTTATAGTTTCTTCTAAAGAAGCTTGAGTTAGGTTGGAATAAAATGTCTTTAATTGCTTTTTATCAAACTCTTCCTTATCAAAAATTTTAATTGATACATTAAAAGGCACTAGAAGTTTTAATAATTTTTTTCCAATATTACCAAAGCCTAAGATTGCAATATTTTTTTTATACAGATCTAGCCCCTGTTCTTGTGACCAAACCTTATCCAGAATCTCTGTTTTATTGTTATGGATTTTTCTTAAAGATAAAAGTATTTGCATGAGAGTGAACTCTGCAACTGTCTGGCTATTAGAGCCTGGAGTAAAGCTAACACTGATATTAAATTTCTTACAATCCTCAAGATTTATATTATTTAAACCCACTCCATATTTGCTGATTAGCTTTAATTCAGGTAATTTTTCTAAAATCTTCTTATCGATTACTTCGAGACCAATAATTGCCTTGTTGGCACCTTGTAGGAATTCCACAAGCTGATCCTCAGATAAGTTATTACCTGATTTATTCAGCCTAACCTCTGGGTAGATCTCTTGTAAAATGGATACTAGCTTTTCATTCTTAGAAAAGGATCGAGAAGTTACACAGATAATATCTTTACTTGTCATTTATGCTCATTTGAGGGGATAAAACCATTTGAAAATATTGCATTTACCTTATGGTCTCCTAACTTATCTAAAATGATAGAGCCTCCTGCTGCTCTAACAATAGCAGCTCCAGCAGCTACATCCCAAATATAAATTCCTAATTCTTTATAACATTCTGCTTTGCCAGAAGCTACATATGTTGAGGCCATCGCTGCCGATCCAATCATTCTAACTTTTTTCCATAGCTGAAAATCATTAATCATATTCTGAAACTCTTTATCGGTATAGTGGGTTTTTGCTGGTATACCTGTGACTAGTGTTCCGAACTGCGAAGAATTTATATTTGATACATTAATAGTCTCATCATTTTTTATAGCTGTGCTTCCCTCATATCCTAAATATAGATCATCATTTAAGAAATCAAAAATGGTTCCTAGCACAGGATCCTCATCATGAACAAGACCTATTGATACACAACAGATAGGAATGCCTCTGTAAAAGTTTGAAGTTCCATCCAGAGGATCAACAACCCAATAAGTTTCTGCTATATGCTCTGAATCTGCGGATTCTTCAGCAAGTATAGGATGGTCACTTTCATTTGATAAAATATCCTTGATTATATCTTCAGCGTCTTGATCAATTTTTAACTTAATATCTCTCCCTTTGTTCAATAAGACTTCTTGCTTTTGAGAGCTTGATTCAAGAAGAAATTTACCTGCCTCTTTTGCGGCTCTGACTGCTATAGCTGCCATTTCTTGTAAATTAATCATAATGCAATGCTATTAAGGGTTTGCTGGGATGACTCGATAAATATTGCCTGATTTATCATCTGAAATAAGCAAGCTGCCATCATTCATTACATATGGTGCGCCAGGTCTGCCCCAAGCTTTCTCATTATCAAGAAAGCCTGTTAAAAAATCTTCAACTCCGATTATGCTTCCCTGGCTATCAAATTGAACATTGATAACTTTATAGCCAACTTTTTTAGATCTATTCCATGAGCCATGCAAAGTAATAAATGCTGAATTAAGATATTTATTAGGAAATAAATCCTTATCATAGAATGCCATTCCAGTTGGAGCGACATGAGCACCTAATTCTAGCAGTGGTTTTTTCACAGCATAACCATGCTCAATATGGCCAAAGTCTGGGTCTATAACATCAGTTGCATGCAAGTAGGGAAAGCCAAAAAATTCGCCTTCAAAATCAAGCCTGTTCAATTCGCAAGATGGTATATCATCTCCCATCCAATCTCTGCCATTATCAGTGAAGTAAAGCTTGCCATCGACTGGGCTCCAATCAAAACCAACGCTATTTCTTACTCCTCTAGCTAGTATTTTTAGCACTTGATTATTCTCTATTTTGAGAATTGTTGAATATCTATCATCGTCTTTAATACATACATTACAAGGAGCTCCAACATTTAAATATATGTCGCCTTCGATATCTACCATTAGCCATTTATATCCATGCCATGAATCTTTAGGTAAGCCATCAAACACAAGAGCTTTTGTTGGATATTCGGTCTTATTGGTATCTAACCATTCATCTATATCCTTTATCTTCCAAATCTTATCAACTTCACTAAAAAATAAGTCTCCTTGATGAAATGCTACTCCTGAAGATAAATACAGATTGTTAGCTATGATGCGCTTAGAGTCTACTTTTCCATTCCTGTCTGTATCTTTAATGGCGTAAATAACTCCTTTTGCATCTCTTGATTTAGATGCTACAAATATCCAACCATTTGCACTCTCAGCCATTTGACGTGGCCTATCTAGGTTCTTAGCGAAAAGATCAACAACAAAACCATCTGGAGCAATAATTTTTGATATCGCATTATCGCTTTGTACATAAAAAGAACAAAATAAAAACGAAAAAGATAGATACTTAAGTGCTTGCTTTATCATTATTAAATCCAGAAACATATTTCTTCATATTATTGACTATAGTACCCACATCATCATTAGCAATGGCTTCTTGCATTACCAACAGAATATTCTCAAATTCTTTTAGAGTAATAAAGTCCTCATTAGACTTAAAGATTTTACTATTCATAGTTTTTTCTTCGTCTCCTGATATTAAAAGCTCTTCATACAACTTTTCACCTGGTCTTAATCCAACCTCAACAATTTCAATGCCTTCTGCACCAGATTCTCCTGCTACACTCCGTCCAGATAAGTGTATCAGCCTTTTAGCTAAATCAATTATTTTCATCTGCTTACCCATGTCTAAAATAAACACTTCTCCTCCTATAGACATTTCACCTGCCTGAATTACCAGGCTTGATGCCTCAGGTATAGTCATAAAGTATCTTTGTACCTGTCTATCGGTTAGTGTCACTGGTCCTCCCTTAGCAATTTGGTCAAGAAATAGTGGGATCACTGAACCGGAAGAGTTAATTACATTACCGAAACGTACCATACATAGTTTTGTACCAGAATTAGCATCGTTAAGTGCTTGAATAGCAATTTCTGCTAACCTTTTTGAAGCGCCCATGATATTGGTCGGTCGAACAGCTTTATCAGTAGACACTAGAACAAACGACTTAACACCAAATTCAATGGCTTTTTTAGCAAGTATATATGTACCTATTAAGTTATTTTCTATAGATTTAGAAATATTATTCTCGTTCTCAACTAAAGGAACATGCTTATATGCTGCTGCATGATAAATAGTATCAATTTGATGCTTATCAAATAAATGTTTTAAATGCGATTGATCCTTAATGTCCCCTAATATGGGCACTAGTTCAGTTGTTAATTGATGTTTATCTAAAATCAATCTGGATTCTTCTAGGATTTTAAACAAGTTGAATTCAGAGATATCAAATAAAATAATTCTTTTAGGGTCATTTAAAAGTATCTGGCGAACAATTTCTGATCCAATTGATCCACCAGAACCCGTAATGAGAAACTCTCTATCTTTACAATCTTTAATTTTGAGCTCATCAACTCTTCGTCCAGGCAAAATATCATTTAAAGATAAATTCTGAATATCAGACATCTTTTTAGAATCAAAAATTAATTCATGGAAAGCTGGAACCGTTCTCACAGATATTTTTAATTCTTCTAAAGTAGAAATAACTTCTCTTCTTCTATTTATATCAAGGCTAGGGATTGCAAGCAAAACCTCTATATCTGGATTATTTTGTTTAATTTGCTTTAGTTTGCTGAAAGACCCAAAGATAGGGATATTATTAATCGAACGGTCTTTTAAATCTTTAGAATCATCAAAAAATGCAATTAACTCCTTTGTTCTGTCCATTTGAATAGCTTGCATAAGCTCCTTGCCAACAGCTCCCGCTCCATATATCAGAACAGGTTTTGCATTCGCTTCTTTCTTATATGGATGAAGAATGATTTTAGCAGTATCTCTGCTGAGATTGATTAGAGCATAAAATACCGAAGAAAGAAGTAAAGCATATAAGAAAACGAGTGGGTAAACTGGAGTAACATTTTGAGGCACATACATGATATACATCCCCCAAGAGCCAAAACCAAAAATTAAACAACCAATAATTGATGTCATGATTGAGTCCATGGAATCAAAGAACCTAATAAGGGATTTATAAAATCCAAAAATAGTTAAAAATGAGATTGCTACTAGAATAGGTACAATGAACTGAAGATACAGTGTAGAGATAATTTCTATAATTGGGGTCCTTTTGCCTCCACCGAAGAAGGTAAGTAATGGTGGGCCTATAGTAACCCAAGCAATAAACCCTAAAGAAACATCATTTAACCATAATAGAATTTGTTTCTGGGTTCTGTTAAGTGATGAAAGTTTTTGTCCGAATGGGTTCAATTTTTTTACCTTAAAATATCATTTATTGAGATGAATAAAACATCAAATTGTTTCGCAAATTTTGATGTATCTATTGAGTGATTAGCACAAATATTTAAATACACCCCTTTTAAAATAGGTATTTTAGCCACTAATCTTTCAAAAACTCCAGAAACATTAACTTTTCTAATAGTTCTTCGTTTTGAAAGACAGTATATTTCTAATAATTTATTAGTAGAAATAGGTTCCGGATTACTAATATTAAACACAGTATCTCTATTGCCCGTTAAACCATCTAAATTACCTAAGACCGTATCTAAAGCTATTAATAGATTATGTTTAGAAAGGAATGATCGAGAATTTATTCCAGCCTTACTAAAAAAAGGAATCGGCCAACCACGTAAAGTGAAATTTATTAATCGTGAGATTTTAGAGCTGCTCTTTAAATCTAAGAAAGGAGCTAATCTTAGAGATATTAAGTTAATTCTTGCTTTCTTGCACCCTTCAGTTAATAGGCCTTCGCATGCTAATTTTGCTTTTGCATAAGGGGTGGTTGGCTGAGGGTCAATATCCTCTCTTGATAGGATGGTGCTTCCATATACTTGAGAAGTGCTAAAAAATAATAAATTATTAATTTGGTATTTTTTACAGAAATCTAATGCCTTTTGTGCAATAGCTATCTCATCATCTATCTCATGATCTGCTAAGTTAGAGTTTTTACTAGCTAAATGCACCAAGCAATCTGCTTGGTGATAATTAATTTTATTTACCAAGATATCTTCAGCTGATGATCTAAAAGAGACAGGGATCACTTCATTTGAAGTATCTTGATAATGATCCGAGATTATTCTGCCAATTGATCCCGATGATCCGCTTAGAGCAATTCTCATAATGTTGATATAAAATGCTCATTTTAGCGTAATTTTATGCTTTTAAATGCTTATGCTAGTTCTTATAAGGAATCTTATTTGTTTAATCGCATTATTGGTCTTGTTTCCAATAATAGTAATTTGTGGTCTTTTGGTAATAATAGAGGATGGTCTCCCTGTTATTTTCAAGCAAGCAAGACTTGGGAAAGATAAGGAAGAATTTATGATCTATAAGCTCAGAACCATGAAAAAGAATGTTCCAAGTTTGGGTACACATGAAATAGACAGCACATTATATTTAAGAGTTGGAAGTCTATTACGAATAAGTAAGTTAGATGAATTACCTCAATTATTTAACGTCATCTCTGGAGATCTGAATCTTGTAGGTCCTAGACCTGGCCTACCTAATCAGACTGATTTAAAAGAATCTAGGGCAAACAAAAATATTTTCTTAATAAAACCGGGAATAACTGGCTTGGGACAAGTTACTGGTTACAATATGAGTAACCCACCATTACTTAGTGAGGTAGATAAGGTTTATATGGATTCTAAAAGCATGCTTTTAGATATTAAAATTCTTATTGCTACCTTTACTCCATTATTTAGAAAGCAATTAAAACAATTTGTGCTAAAAAGAATCAATCATGTTTAAGTTTTTTAAAAAACAACACCAAATTAATAAAGGAAACAAAGCTAGAAATACCCAGACATATGCAATTTGTTTAATGATCGAAGTTGCAAGAATGGATGGTATAGTCAAACCAGAAGAAATTAATGAAATAAAAAAGAGAGTTCAAAAGCTTCTGCCCTCCGAAGATGCTAATTCTGTATTTGAAAGAATGCTTGAGATTTCTAAAGAAGAGACCTCAATGCACCCGTTTATTAAACAAATTAATGCAGATTTTGATCAGCAAGCAAAAATAAATCTAATGGAAGATATTTGGTTGCTAATTAAATCGGATAATGAGATTGATCCATATGAAGAATCATTATTTTATAAAATAGGAGATCTGTTAAAGATTAGAAGGTCGCTATTAAATCAAATTAAATCTAAGGTTTAATTAAATAGATTGGTGATGACCAAGCTCTTTCTTGGGTTGGCCATAAACAATCAGAATCTAAATCAGTCTTGTAGTTACCATGACACATGCTCACTTCACTATTGCTTGATTGATCTACAAATATTTGCCTACCATTTATAGCATCGGTTTGTTCTTGTATCACTCTGACGTAATAATTACTATCACGCTCATACTCTTCATCTTGAAAAGTTATCACGCAACCATTTGAGTCTTGTTTGCAGTCAAAAGATTTCCATGGGTCTTGAATTAGAGTTGAAATCTCTTCGCCCTGATAAGTCTGAGGAGTAATTTTAATGATTTCTATTTTATCAATTAAATATCTTTCATCATCTGGGTTATAGCATTCTCCTGAGCACAAATAATCTAGTCTTCTAGCAGACAATGAATCAATCGATGTATCTGGACAACCGGGTTTTTGTTTAAAAGAGCCTGCTGTTTTAACTAAAAAGCTTGGGTTTTGGCTCATGATCACTTTTTCACCCATGAGAGATCTTCCCGATGGCGAATTTAAAAGCTCAAACCACAATAATATTCTTGGGCCAGATGTTCCATAGACTCTTTTATTTTTTAGCGCCTCCCAAATATCATCTTGTGATCTGCCTTTAGAATGAACTGCCACAATACCACCGGGATAAACAAAACTAGAATTCCGTTCAAAGTCTGATACAGATCTACCAGCAAGAGTTTCTGGAATTTCAGGAAAGTTTGGGTCTTCTGCTTTATATGTGAAATCAAACCAGCTTGATCTAAACCCAGAGGCAAAAGTCATCTTTCTCCGCTCATACTGCTTATACCCTGTTCCAGGTCTGGCAGTGTGATCATCAGTCGAAGCAATAAAACCAAATTCATATCTGGATGGTTCATCATTGTCAAAATTTGTCAGTGCCATAGCATATTGCGCTGATTGTTTGGGCCGATAATTAAACGAGGGCTTAAAACAGTCAAGGCACTGATTACAATTCAACCATTCCTCAGGTTCTGATTCAGGAAATACCATGTTTGAATAAGGTCCTGCTAATAAAGCGTACTGCTTTGCTAACTCTACCCTTGCTTCACACTCTTCATCAGAGAGTCCATCGCATCGTTTTTTCATAATTTCTCCTGCCTGCCAACAACATGGTAGAAAGTCATCAGTGGGCTCTGGACAAAAAGTTGATCCATCAGGATTGATGCCAGAAGCAATAAATGATCTAAATTCTTCACTATTACCATGACCTGACATTACTTCAAGCAAGATCTGTTTCTCTGGGTCATGACCATCAGAATTTAATCTGTTATCCCAGCTTGCATTGTATGGAACATGAAATCCCCACGTTGTACCATGAGGAATGACAATTGAATCAAAGCCCCATTCATCTAATTTAGAAAAGAGGTCTCCTGGGGTCTTAGCATATTCATAACAGTCTAATGGTAAATCTTGTACAGGAGTTGAGCTATCGCAATAAGGAACATCTTCTACTCTATTAAGAAGCCACTCTAAATCTGAGTATCTTTTAAAGTTAAGTGGATCTATCCATCTCGCTTGGACAGCATCCCTAGTGGTATTAAATACCCCTAAGCCGGATTCAGGAGTTCTTGATCCAATAGGTCTTGATGGTAAATTCTCAATATCTTTAAAGATTACATTGCGATGACCCCAGTGATTATCCTTCGTATTCCCAATTTGTGTCCACTCCCATCCAGGAAAAACAGTTAAATCATTTACTACAGGATCATCGTTTGAAATATTACATTGCTGAATAATCTTCTTTTGTTCCTGCCAATGCTCTGGAGTGAGTGATTCTGCATGATCATTGAAACTAAAGAAATCTAAATTTGCACAATATCTAGCAAAATCACATGCCATGGCACTATCGTGGATTCCTTGTAAGCCCATCATTGGTAATTCAAGTGTAAATGCATCGAGTGAATATGTTGTATGCACATGCAAATCACCAAATAAAATTTGATATTCATCTAAATCCTGCTCAGCTTGATGAAAGAGGTGGTCTTTGCTTTTATAGAATTTGCTATCGCTATTATAAATTAACTTAGGATCTCTAGGTGCTCCCTCAAGCGCTGAGTTCTTTACATCTGTACCACGAACAAAAAGATAAAAAATTAGAATAATAATTAGAACTAAGCCAAACTTTAGGGCTCTTCTTCTAGAATACTGTGAGCTGGCCATGCTTATTTAACAGGTCTCTTTCAAGGTTTTTAATTTCCAATTCCAAATCATAAATATTGCAGGCATTCTGATTCCACTGTGAGATTAAATTAGATTGCGGATCGCCAATATTAATAGCAACTTCTCTAACTAACATACATTTCTCAAGTAAAGAGCCAGGTTCATTATCTGAAAAACTTACAATGGACTCTAATGTCTTTTGATCATTTAACACTCTTAAATCTTTATCTTGATCTAAAACTAAAAACTTTCTCTCTAAAGGATCAAAATTAGGCCATGATAATATATTATTTTTAAGCTTAGGTTGACCATGTTTAGCAAAATTTGTCCAGGTTTCCATCATCGTTTGTTCCATCTCAAACAAAGGTTCTTTTTTTGGGTAAACATATCGTGTGATTGGACCAAATTTATAATTCCCTGTGAGAAAAGCAATTTCGAATCCATGAGTCGCACCCATAAGATTAGGAAAATCTGCATAAAAGCTCTTTCTCTGATGATCCCAATCAAAACGATAAGCATATAAATCTTTATAGCCTGCTCTATGCATACTCATCAAAGGTTCGTCGACCCCTCGATATTTCCATGCATCTGATCTAGTTTTAAGCCAGAATTTATAAAGATCAGGTTTTGTAAGTTTTAATTTTGGAATAGGTATCAGTCTGGTAAATGGGTATGTTTTTTTAACAAAATAACGGTGTGCTCCAATCCATAAAGAAAGCTCATCCTTATTAGACCCAAATATTACTGGTATTTTTTTTGCATATTCCTGTTTCCCAAGCGCATCTAACAAACCTATTTTTGGAATAGTTATACCGTCTCTAGTTAATAAAGGAAGATAATCTAAGGTCTCCTCTTCTAATTCAATATATAGTGCTAATAATGCTTGCGAATCTAAAGACCTTAAAATCTTGCTTTGCTCTTGAAGCGTGAGATCATTAAATCGTTCAACCCTGCCATTAGTTAGCTGAGTAATATTAGAATCGGATAATATAGCCATCGACCCTAACTCATTATTAATGCTACCATCCTGATCAATACCTATCGACTGTTCAACTGTATAGCTAGTTGTATAGCCAGATTGAGCAATAGCCTTATGGAATAAGTTATTGGATAGCGGTGATGCTAAAAGAGACATAACATTATGTCCTCCAGCAGATTCACCAAAGATTAAAACATTAGATGGATCGCCGCCAAACTTTTCAATATTCTTGCTAACCCATTTAAGGGCCATAATTAAATCTAAAGTACCAAAGTTTGAGGCTTTATCAATGCCGTCTTGTAGTGGTTGAATTGATGGATGAGTAAACCAACCAAAGGGTCCTAGTCTATAATTTACAGTTACAACAACAACATTTTGTGTCCTAACCATTTTAGAAAAATCATAGTAATTTTTTGTCCCGGTTGTATTGCCTCCTCCATGTATCCAGAACATTACTGGCAGAGAAGATTGTTGATAGTTGACAGGTGATTTTATATCCAAGTATAAACAATCCTCTGAACCCACTACACCTTGACCTTCGATACCAGCATACCTTGATGGTTCTTGTATACAACCACTAATATTACGTTCTTGAATGATGTATTCTGGTTGAATTAATTCTTGTGGTGCTCTCCAGCGTAGTTCATTGATTGGTGGTTTTGCATAGGGAATATTATTCCAGCTAGCTACATTTTTTTTGATTGTCCCATTAACTATGCCAGAAGATGTTTCAATCACTTCATCTGCTGATACAAATGAAATGCAAATAGCAAGAAAGAAAAAGTTAATTAATTTAGAATTAAAAAACATGAAGATATATTAATATATTGACTTAATTTAACA
This sequence comes from uncultured Gammaproteobacteria bacterium, assembly GCA_964342675.1. Lineage (GTDB taxonomy): Bacteria > Pseudomonadota > Gammaproteobacteria > Magnimaribacterales > D2472 > MED-G82. The sequence goes on from CAYFFR010000023.1 coordinate 14,433, forward strand.
AACCAAAATCTTCAAGCTATACTTCTTTTTTTTATAAATCTTAGTATTAGGAAATATACATATGTCATATAAATTCTCCACCCAAATAGATAGAACCAATAAAAATCTACATAATCAATTAATAGATTCAGCAGAGAAACTTATACCAATTCTTAGAGATAGATCAAAACAAGCTAATGAATCTAGACGAATTCCAAAAGAAACTATAGCTGATTTTAAAGAAGCTGGTTTTTTTAAGATCTTACAGCCAAAACAATATGGTGGATATGAATTGGATCCGCATACGTTTTTTGAAGTTCAGCTTAAAATAGCTGAAGGTTGTATGTCGAGTGCATGGGTATTGGGAATCATAGCAGTTCATCCATTTCAACTAGCGTTATATGATAAAAAAGCTCAAGATGAAGTTTGGGCTGAAAATCCTGAAGCTTTAATAGCCTCATCTTATGCTCCTTTAGGAAAAGTTGAGAGAGTAGAAAATGGTTTTAAGTTATCTGGTCATTGGCAATGGTCAAGCGGTTCTGACCATTGTTCTTGGATTTTTCTTGGTGCATTAGTTTTTCCTGAGAAAGAAGGGGCTCCAGAATATAGAACTTTTTTACTTCCTAAGAAAGACTATGAAATTAAAGATACATGGTACTCAATGGGGTTAAAGGCTACTGGTAGCCAAGATATTCATGTTCAAGATATTTTTGTTCCTGAGTATAGAACCCATAAACAATCTGATGGCTTTAACCTAACAAACCCTGGTTATGCAGTTAACAAAAATAATCTGTATAAAATTCCATGGGGACAACTTTTTGTAAGAGTTGTTTCTACTCCGGCTATTGGGGCTACTAAAGAATTCTTAAGAGAGTTTATACATGGAGCAAATAATAAATCTTCAAGCGATCCTTCAAAACTTGCAGGAGATACTAATACTCAAGAACTTATAGCTAATGCTGCTTCTGAAATAGATGCTCTAGAAACAATTATGTTTAGGAATCTGGATGTAATGTTAGACATGACTGGAAATCAAGGTGGCATGCCTATGATAGATAGAGTAAAGTTTAGGTATGATGCATCTTTGGTAATAGAAAAATGCCTCAAAGTAGTTGATGAGCTTTTCTCAAATGCAGGAGGAGCCTCTGTTTTTACAGGATCAAGAGTTCAAGATTTATTTTTAGATGTACATACAAGCAGGGCTCACGTCGCAAATAATCCAGTTAATTTTGCTAGGAATTATGGAGCTATGCAGCTCGGCTTAGAAAATACTGATTTCTTTGTTTGACTATAAGTGATAGCCTCCATCAGCTGGTATAGAATGCCCTGTTATATAACCGCTTTTTGAAGAAGATAGAAATAACGCTAAAGCTGATATCTCATTTGGATCTCCGAATCTCTTAATTGCAAGAGTATTCATCACAGCTTCATGCCAAGCATCATCAAAAAAAGTATTCTCTTCTGCTAATAGCCTTTGAAAAATTCCTGTATTAATAATACCCAATGCAATTGAATTAGCCCGAACACCATTTACGCCTTCTTCTTTGGCTATACCTTTAATAAAATGCTCTATTGTGGCCTTGGGTGCTACAGAAAGTATGTCGCCTGGAGGATATTTAAATAATCCTGCGCTACTGATAAAAACAATGGATCCTTTTGTTTTTCTAAGCTCGGGAAGGGTACAGCTTACCAGGTTAAAAAAACCATTAATGTCATCATCAATTACCTTCTTCCATAAGTCTAGATCTATCTCGCTTATGAGTTTTTGCGGTATATCAAAACCAGCTGCATTAATTAATGTATTAATGCCTCCATTATCTTGAGCAATTTTCTCAATAGTCTCTTTTACCTGTTGATTGTTAGAGTTATCTAATTGATAACTACTGACACCTGGGTATTTCTCTTCAATCTCATCTGCTTTAGTTTTATTTTTAAAATAGGTGAATACGACTTTTGCTCCCTCATTGGAAAATTCTTGTACACAATGAGAGCCAATACCGCCACTACCTCCTATTACTAAAACACATCCTTGATTAAAATTCTTATCCATACAATTTACCTCTTTAAACTATTTGTTTGATTCAGCTGATTACCAAGCTCCACTATAAACTGAGCAGCATAAACTCCATTAATTAATCTATGATCATAAGACAATGAAATGGGTAATATCTCAAGTTCAATTGGCTTAGATTTGCTTATTCTAACTTTTGTAAAAGATTTTGAAATACCTAAAATGGCAACCTCCGGAGGGTTGATAATAGGAGTAAAAAATTTACCTCCGATCCCGCCTAAAGATGAGATGGTGAATGTAGAACCATTTAAGTCATCAGGTGAGATCTTTCTTGTTTTAGATAATTTAGCTAATTTTTTGATTTGATTGGATATCTCTAAAACAGACAATTTATCAGCATTCTTAATATTCGGAACGATAAGTCCATTTTCAGTATCAACTGCTATTCCAATATTAAAATACTTTCTCATAACGTATGCATTTAAGTCTTGAGATAAAGCTGAGTTCATAATCGGAAATTTCTTTAGAGATAATATAGTGGCTTTTACTATAAAAGCTAAAGGAGAAATCTTCATCTTATTTGAATGTTCCATAGAGTTCTTTAAATTCATCATTTTTGATATATCTATTTCATCATGCTGAGTGACATGAGGAATATTGATCCATGATCGATGTAAATTTTCTAGGGCAGTCTTCTGAAACCTGGATAACTCGATTTCTTTTATAGGCCCCCATTTACTAAAATCTATTTTGGGTTGGCTAAATAAAGAGCTTTGGGTTTGTTCTTGATTTAATTGGCTCTTTACAAACGAGTGTAAGTCCTCCTTGAGGATTCTACCTTTTGGACCTGAAGGAATAACTAAGTTTAAATCTATTCCAAACTCTCTAGCTAATTTCCTTACAGCTGGACCAGCATAGATTTTATTATTTGATGATTGTGTTTGATCTATGGGTAGTTGATTATCATTTAATTGGATTGGTTTAAGATTTTTGGAAGATTTTTTTTGTGTGGGTTTTATCTGAGTAGTTTTTTTAGCTTCTTCTTGAGCAGGCTTCGTTTTTGTGCTTTTAGTTACCTCTAACTCTACAAAGGCTTGTCCCTCTTCAACAGTGTCTCCATTCTTAACTGAAATTGCTACAACCTGCCCACCAATAGATGCTGGTATCTCCATTGCGGCTTTATCTGATTCTAGAACAATAATAGGGTCATTTGGTCCTACTGTATCTCCTGGCTTTACACAAACCTCAATAACCTCTACCCCTTCGGCATCTCCTAAGTTTGGAATATTAATCTTCTTCTTCACAATCTATACTTCCCAAGGATTTGGTTTTTTGCTATCAGCACCAAATTCTTTATACAAAGTTTGTAATCTTTTGAGATCGATTTCATTTGATTTATACATAGCGTAAACACTTGTTCTGCAAATACTTAATGCATCAACCTCAAAGAATTCTCTCAATTTAGCTCTTGAATCACTTCTGCCATAACCATCAGTTCCAAGAACATAGTAAGGAGCATCAATAAATTGCCTGATTTGATCAGGATAAGATCTCATATAATCTGTCGCAGCTATAACAGGGGTATTGTTAGTATTAAAGACTTTATCCATATAGTTATTTTTTGGCTTATTAGGATGTAATCGATTATATCTCTCTGTTTCCATCCCATCCTTTCTTAATAGGTTAAAGCTGGTTACACTCCAAACTTCTGATTCAATGCCATGTTTCTTTAAAAGATCCTTTGCTATCTTTGCTTCGTTAACAATAGATCCTGAAGCTAAAAGCCTTAAAGCAGCCTTCTTATTATTTTTTAAACAATACATGCCTCTCTTGATTCCTTCATCAGAGCCTTTAGGTTTGTTTGGATGTTCGTAATTCTCATTAGTAACAGTGATGTAATAGTAAAAATTTTCTAGATTAATAAACATTCTCTTTATTCCGTCTTCAACTATCACTGCTAATTCATAACTAAATGCTGGATCATATGATAAACAATTTGGAATTGTTGAAGAGAATAGGTGTGAATGACCATCTTGGTGTTGAAGACCCTCACCATTTAAAGTGGTTCTTCCAGAAGTAGCACCTATTAAAAAGCCTTTAGCTTGAGAGTCTCCAGCCGCCCAGGCTAAATCATGGACTCTCTGAAAACCAAACATTGAATAAAACAAGTAAATAGGAATCATAGGAAAAGAGTAGTTTGAATATGATGTTGCTAAAGCAATCCATGCAGAAAAGGCACCTGCTTCTGTAATACCTTCTTCAAGCATGACCCCGTCTTTGCTTTCTTTGTACCACATAACTTGATCAGCATCCTCAGGGGAATACTTTTGACCCTCTGAAGAATAGATACCAATTTGTTTAAATAATCCTTCCATGCCAAAAGTTCTAGCTTCATCAGGCACAATTGGAACTATTCGATTGCCAATTGCTTTATCTTTAAGTAAATCTGTCATTAACCTGACAAAAATCATTGTCGTAGACAAGAGCTTGTTATCAAGATTTGTATGGTATTTCTTATACACGCTTTTTGATGCTGGTTTTAATTTATCCTTATGAGGTAATCTCTTCGGTATGAAGCCTCCTAAGCGTTTTCGTATATTTAATAGATATTTAAATTCGGGAGAGTCTTTTTCAAATTTAATATATGGTAGTGTTTCAATATCTTTATCTTTAACAGGAACATCAAAACGATCTCTAAATAATTTTAGATTATCAGTTGTAAGTTTTTTAACTTGATGGGTTGTATTGTCTGCTTCCCTAGATCCAGTTCCATATCCTTTGGTTGTTAAGGCCAGAATAACGGTAGGAGCACCCTTACTATTAATTGCTTCATGATAAGCCGCATAAACTTTATATGGATCATGTCCTCCTCTGTTCAGTCGGTAAATATCTTCATCAGATAAATCATCTACTATCTTGAGAACATCTGGATCTTGAGCAAAAAAACTATCTCTAGTATATTTACCGCCTTTGGCTTTAAAATTCTGCAATTCACCATCAACTACTTGATCAAGAAGGTTTTGTAGCTTACCTTCTTTGTCTCTAGCAAATATTGGATCCCATAATCTACCCCAAACAACTTTGAGTACATTCCAGCCGGAGCCTCTAAATTCCCTTTCAAGCTCTTGAATAATTTTATTATTCCCTCTTACTGGGCCATCTAATCTCTGTAAATTACAATTTATAACAAAAATAAGGTTTTCAAGTTTCTCTCGGCCCGCCATCCCAATTGCGCCTTTTGACTCTGGTTCATCCATCTCACCATCACCACAGAATACCCATACTTTCCTATCATCTCTAGGAACTAATCCTCTTGCAGATAAATATCTCATAATGTGTGCCTGATATATCCCCATGATTGGTCCTAATCCCATAGAAACAGTAGGAAATTGCCAATAATTTGGCATTAACCATGGATGAGGATAAGAAGAAAGACCAGGCTTATCTACTTCTCGTCTAAAATTATCTAAATCATCTTCAGACAATCGGCCTTCTAAAAAACTTCTAGCATAAATCCCTGGTGATGAATGTCCCTGAAAATAAATGAGATCTCCTAAGGACTTATCACTACCTTTAAAAAAATAATTAAATCCAACTTCGTATAAAGTAGCTGAAGATGAAAATGTTGCTATATGGCCCCCAAGATCATCTTGTGATTTATTTGCTCTTATAACCATGGCTAAAGCATTCCATCTAATATAAGAACGAATCTTGCGCTCCATAAAAAGATCACCAGGCATTTTGACTTCTTCAGATAGAGGAATAGTGTTTTTAAAAGGGGTTGTTAGATTAAAAGTTGGTACAGTTCCTTCAGAAGTCAATTTAGATGCCAGATTAGAGACAATATCTGAAGCTCTTTCCAACCCCTGTTCTTCTATGATATCGTCTATGGCTTCTAACCATTCCAATAGCTCTATATCATTAATTTTTTCGATTTTATTATCCAACTTTGATACTCATATATTATTATAGACCTCTACAAATTAAACTTTAAATTTATAAAGAGGTAATTATGAAATTCTCTTACCATCCATCTATGTGTGATCCTTCATTCTATATTGAATTAGGTAAAGCGGCTGAATCTGCAGGATTTGATACCATAACCTTTCCAGACAGCATTTGTTATCCAAAAGAATGTGATTCCACATATCCTTACAATGAAGATGGGACAAGAGAATTCTTGGATGGAGTCCCATTCTTAGAACCATTCTCTATTATCCCAGCAATTGCTGCAGTTACAGATACATTAGAATTTTCTACATCTGTTTATAAGCTAGCCCCTAGACAGGCTGTTACAACTGCTAAATTTGTAACAACTCTAGGCGTAATGACGAACAATCGTTTTCATTTTGGAATTGGAGTGAGTCCTTGGTATGAAGACTTCTTGGCAACTGGTGAGAGATGGGAACAAAGAGGGAAAAGAATGAATGAGCAAATAGAAATATTAAAAGGGCTTATGACTGGCGAATACTTTGGTTATAAAGGCGAGTTTTATGATATTCCTGAATTAAAATTATGCCCAGTGCCTACAAAACCAGTGCCAATCCTGATAGGAGGACACTCAATGCCGGCTTTAAAAAGAGCTGCAAAAATGGGTGATGGTTGGATCAGTGCTGGGCTCACTGTAGAAGATACTAAAAAATATATTGATCAAATTAATTTATATAGAAAAGAATTTGGTACAGATAATCATCCAAATTATCAATTTCAAGTAATGGGAGAAGCAGCTTATACAACTGATGGTATTAAACAGTTAGAGGATTTAGGTGCTACTGAAGTAATTATTGCATTCAGAAATGCCTATGAAGGAGGGCCTGATGATCGAACATTGCAAGGTATGATTGATGAAATTTATTGGTATGCTGAAGAAATTATTAATAAAATTTGATGTATTAAGAAGAATTTTTAGCTGCTGATATACCAGCCATTCTTCCAAAAAATGTAGCGTCACCAACAGACATCCCGCTTGCATAACCCTTTCCAGTTCGTGGTAACCCAGCACATGTTCTTCCTGCTGCATAGAGCTTAGATATGGGTTTGCCATGTTGATTTAATACCTCGCCTGAGGGAAGAGTTTCTAAACCCCCTAGCGTAAACATCAGTGGACCAGTCTTATCACTATAAGCAGGGCTTCTTTGATTTTCGAAGCTGTAATCTATCAAAGCATATGGTGGGCTTATGATCGGCTTTAACCAATCAGGATGTTTTTTATAATCTTGATCAAAGCCTTTGTTAGCATATTTGTTATAGTTATTTACTGTTCTAGAAAGAGTGCCTTTTTTGAAACCGGCCTCTTTTTCAACCTCTTCAATGCTTTCTCCAACAGAAAGGATATTTAGCTTATCAATATACAAAGATGGGGAATAGTCTTCATTTTGAATCAATAGGTAAACCTTTTGATTTTTTTGTTTTGCGAAGTAATAACCTATTCTTGCACCATATGAATCTTCATTTACAAATCGCTTTGCATCAGAGTTGATAAAAATACCATAAGTTAAAGATTCAGGCGGATAAAAATACACTCCAAAAAAAGCTTCGTCCATGTTAATAATATTCGCATTTAAAGCTAATCCAATATTGATTCCATCGCCTTTATCCCATGGATTTCCGTATGGTGCTGCAAATTTTGATTGCCGAGGTAAATACTTTTTGATCATATCTTCGTTCATAACAAATCCGCCCATAGCTAACACAACACCGCCCCTCACACGCACATGCTTAATAGCATTATCTTGTTTATAACTTACGCCTAAAATATTATTCTCATTATCTAAAACTAGTCCCATCACTCTAGAGTCATAACTAATATCTATCTCTTCGTGAGATATAGCATCATTTAATGCATTAAAGAATATTTTTCCACCAAAATCCCCTTCATGTGAAGGTACATGACCTCTAGGGACTGGACTGGAGTGATCTGTAAATGGGTACACCCTTTCATTGCCAGTGAATAAGAGAGATTCATTTGACTCAGGAACTACGATCCTTCCTAAATGTGATGCTTCTCGGTATTGGACACCCAACGATTTAACCCACTCAAAATGATCAGCAGCATTATTACAATAAAGATTGATCTTTGCCTGATCACCTCTATCACCTAGGGCTAAATTAATATAATTCATCATATTCTGTGTAGAGTCTTGAAAGCCACAAGCTTGTTGTAAGGATGTCCCTCCAGAACCACCAAGATACATTTCACAACTGGACAATGCTGTTGAACCACCTCCACCAGATGCTCTTTCAATAATCATAACTTTTGAGCCCAACCTTGATGCTTCTAAAGCAGCACATCCTCCAGCACCCCCAAATCCACAAACAACTACATCATATTCATCAAGGTAGTTAATCTGTCCATTATCTATCAGTATAAATTTGCTCAAAATAACCTTCCTATAATTAAATCTTGGTCGGGATGGCCGGATTTGAACCGACGACCACCACACCCCCAGTGTGGTGCGCTACCAGGCTGCGCTACATCCCGAAAATCCATAAAAAACATAATTTTATAACCATTACTGATAAATATACGCAATATTGCTTATATTTTGTAACTTAAAAAATGTTAAAAAAGACTAGCATTTTAATAAAAAAGTGTATAATGCTCTTCCTTGCAATGATTTTTATGCATAGTTAAGATGGTATTTGTTGTTGTTTGGTAGAGAAAAAATACATTATTATGATTAACAAAGATAAAAAAATGTTGCATAATCAAGTTTTAACAGAGGAGTAGGTTTAAAAATGGCAAAATTAAAATTAAAGTTTTCGAATTTTTTCACGTTCGTGTCGTCGCTAGTAATTGGGCTAGGATCGACGCAAGCAATTGCCCAGGAAGAGCCAAAAGCTGCAGGAGATGAATCATCAAATGAAGCTGAAGGTGGCTTAAGTGCTGGAGCTATAGCTGCTGCGATTGCAGCTGCTGCCGCTATTGCTGCTGTAAGTGATGATGATGATAGTGCACCGGCACCAACACCAGCACCAACACCAGCGCCAACACCTGCGCCAACACCTGCGCCAACACCTGCGCCAACACC
>CAYFFR010000024.1:0-22044 GCA_964342675.1 uncultured Gammaproteobacteria bacterium
TGAGATATATGCTGGTTGAGGGTCAAGGAAACTTTGGATCTATTGATGGAGATCCTCCAGCCGCTATGAGATATACAGAGGTTAGGATGGCAAAAATTACAGATCAAATACTCTCTGATATAGAAAAAGATACAGTAAGTTATTCTCCAAATTATGATGGCAGTGCAGATATTCCTGACGTTTTACCTACTCGCATCCCAACCTTATTGGTTAATGGGTCTTCTGGAATTGCAGTAGGCATGGCAACAAATATACCACCCCATAACTTAACAGAGGTTATTAATGGCTCTCTTGAATTGTTAGATAATCCAAGAACTAACATAGACACACTTATCCAATCGATTACTGGACCAGATTTCCCTACTGGCGGAACTATTGATGGCAAAATGGGAATTTTCGAAGCTTATAAGACTGGAAGAGGCATCATCTATGTAAGAGCTAAAACCACCGTTGAAGAGGATAAGTCTGGGAATCAATCTTTAATTGTGAATGAAATCCCATATATGGTAAATAAGGCAAGAATGCTAGAAAGAATCGCAGAGCTTGTTAAAGAAAAAAAAATAGATGGCATTAAAGAGATAAGAGATGAGTCTGATAAAGATGGTTTGAGAGTTGTTATAGAGGTCAAGAAAGGGGAATCGGTTGATGTACTAGAGAATAACCTTTTTGCTCAAACACAACTGGAGCAATCTTTTGGAATTAATTTTACCGTATTAGTCGATGGTCAACCTAAAGTACTTAATTTAAAAGAACTACTCCAAGAATTTATAAAACATCGCAGAGATGTAGTCACCAAAAGAACAAAGTTTGAATTAAGAAAAGCTAAAGAGAGAGGCCATATTGTTGAAGGTCTAATGGTGGCTATAGCTAATATTGATTCTGTTATCTCCATTATTAAAAAGTCTAAGGATACAAAAATAGCTGCAGTTGAACTTTGTAAGAAAGCTTGGAAAGCTGGCCCAATTCAAGCGATTTTAAAGAAAGTTGGAAAAGATACATGCAAGCCCAAAGGCCTCTCTTCTGCATGTGGTCTGAGAGGAAAAAGCTATAAGTTATCTCCGGATCAAGCAAAATCAATTTTAGAGCTAAGGCTTGGAAGATTGACTGGCTTAGAGCAAGAAAACTTATCTAAGGAATTTAATGATTTGGTCAAAGAAATCCAAAGACTAAGTAAGATACTAGATGAAAAAGAAGTGTTACAACACCTTATTAAATCTGAGTTGATTGAAATCAAGGAAAGCTTTGGAGATGATAGAAAAACAGAAATTAATGATGCGCGACAGGATATTTCTAACGAAGATCTAATTCCTGAAGAAACAAGAGTATTAACTTTATCAAGAAGTGGATATGCTAAAACCCAACCATTGGCTGAATATAGAGAACAACGAAGAGGAGGGATGGGTAAGGCAGCGGCTTCTGTTAAAGAAGAAGATTTAATTCAAAATTTATATGTCCTAAGCTCTCATGCTCAATTACTATGTTTTACAACTAAAGGCAAAGTATTTTGGTTAAAAGTTTATGAAGTTCCAGTAGCCAGTAGGACCTCAAAGGGTCGGCCATTAGTGAATATGCTAAATCTAGATGATGATGAGACTGTTACAGAGATATTACCGGTAGAAAACTTTGCTGAAGATAAATATGTATTTATGGCCACAAGAAATGGTGTCGTCAAGAAAACATCATTAAAGTTTTTTTCAAAAAAATATAAATCTGGAATTAAGGCAATTAAGTTAGATGAAGGCGATAAATTAGTTGGGTCAGTTGTAACTGATGGAAATCGAGAAATTCTCCTTGCTTCATTATCAGGAAAGCTTATCAGGTTTCATGAATCTAAGGTTCGTGCAATGGGAAGAACTGCTAGAGGTGTAAGAGGCATGAAGATAAAAGAGGATATGAAAATTATATCTTTAATATTAGGTAATCCAGATAAAACAATCTTATGTTTATCAGAAAATGGATATGGAAAGAAATCCAAATTAGAAGATTTTACAATGCATAATAGAGGTGGAAAGGGGGTCATAGCTCTTAAAAGGTCTGAGAGAAATGGTCTGATGGTTTCAGCAGTCTCTGTAGATGAAGAAGATGGAATTATGTTAATTAGCGATAAAGGAACCATGATAAGAACTTCAGTTGATCAAATACCAACTCTTGGTAGGAACACCCAAGGGGTAAAAGTTATTAATCCGAAGGAGGGTGAAAAATTGATTGAAGGTGTACGTATACCCCCTGAAGAGGAAGATTAATTTATGCGAAAGTGGAATTTTTCTTCTGGTCCTGCAACTATTCCTGAATCTGTGCTTACTGAAGCTCAAGAAGAACTATTAAATTGGCAGGGATCAGGTATGTCTGTTATGGAGGTTAGTCATAGGTCTGATTTATTTATTGAATTGGCAGCCACCGCTAAGAAGGATATTACTCACTTATTAGAAATACCAGATTCATATGATGTTCTATTTCTTCAAGGAGGAGCCACAATGCAATTTGCACTTATTCCTATGAATTTTGCAAAAAAAAATCCTGATTATCTTATGACCGGTTATTGGTCACAAAAAGCAATTAGTGAAGCACAAAAAGTCACTGATGTGAATATCGTTGCAAGTTCGCAAGAGCAGAATTTCATCTCTGTACCTGATTTTAAAAAATGGCAACTCAATGACAATGCTTCTTACTTGCATTATGTAGCAAATGAAACAATTCACGGCAATGCTATACATCACATACCAGACATTTCATATCCTTTGATTAGTGATATGTCCTCAGTAATCCTGTCAAGACCTATAGATGTCAATAAATTCTCTATGATTTATGCTGGTGCACAAAAGAATATTGGGCCAGCAGGACTTACCTTAATCATCGTAAATAAAGATTTTCTTGCACAATCATCTCCTAATCTTCCTAATATTATGAACTACGAAGCCCATAGCAAAAAAGACTCTATGCTCAATACGCCTCCAACTTTTTCTTGGTATATCGCAGGCAAGGTTTTTAAATGGTTAAATGATCAAGGAGGATTAAAAATTATTGGAGAGACTAACAAAAAGAAAGCAGAAACATTGTATAGGTTTATTGACTCATCTGATTTTTACGACAATCTTGTTGAATCTGGTAGCAGATCCATAATGAATATCCCTTTTATTTTGAATGATACTAATTTAGACACTATTTTTTTAGATGAGGCCTATGAAGCGGGCTTACTAAATCTAAAAGGCCATCGTTCAGTTGGCGGAATGAGAGCTAGCATCTATAATGCCATGCCACAGGAGGCTATTGATGCTTTAATTGCTTTTATGAAAAGCTTTGAAGCTAGATATGGGTAATTGTGACCGCTAAAAAGATAGACGTATTAAGAAAGAAAATAGATAAAATTGATGCAAATCTACTAAAGCTAATACAAGAGCGAGGAGATTTAGCACACCAAATTGGTGATATTAAATCTAAAGCTTTAATTAACAAAGGATCTTTTTATAAGCCAGATAGAGAATCAGTAATTTTAAGGAAGATTCTGTCCAAAAATAAAGGCCTGATTTCTAATAAAAAAGTTAGACATATCTTCAAAGAATTAATTTCAGCATGCCTTTCGTTAGAGGAAATTTTAAATATTGCTTTTTTAGGCCCAACAGGAACACATTCAGAGGCAGCGGTTATAAATCATTTTGGCTCTTCTGTTCAGAAAAATCCAAGAGTGAGTATCGATGATGTGTTTCATCAAATAAGAAATGGAATTTCTCATTTCGGTGTAGTGCCTTTGGAAAACTCCTCTGAAGGCGTTGTAAACTCTACACTGAACTGTCTTACAGATGAAAATGTTTTAATTTGTGGTGAAACATATTTAGATATACACCATAATTTAGCATCTCATAAACACTCGAAACTTAAAAACTCCAAGGTAGTTGCTTCTCACCCTCAAGCATTCGGTCAATGTAGTAGGTGGTTAGAGAAGAACTTACCTAATGTGCTAAGGAAAGTTACTCTAAGCACAGCAGAAGCTGCAGAATTTGCCAAAAAAAATAAAAATGCATTATGCATAGCAAGTGAGGTTGCAATTGAGAAATATAAATTAAAGACATTAGTTAGGAATATCGAAGATTTTACTGATAACAGAACAAGATTTATTGTAGTTGGCAATCAAAATGTCAATAAAACCGGTAAAGATAAGACATCTTTTCTATTTCAAACACCTAACAAGCCAGGCTCACTAATGGCTTTGTTAAAACCCTTTCATAAAAGAAAGATTAACTTGCATAGGATTGAAACCAGACCGTCTAGGAAAAGCATAGATTCTCATAATTTTTTTATTGATAGTGAAGGTCATCAATCTGAAAGTAAACTTAAACAAACTATAGCAGAGTTAAGAGAGCTTGGTGTGTTTGTTCGGATTCTTGGTTCATACCCAGATGAATCATGAGCGACAATCTATTAGATAGACTCAATCCTGGTATTAGTCAGCTGAATCCATATGAGCCAGGAAGACCTATTGAAAGAGTTATAGAAGATTATGGAATAACAAACGCAATTAAGCTGGCATCTAATGAGAACCCTTTAGGACCATCACCAAAAGCCAAAACTGTGCTTGGAGATTTAGCTAATGATTTACATCTATACCCTGATGGATCAGGAGAAGAATTAAGAAATGCAATTGGAAAGAAAGAGGGCGTTCATGAGAATGAGATAATTCTTGGTAATGGTTCAAATGACATTATTGATCTTTGTGCCAGAGCATTCTTAAATTATTCTACGTCTGCAGTTGCATCTAAGCATGCATTCATAGTTTATAAGATTGTTACGCAAGCATCTGGATCAAGATTAATTGAGGTCCCTACAGTTAATTGGTCTCATGATCTTGAGGGTTTTACCAAGTCTATAGACTCTGATACCAGGGTAATATTTATTGCAAACCCAAACAATCCCACTGGCACTTATAATTCACATAGAGAAGTCAAGCAGCTTATGAAGAGTATATCTAACGATATCTTAGTTGTTTTAGATTGTGCTTACTTTGAATATGTAACCGAATTAGATTATGTAAAACCCATTGAGCTATTAAAAGAGTTTAATAACATAATGATCACTAAGTCATTTTCAAAGATACAAGGACTTGCTAGTTTAAGAATTGGCTATGGATTAAGTTCACCAAAAACTATAGAAGCACTAAACAGAATCAGACAGCCCTTTAATACTAATTATGTTGCTCAGAAATTAGCTTTAGCTTCCCTCAATGATAATGATCATATCAAAAGAAGCTTAGAGCTAAATAATTATCAAAAAGATAAAACTTTTGATAACCTTATAAATCTTGGTTTAGAAGTCATACCATCATCAGGCAATTTTTTATCATTTACTGGTAACTTCAATAGCATTAATATTTTTGAACGTCTTATGCAGCGTGGGATAATTATACGACCTATTGATTTATATGATATGCCAAACTATTTGAGGGTTACTATTGGAACCGAAGAAGAGAATACTCTTTTCTTAAACACTTTAAGTACATTATTAAAATGAATATATTTATTATAGGATTGGGGCTGATTGGAGGATCTATTGCAAGAGATTTAACAGTCCTACCTGATTTTGTTGTACATGCTTATGATAATGACAGCAAAGCTATAAAGTATGCTCTCTCAAATAATATAATCGATGTTGCTTTAAAATCAGTAGATGAGATCATGACATATGATGATGGCATTATTATGTTATGCGCTTCACCGTCTCAGATCCAATCGATTTTAGAAAATCATTCAGAGTTAATAAATAGCCAATTTTCTGTTACTGATGTAAGTAGTGTTAAACAAGGTATTTTCAAAGCACTTGATAAGATTGATGCTAATAATTTTATATTTTCTCACCCAGTGGCAGGATCTCATCATTCTGGAATTGAAAAATCTGAGCCTGGATTATTTAATGGCAAGAATATTATTATCTCTTTTAACAATGCCGCTAAAAATCATATAGAAAAGATTAAATTTATTTGGACCTCAATTGGAGGCATAATTTTAAAGATTGATGGCAATAAGCATGATGAATATTTTGCACTAACAAGTCATTTACCTCATCTTATAGCATATGCCATGGTTATGACTCTTCAAGATACAGATCAAAATCTTAAATCTTTTGCTGCCGGAGGGTTATCCGAGTTCTTAAGATTATCCTCATCATCACCAAAAATGTGGAGTGATATCTTTAAAGATAACATAGGTAATCTAGATAGTTCTGGTCAAAAGTTTATTAAAAATTTACGTACACTTCTCAATCTTATACATAATCATCCAGACCAGGTTTTAAATAGTTTGGAAGAGGTACAATCATTTACGGAAAAGAATTTTTGAAACTAAAATCATATCCAATTACCAGTGTTGATGGAGACATAGAGTGCCCAGGTGACAAATCTATATCTCAAAGAGCTATCATTATTGGCTCTTTCTTAAATTCAGATATCACAATATCTAATTTCTTAGAAGCTGAAGATCCTCTTTCTACCCTGCAAGCACTAAATAATATCGGTGCAGATATAACTATGAACAACTCAAATAAGAAAATTGCAATCACAGGCAATATAAAAGACTTTATTAATCCTGTTTCTCATCTTGATTTAGGTAATTCTGGGACCGGACTTAGACTATTGTTGGGTTTCGTCGGTGGATTGGGGCTCAAAGCCACTTTTATAGGAGATCATTCGCTATCAAAGAGGCCCATGAAAAGGGTTATTGAACCATTAAATCAAATGGGAATTTTTTGTAATTCAAATAACAATTGTCTACCAATAGAGATATACAAAACCAATCCATCAAAAGAATTTAATTATGAACTACCTGTAGCAAGCGCACAGGTCAAGTCGGCACTATTATTAGCAGGTCTTACGTCTAATGTTGAGACCATGATAATTGAGCCAATTCAAACCAGAGACCATACAGAAAGAATGCTAAACTTCTTTGGCATTAAGATAGAAGAAAATTTTCAGGATAAGAAAAAAGTCATTTATCTAGCCAAAGACCAGACTATACAACCCAGTGATTATAATGTTGCAGGAGATTTTTCTTCAGCTGCATTCTTAATTGTAGCAGCATTGATTGCTAGAGATTCTAATATTACGATTCGTAATGTTGGCTTAAACCCATCTAGGATTGGTTTATTGGATGTTCTTTCGGAGATGAATGCAAATATCATGATTTTAAACAAAAGAACTGTATGCAATGAAGAAATTGGTGATATTAATATACAAAGCTCACAACTTTCTGGTATTGAGATAGGTGGATCAATGGTTCCTAATATCATAGATGAGATACCAATTCTTTCAGTAGCTGCTTTATTTGCTGAGGGTGAAACAGTTATTAGAGATGCAAATGAATTACGTCATAAAGAAACTGATAGATTAAGGGCCCTAATTGATGGTTTTAAGAAATTAGATGTTCACTACGAAGAGTTAGGTGATGGTATTGTTATTGGCGGTGATAATGCCGTTATAGACTCTCCTAATTTTATTAACTCATTCGATGATCATAGAATTGCAATGAGTTTTTTGGTTGCAGCAATCAGATCTAAAAATGGCTTAATTGTTGAAAGGTGCGATAACATATCCACCTCTTTTCCAGAATTCATAGATGTTATGAAAACTTTAGGTTTGAGGCTTGAAAAAATTAAATAATAAAATTATTACAATCGATGGCCCATCTGCATCTGGTAAAGGGCTTTTATCTAGATCTCTTGCAAAGAAAATGAGTTATAGACTCTTGGACAGTGGCCTTTTATATAGGGCTTATTCATATTGTTTAGTGAGATATAAAGATCATAATAAGGCACTTAAAAACTTTTCTCTTCTTATATTTGATGATTCAAATGCATCCATCAAAGTATATGAGTCTGATGCTGATATTACTGCTAGATTAAGAAGCGAGGAAATTGCATTATTGGCATCAGAATTTAGTCAAGAAAGAGAAACTAGAGATAATCTTATAAAGATTCAAAGATCATTTATTAATGATGTGGGTTTAATTGCAGATGGTAGAGATATGGGGACCATAGTCTTTCCTGAAGCTGGAATTAAATTTTTTTTAACTGCCAATTCTGAGGTTAGAGCAAAAAGGCGCTATTTAGAGTTGCAGAAAGTTAATCAAGAAGTTAATATGCGCGATCTGATTGAGGATATTGAGAATCGGGATAAAGCAGATACGAGCAGGCTTCTATCTCCTTTAATCCCAGCTAAAGATTCAATCGTTATTGATTCATCATTCTTAAGCCCTCAAGAAGTTTTATCAAGAGTTTTACAGACACTTGGTAATAAAGGAATTTAATTAAAAAATATGTCAGAAAATTTTGCTGTACTTTTAGAAGAAAGCTTAGATACTCTTGAGATGCAACCAGGCACCATAGTTTCCGGTGTCGTTCTAGATGTAGATAATGAATGGGTTACTGTGCATGTGGGATTGAAATCTGAAGGAGTGATTCCTTTAGATGAATTCAAAGATGTTGAGGGTAATGTTGAAATTAATATTGGTGATGAAATAGAAGTTGCTCTAGAAGCTGTTGAAGATGGTTATGGTGAGACAAGGATTTCTAGAGAGAAGGCACGTAAAATTAGCGTCTGGAAAAACCTTGAAGAAGCCCTGGAAACTGGTGAGTTTGTAACTGGAAAAGTTTTAAATAGAGTGAAGGGAGGGTTTGCAGTTGAGGTAGATGTTATAAAAGCGTTTCTCCCTGGTTCATTAGTTGATATAAGACCAGTTAAAGAGGCTCCAGAGCTTGAAAATACAATTCAAGAATTTAAAGTTATTAAACTTGATTACAAAAGAAATAATGTTGTCTTATCTAGAAAAGCTGTGATTGAAAAAATAAATTCTGCTGAAAAAGTAGAATTATTAAAAAATTTAGAAGAAGGTCAAGTTGTTAAAGGCGTAGTTAAGAATTTAACTGAATATGGTGCTTTTGTTGATTTAGGTGGTCTAGATGGACTGCTTCATGTCACAGACTTATCTTGGTCTAGAGTTGTTAATCCCAGCCAAATTCTTAAGATTGGTGAAGAAATAGAGGTCAAAGTTTTAAGTTTTGATAAAGAAAAATTAAGAGTTTCATTGGGCCTAAAACAGATTCAAAATGACCCTTGGGAAGGTATTGAGAGTAAATACTCTGTAGGTGGCATTTATGAGGCATCTGTGTCTAATTTAACCGATTATGGATGTTTTGCTGAGTTGGAGCAGGGAGTAGAAGGCTTAATCCATCTTTCTGAACTTGATTGGACAAATAAAAATATCCACCCGTCAAAGGTGGTTGAGTTAGAAGAAAAAATTAAAGTCATGGTTCTTGAGATAGACCATGAAAAAAGAAGAATTTCTCTTGGTCTTAAACAGACTAAACCAAATCCATGGATTGAATTTGATAATAAATATAATATTGGTGATAGTGTCGAAGGATCCATTAAATCTATTACGGACTTTGGTGTTTTTGTTGGACTGGAAGGAGATATTGATGGATTGATTCATTTATCAGATATTACTGAAGATGAAGATCCTGCTGAAGCATTAAGTAGTTATAATAAAGGCGATCAACTTTCATGTATCATATTCGGTATTGATTCAGAGCGTGAAAGGATTTCTCTCAAGTTAAGTGACTAATAATTCTACTAAGACTTTTAACAAACCGGACTTAATAAAAGCAATTAATAAGAATGTATTGAAGTCTAATTCAGCATCGATAGACTTTGTGGAACTTATACTAGGACACCTCATCAGGAGTGTTGGAGTAGAGGAAAGAATAGAAATTAGAAATTTTGGAGTATTTTCTAGAAAAACTATTAGACCTAGAAGGTTTATTAATCCCAAAACTAAAGAAATTAGATACTTGGGGGAGACTTCAGTCATTCATTTTAAGCAATCCAAAACCTTTTTTAACGATGGCTAAATCAATTATTGTAGCTATAGATGAGGTTGAAGCGGACACAACCTCTTTTATACTTGAACAACTTGATCCAAAAAAATGCTTAATAAAAATTGGAAGTATTTTATTTAATTCTCTTGGGCACAATGCTTTAGATCTAGTGTCTGAAAGAGGGTTTGAGATATTTTTAGACCTAAAATTTCATGATATACCTAATACTGTGAACTCCAGCATTAAATCATTTAAGAACAAAAATATTAAAATGTTTACAGTGCATTTGTCTGGAGGCTTAGAGATGGTTAGGTCAGCCAAGGAAGCATCAGATTATATTAATTCACAAGCTATTGGAGTAAGTGTTCTAACCAGCCTTAGCTTTGATGAGATAGAATCTCTTTACAATCAGCAGTCTCATGAAGCAGCATTAGAACTCTTTAATATTGCAGATCAAGCAAATATCTCAGGAATTGTTTGCTCACCTCACGAATTAGATATAGCAAATCAAGTTTTACCAAATATGATCAAAATTACCCCAGGCATTAGACCAAAAAATAATACTACAGACGATCAGAAAAGAGTAATGACTCCCCAACAGGCCATTAATCTTGGAGCCGATTACATTGTTATTGGAAGACCCATAACTTTATCACCGAATATAGGAGAAGCATTTATAAAAATTTACAATGATCTTAATGATTCATAATTTTTACTTAAAAAGGTTAAAATAAGTTATATGCCAAAAACAGATATTAAAGTTAATATAAACGATATAGGTGGATCTATATCTAAGCAGGATGATAGATATATTGTTAAAGATAATTCATTTGGTAATAAGCTAGTGTTAAGTAGCACCCTCCTGGAGCCTAATAAGAGTACAAGTGGTCATTTTCATAACAGCCAGGAAGAAGTGTATTTTTTTGTAAAGGGTAGAGGAGAGATGGAGCTTGATTCAGATCGATTTGAAGTTAAAGAAGGCGATATCGTCAATATACAAGATGGAGTCTTTCATAGAGTTCATAACACAAGTAAAAATCAACAATTATATTTCGTATGCGTTTTTGATGGAGGCTCTAGTGCTAGAGATAATCATCAAACTAACAAACAATAATTCATTTGATTGATAGCCTTAAAGTTATTGCTTCTAATTGTCCAAGCACTCCAGGTATCTACAAATTTTTTCATAGAAAAGAAATAATTTATATAGGCAAAGCTAATAATTTAAGAAAAAGAGTTTCTTCCTATTTCACAAATAGTATAAAAGATAGAAAAACTGAGAAAATTAAAAACCTTACTGATCATATAGAAACATTTAGTACCAATAATGAAGCTGAAGCACTCTTATTAGAACAGTCATTAATTAAAGAAAATAGACCAAAATTTAATATTTTGTTAAGAGATGATAAGTCCTATCCATATATTTATTTCTCCATGGATCACCATGCCCCCAGCATTACACTCAAGAGAACAAAAAAAGCAATTGATCATAACTATTATGGGCCATATACAAATTCATCATTTGCTAGAAATGAGATAAAGACAATACAAAAGATATTTAAGATTAGAAATTGTTCTGATTCTATATTCTCAAACCGATCAAGACCATGCATTGAGTATCAAATGAAGAAATGTAGCGCCCCTTGTGTTGACTATATAAGTGAAGAAGATTATTTATCTGATATAAAGAGCGCACAAGATTATTTATGCCATTCAAAAAACCAAACAAAATTAATCTTGATTAAGAGAATGAAAGATCACGCAAGAGAATTAGAATTTGAAGAAGCTGATCGTTTAAAGCAAAAATTAGAATCGATAGAAAAGCTCCAAGATCAATTAAAACCTGAAACAAAATCCATGGATCTTGATATCTTTGCTATAGAGCATTTTGCCAATAAGACTGGAGCTTCAATTCTTTGTATAAGAGAAGGCTCGGTTCGCACCACCAAGACACATTTTTTTCATACTGATTATTCTAATAATGAGCAACAAATTTTAGAGACTGTTTTGTTTAACTTCTATGTTTCTGATCATCAGATTCCAAAAAAAATTCTTATTCTTTCTCAAAAAATTAATCTTAAAGTCATTAAGGATGCTATAGAGATTTACTTTAATAAAAGTCTTTCTATTTTAAAAACTATAAATAAACATAATAGGAGGCTTAGTAATTTAGCGAAGCTAAATGCAAAACAATGCATACAGAATAAAATGCAAGCATCTGCTTTCTATAAAGAATCAATCTTAGAGCTTGCTAAATTACTTAGAATTAAATCAAAAAGTATTCTTCTTGAGGCATTAGATATTAGCCATCACAGTGGGTCCAACCCAAAGGGCTCAATTATTAGCCTTTCTAAAAATGGCTTTAAAAGATCAAACTACAGAATTTACAATATTCCAAATGAGCTTGCTGGTAATGATGTTGCGAGCTTGGGATATATGATTGATAAACGCATTCAATCAAATAGAAAATATCCAGACATTATTCTTATTGATGGTGGTAAGCATCAACTAAACTTTGGGCATAAAGCTCTCAAAAAGTATTCCCAGAATATTCATGTGTTAGCAATTGTTAAAGGTCAAGGAAGAATAAGAGCAACAGAAACTATCTTATCTAAGAATGGCATTTTAGAAGTTGATAAAAATTCACAGATTTTTTTGTTATTACAAAAGGCAAGAGATGAAGCTCATAGATTTGCTATAAGGGCTAACCGTAGAGCACAGGCAAAAGCTACAAAGAAATCAGCCTTAGATCAAATAATGGGTATTGGTATCAGACGAAAAAATCTTTTGCTTAAGCACTTTGGCTCTATAATGAGAATAAAAGAGGCAAATATAGAAGATTTATCGGCTGTGAAGGGTATAAATCATAGCTTGGCTATAAGAATCAAAGAGGGATTAAACTAATTAAATTATGAAGCAGCTTATATTAAGCCTTACTTTATTTAGGATTATTGCAGGTCCAATTATTTTCCTATTAGCTGTATTTTTTGAAGCATATTTAACAAGCTTTTTTATGTTTATAATTGCATCAATTACTGATTATCTTGATGGCTCTTTATCAAGAAAATATAACCTTACTTCAAAAATGGGAGCGGTATTAGATCCTATTGCTGATAAGATTCTAGTAACATTCATGTTTTTAGTAATAGCTTTACATATTAATAACGCATTTATCTCATTATTTATTGCTTTAATACTAGCACGCGAGTTTTGGGTGAGCGGATTAAGGGAGATGAACTCAATTAATCAAAATCCTCAATCTACTCAAGTGTCATGGTTAGCCAAGGTCAAAACAACACTTCAAATGACCTGCATTGGACTCTATCTTTGGGGTTTTGCATTTCATTATGCATTAGTAATTTTTATCTCTCATTTTATTTTATTTCTAGTTTTATTGATCACAATTAGAACAGGGCTTGATTACACATTAGAATCATATAATCAATATTCAAAACATGATAAATGATTTAATTATATTGGATAGAAAAGAGGATCTCTTCCTTAAGGATATGAATGATCACGATAATTTGCTCAATGATATTGTTAAAAATGCATCCTTTTTAGTGATTGGTGCCGCTGGATCTATAGGACAGGCCGTTACTAAAGAGATTATTAAAAGAAACCCTAAAAAAATTCATTGTGTAGACTTAAGTGAGAATAATCTTGCTGAATTAGTGAGAGACATCAGAAGTTCAAATATAAAGCAGCCGACAATATTTAAAACCTTTGCTTTAGATATTGGAACAAGCATATATGATGATTTTATATCGGAAGATGGCCAATATGACTTTGTTCTCAACTTGTCTGCACTGAAACATGTCAGGAGTGAAAAGGATGTGTTTACTCTAATGCGAATGATACAAGTTAATATTCTAAATACAGAAAAGACAATTTTGAACTCAATTACAAATAAGTCTAAGAAATATTTTTGTGTTTCTACAGATAAAGCAACAAATCCAGTTAATTTGATGGGCGCGTCTAAAAAAATAATGGAGCTGTATCTATCTCATTATAGAGGAGATATCAATATTTCTAGCGCTAGATTTGCAAATGTAGCATTTTCAAATGGTTCATTATTAGAAAGTTTCCGATACAGGCTATTCAAAAGGCAACCAATATCAGCACCAAATGATGTTAAAAGATATTTTATTACACATGAAGAGTCTGGTCGTTTATGTCTTTTATCTTGTTTATTGGGAAAAGATTGTGAAATATTCTTTCCAAAGCTTGATTCAGGTTTAGATTTACAAAAATTTAATAAATTGGCTGTTAATTATTTAGAAAGTGAAGGCTTCTCTCCTTATGAATGTAAGTCTGAAGAAGAAGCAAGAAATTTAGATATAGAAAAATTAATTAATCAAGGAACTTGGCCCTGCTTATTTTCCAAGAGCGACACATCAGGAGAAAAAGATTATGAAGAGTTTTACTTAGATAATGAAGATATTGAATTAGATCGATTTCAAGATGTTGGTATTATTAAGAGTTTTCCAGAAGTTGAATCCTCAAAATTAGAAGATTTTAAGAGTCAAATATCAATTATGCAGGCTAAGGGAAAATATACAAAAGAAGATATTATAGATTTATTTAATAATTTGATAGAAAACTTTTCTCATATAGAAAAAGGTAAAAGTTTAGATGATAAAATGTAATCATGAATGAGATTTTGATAGGGTCTAGGAAAGCTGGTTATGCCCACAAACCCCTAGTGGTTGCTGAAATTGGTATCAACCATAATGGATCTCTTGATGAAGCAAAAAAATTAGTTGATGCTGCAGTTGATGCAGGTATTGAGGTCATTAAACATCAAACTCATATAGTTGAAGATGAGATGAGTATGGCAGCTGATAAAGTTATACCCGGAAACTCTGATCAGTCTATTTATAAGATCATGCAGGATTGCGCTTTATCTGAAATTGATGAAATAGAGTTGAAACAGTATGTAGAAGATCAGGGTTGTATATTTATAAGCACTCCTTTTTCAAGAGCTGCAGCCGATAGACTTGAAAAAATGGATGTGAGTGCTTATAAAATTGGTTCTGGTGAGTGCAATAATTATCCATTAATTGAACATATTTCAAGCTTTGGAAAACCAGTAATTCTGAGCACAGGCATGAATAAGATAGATGATGTTCAAATTGCTGTTGATATCATGGAATCACATAATTTAGATTATGCACTTCTTCATACCACGAATATTTACCCAACACCAAATAAGTTAGTAAGATTAGGAGCCATGACTGAATTAATAGATAATTTTGAAAATGCAGTCGTTGGTTTATCAGATCATACTCTTTCAAATCATGCTTGTTTGGGAGCAGTGGCTTTAGGGGCCAGTATACTTGAGAGGCATTTTACTGATACATTTGAAAGACAGGGCCCAGATATTGTTTGTTCGATGGACCCAACACAAGCGAGGGAGTTAATTGATGGTTCCGAGATTATCTTCAATCAAAGGGGAGGTTCTAAGGGCCCAGTAGAAGAGGAGCAACCAACAATTAATTTTGCTTTTGCTACCGTGGTTACAATAAATGAGATTAACAAAGGTGAAAAGTTTACTAAAGAAAATATTTGGGTAAAGCGACCAGGTACAGGCGAGATATTGGCTGTAGAATACAAGGATATTTTAGGGAAGGTTGCTGCTTCAGATATACCTAAAGATTCTCACTTAAAATATACAGATATCAGTTAAGAAGTTCTTTCCATGTATGATTATTTAGTTCTAGGATCTTCTGGTTTTATAGGTTCTAATTTTTGTAATTATTTGAAATCACGATCTTTTAATTTTAAAGGTGTTAGCAGATCAGATAATACTTCAGAACTATTTTTAGATAATAAATTCATAAATTTACCAGATTCAAAGATCACTATATACATTGCTGAAACAAATGATATTCGACAAGCTAATTCTATGGGTGAGGAATTTATTAATCTTAATGTTACAAGGCTTAGATCAGCATTAGAGAGTTCCATTAAATCAAGCTTTGTTTATTTTTCTTCTGCTTCAGTTTATGGAGATAAAAAGATTGGCAATAGAAGTACACATGAAAGCCTTACACCTAGTTCAGTTTATACAGAATCAAAATTAAAATGTGAAGAATTAGCTTTATCATATGGAGCATTGGTTCTCAGGGCTGGCAATATTTTTGGACCCAATATGCAAGCAAAAAATATATTTACTGATATTATTAATCAAATTCATAATGATGTTATCCTCATTAATGACCTCAAGCCTATTAGAGATTTTATATACATAGATGATGTTAATTATTTCTTAGGCAATTTGTATGACAATTTTTCGTCCGGTCTATATAATCTTGCATCTGGACTAGGTACATCAATAGATGATGTTGTAAAATTGACTCTAAGATGTGTCGGTAAAGATATAAGAGTTAATCAAATTACAGAGAATAGTCCTCCATCCACAATTATTTTAAATATTGATGAAACAAAAACTAAATTTAATTGGGAACCTAAAATCAGCTTTGAGGAGGCTGTAAAAATTCTGATAAACAAAAAATAATGACTAAGAAGAAAATCGCTGTATTTACTGGAAATAGAGCTGAGTATGGGCTTCAATACCCGGTATTAAAGGCGATTGATCAACATCCTGATTTGGAGTATCAATTGATTGTTTCTGGAGCACATCTAGATTCAAATTTTGGTAATACTAAGAAAGAGATTATTGAAGATGGATTTAAGATTCATGCTGAAATCGATATTATTCTAGATGAAGTAAAGTCTTATGCAACCTCTCAAGCAATTGGATCTGGGGTGGTATCAATTTGTAAAGTTTTAGAGCAACTAGAACCTGACATCATGCTGGTATATGCAGATAGATATGAAGGTTTTGCAGCAGTTATCGCAGCTTCACAAATGAATATACCCACTGCCCATATTGAAGGGGGAGACATTACAGAAGGTGGTGCATTGGATGATTCGGTAAGACATGCAATGACAAAGTTGTCTCATATTCACTTTACTACAAACCAGCAAGCTACTAATAGAATTTTAGCAATGGGTGAAGCATCATGGAGAGTTCATACTGTAGGATTCCCCGCGATAGATTTAATACAGAATAATAATTTTGCATCTCCTCAAGAAATAGAGAATCTATTAAGTTTTGATGTAGGTAAACCTATAGTACTTTTTACTCAGCATTCGGTCACCACAGAATTTAAATTGGCACAGGAACAGCTTAAACCTTCTTTAGATGCATTATCTCAACTCAAGAAAGATATCCAAGTTGTTATTACTTATCCAAATAATGATGCAGGGGGCCAGAGTATCATTGATTATATTAAAGAATACTTTAAAGACAATCAGAAAGATAGAATAAGAGTGGTTTCTTCATTAGGAAGATACAACTATCACGGAATTCTTGCATTATCTCAAGATGAAGGAAAACAGATATGTTGTGCGGGTAACTCATCTTCTGGAATAAAAGAGACACCGGTTTTTAAATGTCCTACAGTAAATATTGGGACTAGACAATTAAACCGGCTTAGAGCAGAAAATGTTATTGATACTAATTATGATAGAGATGAGATAATAGATGCAATTGAAAAGTGTTTATATGATAAAGATTTTCGTTCAATAGTGAGACAATGCAGTAATCCTTACGGCATTGGAGATGCTGGTAAAAAAATTGCAAGAGTTCTTGCTTCAACGGATATGGATCTTCAAAAGCTATTACGAAAAGAGATGTCTATCAAAGGTAACGTCAGAGAAGGATGGTTTAATTAATGATAGTTGATCATTTAGACAATCTAATACATGAATCATGTAAGGTTAACGAAGCTATTGAGAAGCTTAATGAGCTTCCCTTAAAAATATTATTTGTGGTCAATAACTCGAATAAAGCTTTAGGAACTATCACTGATGGTGACTTACGAAGAGGGTTATTGAAAGGCGTTGAT
Organism: uncultured Gammaproteobacteria bacterium; assembly: GCA_964342675.1. Taxonomy (GTDB): domain Bacteria; phylum Pseudomonadota; class Gammaproteobacteria; order Magnimaribacterales; family D2472; genus MED-G82. The sequence continues at coordinate 17,775 of CAYFFR010000024.1, forward strand.
TTTCAAGCTAGCGTCCTTAAGATCATAAATAAAGACTTCATCAAGCTATATAAAGATTCTAATCAACTGTTTATTGAGAATGAGATTGAAACTAGAGATATAGTGGCTATCCCCATTCTGAATGATGACAATACAATTCTGAGAGTACATTCAGCTAGAGATTGGTCTGAGACAATTGCTTTGTCTAATAAGGTTATACTAATGGCAGGTGGCTATGGAAAACGTTTAGGCGAGTTGACCAATAGAACACCTAAGCCATTATTAAAAATAGGTAAGAAGCCAATTATTCAGATTATTATAGAAAACTTACAAAAATATGGCTTCACAAACTTCGTCATTTCAATTCATTATTTATCTGAACAAATTATTGAATTCTTAGGAGATGGCTCTAATTTAGGGGTTAATATTGATTATATTATCGAAGAAAAACCACTTGGTACAGCAGGATGCCTTTCATTAATTAATATAGATGATTTTCAAGAAGATTGTCTTTTAATTAATTGTGATGTTTTGACAAATGTTAATTTTAGGGGCATTTTAGAAAATCATAAGAAAAATAAAAGCGCAATGACTATTTGTTCAAGAGAATATTCACATCAAGTACCATTTGGTGTAATTGAAATAAATAAGAATTCTGTAATTGGAATGGAAGAAAAACCATATCTTAAGTCCCAAGTCAATGCGGGTATTTATATATTAACTATGAATGAGATAGTTAAACTTCAAAAGAATAAGTACCTTGATATGCCTGATCTAATAAATTTGATGGTCAAAAATGATAAAAAAGTAAATATTTTTCCTATTCATGAATATTGGATAGACGTTGGTCAAATCCATGATTATGAAAAAGCTCAATTAGACTTTACCAATGATACTTAGTCTACTAAGACAATAAACAACTCAAAATGAAACCAAAAAAGAGGTTGATTGCCAGACTCGATGTTAAGAATAATCATGTCATTAAAGGCATCCATCTTGAAGGTCTAAGGAAGATAGGTGACCCAAATGCCTTGGCTTTAAAATACTATGAAGCCGGTATACATGAAATTATTTTTATGGATGCTGTAGCTGCTTACTATGATAGAAATAGCTTGTCAGATATTATCTCTAAAGCGACTAACGATATTTTTGTTCCTATTGTTGTTGGTGGTGGTATAAGAACAATTGACGATATAAGTCTTGCCCTTCAGTCAGGAGCAGATAAAGTAGCTATTAATACTCAAGCAATTAGAACACCTAAATTTTTAAAAGAAGCTTCATATGTCTACGGTTCTCAATGTATTGTTTCATCAATAGATGTTAAAAGGGATGGTAATTCATGGAGAGCATACTTTGATAATGGACGGGAACCATCAAATTACTTAATTGATGAATGGATCAAGATTGTTGAAGATCAAGGAGCGGGAGAGATTCTTTTAACTTCAATTGATAAAGAAGGAACTAAAAAAGGTTTTGATTTAGATCTAGCTAGACTGGCATCTGATTTAACTTCATTACCAATAATATTTTGTGGTGGATTTGGTAATATGGAACATATTAAAGAATTAGAAGATATTCACTATGATGCTATAGCTTTGGCGTCGACATTGCATTATGAGCTCTTAGATATTGAGGATATAAAACAATTACTATGAATAAAGGCGTTCAATCAATAGCTATATTAGATTATGGTGTAGGTAATATAAAAAGTATTACAAATGCATTTGATAGATTTAATGCACAGACAGTCTTAACCTCCAATTACTCAGATATCTCTTCCTCAAAGGGGCTTGTAATACCAGGGGTTGGAGCTTTTGCTCATGGGATGAAGAAATTAGAAGAGATAAATTTAATAAATATTATTAAAGAATTTGCAGAATCGGGAAAGCCAATTCTGGGTATATGCTTAGGAATGCAAATGCTTTTTTCTAAGAGTGAAGAATTTGGAACATCCCAGGGATTAGATTTAATCAGTGGTGTTGTAAAAAAGCTACCGGTTACTAAGCCACAAAAACTCCCTCATATTGCATGGTCTCCAATATTAATCCAAAATAACAATTCTTGGAGTGAGACTATTTTAGATTCAATTGAGGAGGGGTCCAGCTTGTATCATGTACATAGCTTTTTTGCTAAACCAGACAATAGTAAACATGTTTTAGCAGAGTCTAGTTTTTATGACTTTAAGTATTGCTCTGTTGTGAAGAAACAGAATATTTATGGATGTCAGTTTCATCCAGAAAAGAGTGGACCAATTGGCTTAGAGATCATTCAGAATTTTTCTGAAAAGGTTTGCAACATATGACTAATAAAATAGAAACAAAAGGATTACCTAAAGAGGTAATATTTTGTAAGAATTGCGTTATTTCTAATCAAAGACCTAGTTCATCAATAGAATTTAAAAATCATCCAAATGAAACAAAGAAAGTAATTAGCTTTGATAAAGATTCAATTTGTTCAGCTTGTAGATTTCATGAAGAAAAGGAAAAAGATATTAATTGGGAAGCAAGAGAATCTAAGCTTGTTCAGTTATTAGAATCATTTAAGCGGAAGGATGGTGGCTATGATGTGATCATACCTGGCTCTGGAGGCAAGGATAGTGCTTTTACAGCCCATCTTTTGAAATATAAGTATGGGATGAATCCTTTGACTGTTACGTGGGCACCTCATTTATATACAAATATTGGATTTAAGAATCATCAGAATTGGGTTCATGAAGGGGGCTTGGATAACATTTTATACACACCAAATGGAAAGCTTCACAGGGAAATGACAAGAAATGCATTTTTAAATTTATTACATCCCTTCCAACCCTTTATCATTGGGCAAAGAATTATCGGACCAGCCATGGCTAAAAGATTTGGAGTTAGGTTAGTGATGTACGGAGAAAACCAAGCGGAATATGGGAATGCTTTAGAAGAAAATAAGAATGCATTAATGAACATGGATTTTTTTTCAACTAAGAACCCAAAAGATCTATTATTTGGTGGGATTCCTCTTAGTCAATATTTAGAAGAAAAAAAATATACTATCAACGATTTTGCTCCATATATTGCACCAAGCAAAGATGAGCTTATTTCAGCAGGAGTTGAGGTACATTATTTAGGTTATTATGTTAAGTGGGACCCTCAAGAATGTTATTACTATGCGGTTGAGAATACTGGATTCGAAGCTAACCCTGTCAGAACCGAAGGAACTTATTCTAAATATAGCAGCATAGATGATAAGATCGACCCTTTTCATTATTACACTACATTAATTAAATTTGGTTTAGGCAGGTGTTCCTATGATGCTTCTCAAGAAGTTAGGAATGAAAAAATTACTAGAGAAGAAGCTGTGTATTTAGTTAAAAAGTATGATCAAGAATTTCCTGAGAAGTTTTTTCCAGATTTTTTAGAGTATTTAAATATCTCTGAAGAAGACTTTTGGGATACAATTGAGAAATTTAGATCTCATCATATATGGGAAAAAAAAGACAATACTTGGAAGCTGAGAAAAGAAATATCATGAAAAAAGGGATTAATTTAGCAATAATACCGGCTCGAGGTGGATCAAAAGGTATTAAAAAAAAAATTTAAAAAAGATCAATAAAAAGACTCTTATTCAGATTACATTTGATGAGGTAAGAGCATCAAATCTATTTGATAGAATTTTTCTTAGCTCAGATTCGGAAGAAACACTGAATCATGCAACAGCTCTAGGTATAGATTGCATTAAAAGACCAAAAAATATATCAAGAGATAGTTCACCTACCGAAGATGCAGTTTTGCACGCTATAAAGATTCTATCTAAGGATATAGATATCGAAACTATAGCCTTATTTCAACCAACATCACCATTAAGAAAAGCCCATCATATCAAGCAAGCCTTTAACAAATTTACAAAACATAACTTTGACTCTTTAATATCTGTTAGCGGGATAGATAGCAAATACTTAAAACTTTTTTTTGAATTGAAAAAGGGATACCTCACTTCAATCAATATAGATTTTCCATTTATGCCTCGTCAGGAATTACCAAAAACATTCCTTCCTAATGGAGCAATATATCTAAGTTCATGTAGAAGCTTTATAAAACATAAAGGATTTTATTCAAATAATTTGGGGTTTTATGAAATGACGAAAGAAGATAGCTTAGATATAGATACTATGACAGATCTTAAGGCTATTAGTAAATTAAAACTCTAGATGATTATCCTTAGATATTAAAATTAATGCTAGAATAGCTCACTTTGGCTGGATGGCAGAGTGGTTATGCAGCGGCCTGCAAAGCCGTGGACGCCGGTTCGATTCCGG
>CAYFFR010000025.1:0-20838 GCA_964342675.1 uncultured Gammaproteobacteria bacterium
ACGCTATTTGGAAATGGGGAAAGAACTGGCAATGTAGATATAGTAACCCTAGCACTGAATCTCCTTACTCAAGGAGTTGATCCTGAATTAGACTTATCAAGAATTAACTATGTAGTTAGAGAAGTAGAATATTGCAATCAATTACCAGTGCACCCGAGACATCCATATGGTGGCGATCTTGTTTTTACAGCATTTTCTGGATCTCATCAAGATGCAATTAAAAAAGGTTTAAGTGCTATTAAAGGCTCAAATGATCCTTACTGGGAAGTGCCTTATCTTCCAATTGATCCATCGGATCTAGGTCGCACATATGAGGCAGTTGTGAGAATTAATTCTCAATCAGGAAAAGGCGGGATTGCATATATCTTAGAAAAAGATCATGGTGTTTCTTTACCCAGAAGACTCCAAATTAGTTTATCTAGCAAAGTTCAGGAAATAGCTGATAGAACTGGTAAAGAATTAGTGTCACATGAGATTTGGGATATTTTTGAAAATAATTTTATCTCTCCCAAGCTAGCATCAGAAATAGTAAATTTTGAGGTAACAACTTCTAACGAGGGGGAAGATAGCATAGAAATAAGCTTAAAGGAAAATGATAAAATGCACCTCTTATCAGGCTCAGGTAATGGACCAATTGATGCATGCCTTAATGCTCTTAATCAGTATAAGACCGCAAATATAAGCGTTGCTGATTATCATCAACATGCTATGGGTACAGGTTCTGATGCTAAAGCAGTTGCATATATTGAACTTACAGATGGCCACATAAATCGCTGGGGGGTAGGTATAGATGAAAATACAATTAGAGCATCTTTTAAGGCAATTCTAGTTGGTATAGATAAATTATCTACTTAAACTTCGGTTCTCTTTTTTGAAAAAAAGCTGAGACTCCTTCTTGAAATTCTTCATTACCAAAAATAGTGTTTTGAATCTCTGCTTCATCTTCATAGGTTTCATAGTAAGTCTTCTTAAAAGAATCTCTCATCAACTTTTTAGTATTTGAAACAGCTTGCGGCGATCTATTTGCAATTACATTTGCCCAATCTAAGGTTACTTTTTCTAAATCCTTAGATGGGCAAATCTTATTGGCAATACCCAGTTTGTAACATTCTTCTGCTTTAATTTTCTTTGCTTCAATAGCATATTCAAGAGCTTTGTTATATCCAATGCTTCTTGCAAGCAGCCAATTTAGGCCTCCATCAGGCACTAAAGCAATATTACTAAAGACTGATAGAATAAATGCATCCTCAGACATAACTTTAAAATCGCATGCTAAAGCAAAAGCTGCTCCTATTCCTGCAGCAGGTCCGTTAATAGAAGCAATGGTAATTTTTGGCATCTCAATTAGATTTTTAAATGATGGTAAATAGCCTCTCATTAATGCATCTTTTGTATCATCCCATCCTGCACCTTTCTCTGATAAATCTGCTCCTGAAGTAAACCCTTTACCTTCTCCAGTTAATATCACAACTCTAATATCGTGGGAGTCTCTTAAATAAGCAGTGGCTTCAGCTAGGTCAAAAACTTGTTGCTCGTTAAATGCATTCATAACATCTGGTCTAGAAAATCTAAGGGTTGCTATACGATCATTTACTTCCATTTTTATAGTATCAAATTTCATAATATGTCCTCTAAAATAAGCATCTTCCTATTACACACTATTCTACATCCTTTTTCGTTTTCGTCAGCTCTTGACCACTGTACATATGAATTCTTAGTAGGATTAGACTGAAAAAATACTTTTATAATTTCATATAATTGGTTTTTATTTGGTAGAGCATAACCAGATTTTTTAATCCAAAACCTTATGATTTCATCACGAGAGTTTCTATCTAAATTATTGACTTGTGATATTGAAAGTTGATTATTTAGTAAACAATGGTTTGCTAGATCTTGTAAGTAATTTTCTTTAAGTTGATTATTTTCTTCGGCAAATGAAGCTAGATCTCCTATTTTCAGATTGGCAGATGGCCATCTATGCAAAATCTTAGGTAATATTTCATGCCTAATATAGTTTCTATCAAAACTTAAATCTTTATTAGATTCATCTTCAGTAAATATTAGAGAGTGATTTTGAACGTATTCTAAAATTTCTGTCTTTTGGATTGCTATTAATGGTCGTAAAATCCTTAAGCCTTTATATTCCACCGTTTCACGGAAACTTATCAAGCCATCAATGCCTGTTCCTCTAAACATTCGGTATAGCAATGTCTCTACTCTATCATCAAGGTGATGAGCTAATACTAAGGCCCCATCATTCTTAATTATATTCCTGAAGGCATCATATCGTTTCTTTCTAGCAGCACTCTCTAGACTTGAATAATCTTTAGGAATTGATATTGTTTTAGAGATGAAGTTTATATCATGCTCATTACAAAAATCTTCACAAAAATTAGACCATTCTTTTGATTGAGAAGATATTTGGTGATTGATATGTATCGCATAAATCGACCTATTTTGAAGTAAAGAGTTCTTTAAAACACTGCAATAGTGAAGTAAAGCTACTGAGTCAGCTCCCCCACTAAAGGCAACATAGATATTCTCTTTATTAGATAATAAGTCTTTTTTGAACTTGTCTTCAAACAATACTAAGTGCCTATCTTCTGAAGTTTTATATACCTTTTATCAACTATATCTTGAACTTTTTTATTTCGAAGAGAAGATAAAGATCTTAAAATTGATGATTTAATTGATGCTGCAATCTCTTCATAATCCCTGTGTGCACCCCCTAAAGGCTCTGGAATAATCTCATCAACTATTTTAATTTTAATTAGTTGTTGGGCATTAACTTTCATAGCTTCAGCTGCTTCAGGTGCATTTTCTGAGGTTCTCCAAACAATAGAAGAGCATGCTTCGGGTGAAGCTACAGAATAAACAGCATGCTCTAAGATAGCAACATGATCCCCAACACCTATAGCAAGTGCTCCACCAGAGCCACCTTCTCCAGTTACGATAACTATGATTGGAGTTCTTAATTTAGACATAATAGCCAAGTTTGTTGCAATTGCCTCACTTTGACCTCTTTCTTCGCCTTCAACACCTGGATAAGCACCTGCAGTATCAATAAAAGTAATGAGAGGAAGAGAAAATCTTTCCGCTAAGAACATAAGTCTTTTTGCTTTTCTGTAACCTTCGGGTTGTGGCATTCCAAAATTACGTTGTACCTTTTCCTTTGTATCCCTCCCCTTTTCATGGCCAATTACCATAATCGGCATACTGTCTAGCTCACCTATGCCACCTATAATAGAACTATCATCTCCAAACTGACGATCTCCGTGTAGCTCTATAAAATTAGTGAATATTGAGTTGATGTAGTCTGATGTATGCGGTCTATTAGGGTGTCTTGCAACTTGAACTTTTTGCCATATTGAGAGCTTAGAAAAAATTTTTTTTCTTAGTTTTTTTTCTTCTTTTTCTAGCTCATCAATCTGAGGCAATAAATTAGGGTTTTCTTCAGATGCAGACTTAAGAGCTTCAATCTTATCAAGAACCTCAGCAATTGGTTTCTCAAATTCTAAAAAATTATTACTCATAATCTATTGAATTATAGACACTTTTTCAGTTTTAAATATTCTATGAATTAAGTCTAAATTCTCAGTTGAAGGCATAATAGTGTATTCGCTTCCTAAATCAATTATAGCTTCTGTTCCATCATTATTAACTTTTAACTTAATTGCGCAGTTTTCTGCCTGCCAGAAATTTCCGTTCAGCTTCTTAAGCTCCTCAATAGATGACTTAATATCATCATCTGATAAAGATGTTAAATCAACTAATATAGCTTTGGATCTATGCGTCAAAGTTTCCTTTAAAATTTCTATGTGCTTGATATTTAATTTAAATGAACTTTCTCCTAGTTGTTGAGATTTATAATTATCATATTCAGCATCGCCTTTAAAGATTAAGATAGATCCATTCTTTAAATCTTTATGATTTTCTTCAAAGAGTTTAGCTGGAACTATTCCCTCCATTGAGCCTGTACCATCATCGAAGCTTATGAACATGATCTGATTGCCACTTTTATCCTGTATTGTTCTACTTTTATTAATAAGGCCAGCAACAGCGATATTATTGATGTTACTTGTAATTGATCCTATTTCATGGGTTCTAATATGTTTAATTATTTCCTGCATGCTTCTAATAGGGTGACCAGAAAAATAAAAACCGAATGATTGTTTCTCATACTCTAACTTGAGATCTTGTGATATATCAGAAACATCTTTATATTTCTCATAGGGATTAAAATTTTCTTCTATTTCCGAGAAAAGGTCAGTGTTGTTCATCTTTGAAGATCTTCTTTGGCCTTCTTTAAGTATATCTTCAAGAGCAGCAATAGCTATTGATCTTGAGGGTGTAATAGAGTCAAATGCTCCAGCCTTAGAAAATGCTTCAATTGTCCCCTTACCACCAATTCTAATATCTGTTTTTTTAGTTAAGTCAAATAGATCATTGATCTTTGAATTTGATCTTGTTGATATTAAATGATCAACATATGCTCCTGTCACTCCTTTAATGGCACCTAAACCATATTCAATATTATTATCTTTGTTAACTTGAAAGTTTTTAAAAGAGGAATTGATATCTGGTGGTAAAACTTTAATTTCCATTGATTCGCACTCTTTGAGGAGATCAGCAATTTTATCAGTATTTCCTAATTCTGATGATAGGACAGATGCCATAAAATACTCAGGATAATAAGTTTTAAGATATGCTGTCTGGTATGAAATTAAAGCATATGCAGCTGAATGAGATTTATTAAAACCATATTCAGCAAAAGTCTCAATGAGGTCAAAGATGTTTTCAGCAGTTGAGCTATTAATTTGATTGACCTTTTGACATCCTTCTACAAAAATTTCTTTTTGTTCTGCCATCTCATCAGCTTTCTTTTTACCCATAGCCCTTCTTAAAATATCTGCTTGACCAAGAGAATAGCCCGCTAGTACCTGCGCTGTTTGCATGACTTGTTCCTGATAAAGGATTACTCCATAAGTTTCCTTCAATACTGGTTCTAATAATGGATGAGGATAGCTAACTGCTATATTGCCATGCTTCCTATCAACAAATTTTTCATGCATTTTCTGTCTTAAGGGCCCAGGCCTAAAAAGTGCAAGTAAAGCTACAATTTCTTCAAACTTTGATGGTTTTAATTTTCTAATTAAATCTCTCATACCACCTGATTCAAGCTGGAATACTGCCGTTGTTTTACCCGATGAAAGAAATTGAAAAACATTTTGATCATCTAAAGGTATTGATTTAATATCTAATGAGTTCTTTTTTTTCTTTATTAAATCTTTGTTGATCTCTTCTACTGCTTTATCTATGACTGTCAAAGTCCTTAATCCTAGAAAATCAAATTTTACCAGGCCTATTGTCTCAACATCATCTTTATCAAATTGGGTCATAATAGAATTTGATTCATGATCAATATAAGTGGGGCAAAAATCAGTTATCTTCCCCTTAGCGATGACTATACCCCCTGCATGCTTACCTACATTTCTTGCAATACCCTCAAGCTCAAAAGATAAATCAATAATTTCAGATACCTCACCATCTTCACTAATCATCTTTTTAAAAATAGAATTTTCTTTAATTGCTTGCTTTAAAGTGATTCCAGGGGCTGCAGGAATCATTTTTGCGATCCTATCTCCTAAAGCATAAGGTTTACCTAGAGCTCTAGCTACATCTCTTACCACACCTCTTGCGGCCATAGTCCCGAAAGTAGCTATCTGTGATACTGCATCTTGTCCGTATCTATTGCTGACATATTGGATAACTTGATCTCTCTGTTCCATACAAAAGTCTATATCAAAATCTGGCATAGATACTCTTTCAGGGTTTATGAATCGCTCAAAGAGAAGGTCATGCTCTATAGGATCTAATTCGGTAATACCTAAAGAAAATGCCACTAATGAACCTGCTCCTGAACCTCTGCCTGGACCAACAGGCACATTGTTATCTCTAGACCATTGAATAAAATCAGCTACGATTAAGAAATAACTAGAAAAACCTGTCTTGTGGATAGCTGCAATCTCATAATCTAATCTTTCTTTGTATTGTAATTGCTTGTCAGCATCAAAATTATTGATATAACGCTCTAAATGTTTTTGAGCTTCATCTGCTAAAAATGAATCAAAGGTATGGTTTGCTGGAACTGGATATTCAGGTAAGACAGGTAATCCAGTGCTGATTGTAACATTGCAAAGCTTAGCTAATTCGAATGTATTCTGCACAGCCTCTTCATAACCCTTATAAAGAGTGTACATCTCTGATGAAGATTTAAAGTATTGATCTGAACTAAACTCCTTCTTCCTATTAGGATTGTTGAGAGTGTCTGTTGTATTAATACAGACTTTGATTTCATGTATATCAAAATCTTGTTTCTTAATAAACATTGCATCATTTGTTGCTATAACCGGGATATCAAGTTGACTAGCAAGTCCCATTAACTTAATTGATATATTCTTCTGACTCTTTGATCCAATAAGCTGCGATTCAATTAATAACGAATCACCAAAAAGCTCCTTGTACTTAGAAGCGTATTGCTCTGCTTCATCAAGCTTATGGTTTTCAATAAGATTGAATAATTCTGATCTTTGTCCGCCTAAAATTAAAAATAATCCATCCTTATTGTTAATTAAATCAGAATAAAAAATGTAATTATTATCATTCTTTATTTGTTGTTGTGAAGTTGAAATAAGATTGATTAAGTTCCGGTAGCCTATATTATTCTTTGCTAAACATAGTATTTCTGATAGTTGACCCTGAAGATCTTGTATTCTTAATACTGATCCTATAATGCCTTTTATTCCTCTACTTTCAGCATATGTAATAAATTTAACAACACCAAACATATTGTTTAAGTCTGTTAATGCTACCGCAGGCATATTGTCAGCAATTGCTGCATCTACAATATTCTTGACTCTGCTTAGCCCTCTAACAATACTGTATTCAGAACTAACTCTTAAATGGATAAAGGGATTCCTGATGGTTGTCATTTTACACCCCTAAAAGAAAGCCTATGGATATTAGAGGGTCCAATCTTTTTTAATGTATTTAAATGATCTTTCGTTGGATAGCCCTTATGTTGCATAAAGTTATATCCAGGAAAGTCGTGATCATATTCTTCCATCAAACGATCTCTATATACCTTGGCAACAATTGAAGCTGCAGATATATTTGCAATAAGGTCATCTCCACCAATTACGGGCTCATTACAAATATCTATATCAATTTTAAATCTACCATCTACAAATACCTTTTCTGGTTTTATCTTTAAATTATTAATTGATCTTTTCATAGCTAACAGACTTGCATTATGAATATTCAATCCATCTATTTCTTCATTTGTTGCTAAACCTATTCCTATATCGCTATTCTCTTTTATAAGTTGGTATAAATTAGCGCGTTTCATTGAAGATAGCTTTTTGGAATCTCTTAAGCCATCAATCTTTTTTCCTAAAATCACTGCTGCTGCAACTACAGGACCAGCCAAGCAACCCCTACCTACCTCATCAACACCCGCTTCTATCATACAAATCTAAAATTTTCTTTGCAGCATTATCAAAACCCTTTCCTTGAATTAACTTTTTCACTTTTTGAATATGCATAAAATAACTATCTTTTTCTTTAAAGATTTTATTGTAACTTTCTAAAATTAATTTTGGAGTAAAATCTTTCTGTATTAATTCTGGAAAAATCTTTTTATGCATGAGTAAGTTTGGTATCCCAATATGCTTAGAAGTAATTAATTTATTCAAAATAAAAAAATTTATCGGGTTTGTTTTATAACAAATAATTGGTATGCAATCATAAGTAACTGCCTCCAAAGTAGCAGTTCCAGATGTGGTTAGTGCAATATCAGATAGACTTAAGAAATCCTGAATGCATGCTTCATTAATGAAAAATGGAGCATCAAAATTTTTAGATATATCTTTAATATATTGAGCTTGTATGGAGTTTGTAGCTGGAATTAAAAAATAAGCTGTCTTATCTTGATGATAAATTATTTCAGCTGTCTCTAAATAGGTGTGAATCATGGTCTTTATCTCAGAATCTCTACTGCCCGGGAGAATTGAGATAAAATTCTTTGAAGAATCTAAATTGAATTGATCTATTACTGAGAATTTATCCTTTGTAGCTTGGTTAGCAAAAGGATGGCCCAAATGAAAACTGTTTGCTCCATGATTTTTTAGATAATCATGCTCAAATTTAAATAAAGAAAGAGTTAAATCAACATGTTTTTTAATTTTTTCTATTCGTTTAGGTCGCCATCCCCAAACAGAAGGGCTAACAAGCTGTATATTCTTTGTATTAATTTTATTTTTGAGAGTTTTATGAAAATAAAAATTTAGATCTGGTGCATCTACTCCAATAAATATATCAATATTATTTTGAATAAGAAAATCTGAGATTGATTTTCGAACTTTTAAGATCTTTGATAGGTTTTTAAGCGGGTCTATTAAACCCATAACATTTAAAACTTCCTGATCTACTAAAGGCGAAGATATATTTAGCTGATTAAATTTATCTCCACCTACCCCAAAGATTTTAATTTCTCTATGTTTTTGGAATGCTTCGAGTAATTTGTAGCCTAAATTATCTCCTGATTTCTCAGCTGCTACAATGCCGATTTTGATAGTTCCTCCATGCACTTATCTTAAAAGCCCTCTTGATGATTTCTTGATCGAGTCAAGAAAAGTTTTAAGGGCTTCATTATTAGTTTCATTTAGATCTTGCAAGCTTTTAATTGCTTCTTCCAAAGAATATCCTTTTCTGTAAACAATTCTATATCCTTTCTTAAGTAAAGCTATATCATCATCAGAAAAGTTATTTCTTTGCATACCCACCACATTTAACCCTACTGGTCTAGCTGGATTTGCGGCAACTTTAACAAAAGCCGGAACATCCATAGTAATAAGGGTATTAAGGCCAGTGAAAGCAAAATCACCTATTTCACAAAATTGATGTACTAGAGTCACTGCCCCTAATGTTGCATGGTTACCTACCTCAACATGTCCTGCAAGTCCGCTGTTATTTGCAAATACATTATGGTTTCCTACCAAGCAGTCATGCGCTACATGCGAATATGCCATAAAAAGATTATTGTCACCTATCTTAGTAGTCGATTTATCTTGAATAGTGCCTCTATGAGCAGTAAAACCTTCTCTAAAGATATTCCCATCTCCTATTTCTAAAGTTGTTGCCTCACCTTTATACTTCTTATCAGGAGTATCTTCACCAATGGTACAAAACTGAAAAAATGTGTTATCAGAACCAATCTTTGTAGGGCCCTTTATCACAACATGGGATTTAAGATTACAATTTGGTCCTACCTCCACACCTTCACCAATATAACAAAATGGACCTATTTCTGTAGATTTATCAACTTTTGATTTTGGATGAATAAATGATTCTTCTTTCATAATGATTTTGACCTATCTGCACACAAAATATCTGCAGTACATATTGTTTTATCCTCGACTTCAGCATAGCATTGAAATTTCCAAATGCCGTTTTTTACATTCTTAATACTAGCATGCAATTCTAGAATATTTCCTGGATAAACAGGGTGCCTAAATCTAACATTATCAACACCCGCAAAGTAATAAATGCTTCCCTCTTCAGGAGTTTTTTCCATTGTCATAAATCCTAAAACACCAGCTGCCTGTGCAAGAGATTCAATTATAATCACTCCGGGCATAACAGGATTTCCTGGAAAATGTCCTTGAAAAAAATCTTCATCTCCTTTTAGGTTTAATTTTGCATGAATACTGTCTCCTAATGAGACATTTACGATCTCATCAACAAACAAGAATGGTGATCTGTGTGGTAAATGTTTCTTTATATGGTTAATATCATACTTCATGATTAAGTACGCTTCTTAATAAAGACTGATGACTTAGCCCAATCCTTATGCTCCTGAGCGGGCATAATTCCAACATACTCTCCTGCTGTTGTAATATCTTTAGTTATTAAAGTATGAGCACCAATAGAAACGTTATCACAAATATTTAAATGGCCTAAAATTCCTGATAAGCCTCCCATCCGTAAGTTTTGTCCAATTCTGGCTGAACCAGCAATAGCACATGAGGCTGCTATGGCAGAATTTTTTCCAAGAATAACGTTATGCGCAATATGAACTAAGTTATCTAACTTAACTCCATCATGTATCTCTGTATTATCTATGGTACCCCTATCAATAGTGGAGCCTGATCCAATTTCAACATTATTACCAATTAATAATCCACCCAATTGTTCAATCTTTTCATATCCCTCTTCAGAAGGCGCAAAACCAAAACCATCTATCCCGAGCGATACATTTGGATGAATTAAACAATCTTCTCCAACCTCTACATTCATCATCAAAGCAGAGTTAGAATGAATCGTAGTATTTTTGCCAATAATGCAATTTGGACCAATGAACACATTTGGCCCAATCTTCACGCCATCTCTAACAATTACATCTTTTGATAAATAGGCATTCTTTCCTATCACAGCATCTTCATTTATCTTACAAGTATCATCTATATAAGATAAATCTCTTTGGTCATAAAATAAATCTGTCCTTGGTCGAAATAATTGAGATACCTTAGCAAAAGCTAAGTAAGGGTCATCAACTATAATAGAGTTTTTAGCCTTACCCTGAAAGGGCTTTGATATTATAACTGCATCAATGTCTTTATTACTTAATGAAGGTAGATGCTTTTTATCTGCAAGGAAGGTTATGTGAGATTTTTTAGGTATTTCTAATGAGCATAACCCCAATATTTCAAGATCTGGATCCCCATCTAATTCACCCTTCAGATAGTCTGATATGTGTTTAAGAGAAAAAGATAATTCTGACAAATCTAAAGATTTATTATGAACCTTCTTTTGATGCAACATCTAACATCGAAGTGACATCATCAGTTAAATCTAGAGCGGTATCTGAGAATAAAACATTTTCTCGTCCTAACAATAACTTAACACCCTTTGCAGATATTAATTCTGAAAGTATCTTTTGAACCGATGGATTTAAATCACGAAAAACCTTATCAGCAGTTTCATTCTGTTTTGTTTGAATTTTACCAACAATAAACTCTAAATCTTTTGATTTTTCTTGAACAGATCTTTGAATATCTGTGATCTCTTCTTGAGAAAGAGTTTCTGCTTCTTTTTGGAGCTTTTCTACTAAAGCTTGTCGATCAGCCTGCAATACTTTAGCTTGCTCTAAATTTCCTGCATATTCAGACTCTTCTTCGAGAGTCTCAAAAGCATCTTTGGCCGCTTGAGTTTGCAGTACTGCTGTTCTTAAATCGATTACTGCAACTCCATCCAAAGCGAATAAAGGTGTTGTTAAAATACTAGTAAGTACAAATCCTAAAAAATATCTTTTCATGTTCATGTCTCAGTTAAAAAGTTGGTATATTTTATATGAAATAAGAAAAAAAACATCTAAAAACCTTAAAACACTGTTCCAATAGTAAATTGGAATTCTTCAGTTTTATCAAAAATGCCATCATTAAAGGGTTGTGAAAAGCTAAAACTCATTGGCCCGAAACCTGTCATCCAGGTCACACCGACTCCAATTGAATACCTTAATTCATCTACTGAAGGCTCAAAGCAGTTATATTGATAATCCTTACAATCAGTTGAAAAAACATTCCCGAAGTCTAAAAAGAAAGCAGAGCGCATTGATCTCTGATCATCTACCATGGGAAGTTTAAAAATTAATTGGAGGCTTCCTTCTAATAAAAAATTACCCCCAATAGGGTCATCTACCTGTGAATACAGATATGGATTATTAGCTGGTGAATCAGGAATGCCATCATAATCAGTATCTAAAATATTAGGGCAAACATCATTAATGGAATCATAATTATAACAAGGTGCTGGTGTGACTCTGGGACCTAAAGTGTTTGATTCAAACCCTCGCACTGATCTTGGTCCACCAGAGTAAAAATTCTCAAAAAATGGTGTTATTTCAGTATCTCCATATGCTCCTATATACCCAATCTCACCAGTAAAGCCAAACACAAGATCGTTAAAGCCTAGGGGCCTATAGAATTTATGTCTTAGATCTATCTTGTAATAAGTAAGATCGCTTCCTGGGATAGTGGTTTGCAACAAAACATCTATTGATGATCCATTTGTAGGAAATAGCCCTCTATTTAATGTAATTCTTGACCAGACAGCTTGTGCCTTTATTACTTCAAAAATACGCCCTTCAGAATTTAAAAAATCTGCGATCTCTCTGGCTGGAAGTGAGCCCTCATCAATATCTGTTTTATCATAATTAAGATTTAAACCAATTCTTGTAATCTCATTGATTGGATACCCGAATTGAACACCTATTCCAAATGAATTCTGTAAATAGTTGGCGACATTAAATTCACCATAATCAGTCTCTCTAAAGTAAGCACTGTATCCTCTACTAACGCCGTCCATAGTAAAATATGGGTCATAAAAAGACAGATTATATGATTCTTGATAGATGCTCTTATTAATTCCTATATTAACTCTATTACCAGTTCCTAGATAATTCTGATCAGCTAGGTTTAAACCTAAATTGAGTCCAAAATCACTATACCCAATTGACCCACCTATGCTTGATGTGCTTTCTTCATCAACTGTATACTCTATATCAACTTGATCTTCAGTACCTGGGACGGGTATCGTCTCTACATTTACTTCTTTAAAATAACCAAGTCGCTCTAATCTGAGCTTTGAATTTTCAATTCTATTATCTGAAGCCCAAGAGCCTTCAAATTGCCTCATTTCTCGCCTTAAGACTTCGTCATTAGTTAAGTAATTCCCAGAAAAGTTTATCTTTCTTGCATATGTTCTATTGCCAGGCTGAACTATAAATAGCAAGTCAACCGCCTCATTATCTTGTCCAATTTCAGGAGTACCTTTAACTTCTGCAAAAGTATAGCCCTCATTCCCTAATAAGTTCGTTAAATATTCTTCGATAGATGTGATTTGAGCTTGAGAATATAGCTGATCTTTTTGTGTTTCTAGTATTGGTAAATATAATTGCTCATCAATTGGGACATCACCTATCACATTCACTTCATTAATTTTATATTGTTCACCCTCAATTATGCTCATAGTGATAAAAACATCTTTTTTATCTTGTGAAATACTCACTTGGATTGTTTCTAGAGAGAATTTTAAATACCCGCGATCTAGATAGAATGATTCTAAATTTTCGATATCGCCTTCCAACTTCTCTTTTGAGTATTTATTATTGTTAGATAAGAATGAGAACCAATTACCAACACTTAACTCAAAAGCATCCATAAGCTCATCATCTGAAAAAACTGTATTTCCAATTATTTTAATGCTTTTAATTTTTGCTGATGTCCCCTCATCAATAACTATTCTAAGATCTATAGTATTTCTTGGTTTATCTATGGTCTCGACCTCTACTCCAGCACCATATCTGCCCTGAGACGCATATTGTCTTACTAGCTCACTTTTCATGCCTTCCAAAGTAGACCGTTTAAAAACTTGTCCTTCGCCTATACCTGCACCTTCAAGTCCTTTAAGTAAATCTTCTGACTTTAAAGCCTTATTACCTTCTAAATCTATACCAGATATAGATGGTCTTTCTTCAAGCCCTATTATGAGAGCATTTCCATCTTGACCAATTTGAATATCATTAAATTGTTCTGTTTCAAATAAGGCATTAACAATATCTGTAACCTTATCTTTAGACATCCGATCGCCTACATTTACAGGAATAACAGTAAAAATGCTTCCTATTGAGACTCTTTGTAATCCAATTACTCTAATATCTGAAACCACGAACTCATCAAACGCAGCAATAATTAAAGACTGCATGAGTACAATACTTAAAAAAATACGTTTCAAAATTATTTACCTAAAATAGTTTTGCTACATCATTGTAGATAGCAAAAAACATTAACCCCATTACTAAAATCCATCCCCCAGCAAAGATTGAATTCTCAACTTTTTCAGGTAAGGGTGAACCTTTTATGGCCTCTATACCAAGCATTGTAAGTTGGCCTCCATCTAATACAGGTATTGGTAACAAGTTTAAAATGCCTAATGAAACACTCAATAGTGCCATCAATTTAAGAAAAGCTAGCAGTCCATTTCTTGCTGAATCACCTGCAGCCTTCACAATGCCTACTGGCCCACTAAGAAACTCTGTAGAAGCATTACCTGTGATCAGCTTACCTATCATAGCCAAAGTTAAATAACTATAAGTGTAAGTTTCTTGGAATCCTCCAAAAAAAGATGAAATCAAACCCTCTCTGTAGCCTAGTTCAATACCTATATATCTAGTGATGGCGCCATCTTGATCATTACGAATAGTTAATGGAACATCAAAAAATAATGTTTGATTATCTCTAATAACTTCAATTTGTACTGTGTCTCTATCAACATTATCAATGATACTTCTTATATCTGATGCTCGCTTAACTGCAAATGAGTCAATAGAAACTATAAGATCATTAACTTTTAAATCACTATCTTGAGCATTATGAGATTCTATTTTACCCACAAATGGGAGTCTGTAAGCACTGAAAGAAAATCCTAAAGCTTGCTTAACATTCTCTAAATCTTCTTTCGAGCTTAAAAAGTTAGTGACATAAATTGTCTCTGTAAACTCTCTATTGTCTAAATCAATAAGCTGAAGATTTACTGGACCAGTAGTTCCAATTAAATCCATGAACGCTTTATTTAAATCGTCAGGGCTGCTTATTGAATAATTATTGATTGCTATAAGTCTTTGTCCTGGCTGAATCGATGTCTCTAAAACAACATTGTCTGATGATATCTCTGATATTTCAAAACTAAATCTTTCATGTATGTCCGTAAATGAAATAAAACTGAAGAGGAAAATAGCTAATAAAAAATTTGCAAATGGACCAGCCAACATAATGAGTGCTCTTTGCCATTTAGGTTGCGATTCAAATGTATTTTTAAGCTGATCTTTAGGAACAGAAAGAGTAGTATCTGGATCTGCATCAAGAGCTTTTTGGCTTAACATTGCGCAATAACCCCCTAACGGTAGAGCTGATAGAGCAAATTCTGTACCCTTTTTATCAAGTCTTTTAAAGATCACCGGGCCCATACCTATTGAAAACCTTTGAACATATACACCACACATCCTTGCAACTATAAAATGACCATACTCATGAATCGCAATTAATACGCCCAATAAGATCAATGCTGCAATAAAAGTAATCATTTTGTTAGTTTTAGGAAATTGATTTTATCATTTCCATCGCACTAATGCGTGCTTCTTTATCAGTATTATATATAGATTCAATATCAGTTATTTTAGACCGATTAACTTTATCTAAAGTTCCTTCAATAACAGGGTATATTTTATCAAAGGGGATTAAGCCTCTCACAAATGATTCAACTGCCACTTCATTTGTAGCATTAAAGATTGTCGATAAGCTATCATTGCTTCTAGCTGCTTCCCTAGCCATATTAAAGATAGAATTAGTGTAACTTGGTATCTTTGTAAACTCTAAAATAGTTTCTGATTGGAATAATTTATCAAATTGAATGTCTAGCCTTCGATTATCGGATATAGCATTTGCAATTGGTATTTCCATGCTCGGATTACTCATATGAGCTATTGTTGAGCCATCAATATATGTAACCATAGAATGTACAATACTCTGAGGATGTACTAAAACATCAATCTGGTTTTCAGGTATTTTAAATAGATATGATGCTTCGATTAACTCTAAACATTTATTAACCAACGTTGCAGAGTCTATAGATATCTTAACTCCCATACTCCAATTAGGATGCCTTATAGCATCTTCATAGCTCACTTTCTTTAATTCATCTAAAGTGTAGCCAATAAATGGTCCACCTGATGCTGTAATTGTTATATGTGAGACATCGGAGATATCTGCATTATCAGGCAAACATTGCACAATAGCATTATGTTCACTATCTAATGGAACCAATGTGCTGGAATATTGGTTACATTGATCTAGCAAAATCTGTCCAGCAGCGACAATAGATTCTTTATTAGCAACTAAAATTCTTTTGCCTGATTTTGTTGCCGTCATGGTTGTTTCTAATCCTGCAAAACCAGAAATACCACAGATAATGATATCTATATTATCTGAAATAAAAATATCTTCTAAGCCATCTATAGAGTCAATTAATATAACTGATGAAGGAAAAGGATTACTGGGTAGATTTGTGCTATATACATAACTAGGATTAAATTTATTAAGAATTCTATTAGCTTCTTCTATATTCTCATGAAAAGAAAACCCTACTAATTTAAGCTTATCTGGATTTTGTGAAATAACATTCAAAGCATTACGGCCAATAGTTCCTGTGCCACCTAATATAAAAATATTCTTCATATGATTAGATAAATTAATAAGATGGTGGCAATAGGGAAGACTGCTAAATGTGAGTCTAACCTATCAAAAATACCACCATGGCCTCTAAGCAATGATCCTGTATCTTTCATTGACTTAGATCGTTTTAAAAAACTCTCAAATATGTCCCCTACAAATGCAAAAGGCATGGCTATAACCATTACTAACGCAATAGAGGGATTAATTAAATCAAGGTATAACATGATAGTTAAGGAAATAGAGGCTAATAAAATCCCACCTATAAGCCCTTCTAGGCTTTTATTAGGGCTAATTTTAGGAACTAATTTTGTTTTACCAAAAAAGTTACCAAAGAAGTATGCTCCAACATCTATAAGTGCTGTAATTAAGATCAGGATAAACATAAAGAAAAAGTTATCTATTAAGTCATACTCAAAATATTCCATCATATAAACTCCTGATGATAGAAAGCCTACTAGTGCCAAAAATACAAATGGCAAATGGAAGGAGGAAGTAAAAGTTCTAATTGAAGGAAGTAATAAGATTGGACATATCAACCAAAATATTGTGCTGATGATAATAAGAATCTTTAGAACATCAGCATCAATAAAATGAATGGATACCAAAATAGATAAGAGTAATATATTTAAAAGAATCTTATTTTTTGATGCTTTGTAGATCCATTCAAAACCTAAAGAATAGCTTAATAAAAATAAAATAATATTTATGAGATCTTTATTCTGAAGAAAAATTAAGAGAATAATAACCACAGCCATGGCCAACCCTATAGGTAACCTACTAATCAGATTTTTATAAAATTCTTTTTCCAAAACGTCTTTCCCTAGAATTAAAAATTTTTAAGCACTCAGAGAACTCTTCTCGTGAAAAGTCTGGCCACAATGTTTCAAGAAAACAAAGTTCCGTATATGCAAGATGGTACAGCATAAAATTACTAATGCGTTTATCTCCTCCTGTGCGAATTAATAAATCTAGATCTTTAACCGGAGCTCTAAGATAATTAAAAAAACTTTCTTCATTGAAATCCAACTTATGTTTTTTTGAATCAGATACAATCCTTGTAACTGCTTGGATGATATCTGCTCTCCCTCCATAACCAATTGCTACATTTAAATTTAATACTGGATTATCACACGATGTCTCATGCATGGCTGCATTAGTTTTTTGGATGACGTCTTGTCCAAATGATTCAATATCACCAAAAAAATTTAATTTGACTCTTTGCTCAACCAAGTCAGGGACTTGTTCATCTATAGCTTGAATAATAAGTTTCTTAATACCAGAAATTTCTTGTTTTGGGCGAGACCAATTCTCGGTACTAAATGCATATATTGTTAAAGAGCTGAGTCTTCTTTCTACAGACTCTTCGACTATTTGTCTTACAACTTTAATGCCTTGTTGATGTCCTCGAGTTATTGCAAAGGTGTTCTTGCGAGCCCATCGTCCGTTTCCATCCATAATGATGCCTACATTAATTGGGTATGATTGTTTCTTTGTAGATGCCATGGAGGCAGAATTATATCTCTGTCAGATCAGCTTCTTTCTTTCTTAACTCTTCATCTACTTTATTTATAAATGAATCGGTAACTTTCTGAACTTCATCTTCAATACGCCTTTGCTCATCCTCAGAGATATCTCCATCTTTTTGACTAACTTTAGCTGTGTTATTTGCATCACGCCTAATATTTCTGATTGCAATCCTTGAATTTTCGGCTTCATTCCGGGCTTGCTTAATATAATCTTGTCTTGTTTCTTCCGTAAGATCCGGCATTGTTATTCTAATAGTGTCACCACTTGAATTGGGGGTTATGCCTAAATCTGATTTTAAAATTGATTGTTCAATCTCTGTCATCATAGATTTGTCCCAAGGCACAATTGATAGGGTTCTTCCATCTTCTACAGTTATATTGGAGGTTTGGTTTATGGGAGTAGGATTTCCATAATAATCTACCTTAATATCATTTAAGATATTTGGATTAGCTCTTCCCGTTCTAATTTTATTAAATTCGTATCGAAGAGAATCAGCGGACTTCTGCATCTTGGTT
Organism: uncultured Gammaproteobacteria bacterium; assembly: GCA_964342675.1. GTDB lineage: Bacteria > Pseudomonadota > Gammaproteobacteria > Magnimaribacterales > D2472 > MED-G82. The sequence continues at coordinate 18,389 of CAYFFR010000025.1, forward strand.
GTAATTTCTTTAATTATTTCATCCATATATCTATGATATTAATGTTCCAACTGATTTACCACTAGCGATATTAGAAAGAGCATCACTTTGACTAAAGTTAAACACTTGTATAGGAAGACTATTATCTCTTGCTAAAGTTAAAGCTGTAGCATCCATAATCTTTAGGTGTTGTTGTATTACCTCATCATAACTTAGATTATCAAAGAATTTAGCATTCTGGACTTTTTTCGGATCATCAGAATAAACACCATCAACTTTCGTTGCTTTTAACATCAAGTCAGCTTGAATTTCTATTGCTCGAAGACAGCCCGCCGTATCGGTAGTAAAAAAAGGATTGCCAGTACCTGCAGTAAAAATTACTACAAAGCCATTATCTAACAGTTGAATAGCTAATCTTCTATCATAATGCTCAACTAGACCAGATATAGATATAGCAGACATAACTCTTGTTTTAATACCAGTTCGCTCTAAAGCATCTCTTAAAGCAATACCATTCATTACAGTAGCTAACATGCCCATATGATCACCAGCAACTCTATCCATGCCAGCATCACTAAGTTTTTCACCTCTAAATAGATTGCCGCCCCCAATAACAATACCCATTTCTGATCCAAGAGCTTGACAATCCTTAACCGATTTAGCCATATGATCAAGAATCTTTGGATCTATTCCATGATCATCTTCACCTGCAACAGCTTCACCACTGAACTTAACTAGTAATCTTTTATATTTTAGTTCAGACATCTTACTTAAGTTGATCTGCAACCTCTTGTGCAAAATCTTTTTCTTTTACTTCAATTCCTTCGCCAACCATAAATCTAACCATTTCAAGGACTTCTGTATCATGTTTATGCAAAAGCTCTTGAATAGATTTATCAGGGTCTTTTACAAAAGATTGAGATAATAGTGATACTTCTGATAAAAACCTATTGATTTTGCCCTCAACCATTTTATTTTGGATCTGATCATCCTTGCCTGATTCTAAAGCCTGTTTTTTATAAATTTCTTTTTCTCTATTTAAAGTAGTTTGATCAATATCTTCCTTTTTTATACACATTGGGTTTGATGCAGCAACATGCATGGCTAAATCTTTAGCAAGCTCAGAATTATCAGAATTAATCGATACTAATGCACCAAGTTTAGAATCTGAGTGCAAATAGGAGCCTATAGTACCTTCCGACTGAAGTATATTTAGTCTTCTAATTTGAATATTTTCTCCAATAGACTGCACCAATGCCTCTCTTTCATCTTTCAATGCATCGTTTAATTCTGCAGCTGTATTTACAATACTTTTGGAGACATATTTAGTAACCAAGTCGCAAAATTCTAAAAATTTTTGGTCTTTTGCTGCAAAATCTGTTTCAGAATTAACTTCAATAATTGCGGTATAATTTTTACCATTACTCATTAAGATCAGTCCGTCTGCTGCTACCCTTTTAGACTTCTTCTCCGCTTTTAATGAGCTATTCGATCTAAGAAGATCTAAGGCCTTCTGAATATCTCCATTTGTTTCATCAAGTGCTTTTTTGCACTCCATCATACCAACTCCAGAAATCTCTCGAAGTTCTTTAACTTGTGCAGCAGACACGCTCATGTTTGCTCCTCTTCACTATCCTTAGATTTATCAGCTTCTATTTCGTTATCAGTTGTTTTAATTTCTTCTTCCACATTATTAGTGTTTTCTTCAGAATCATCTGATTCTGATGCAGGCTCTATAACTTCTTTAGAATCAGGTTCCTCTTCATCAGCTGAAGAAACTATATTTAGAACTTTACCCGATGTAACGTTAGTTTTCCTAACAGTAACCATTGGCGCATCTTCCTCGTCGTTAGCAATTACACCGCCCTTAGAGTTGGTTAATCCAGTTGAACAGGCATCTGCTATTACCTTAGTAATCAACTTAATTGATCTTATTGCATCGTCATTGCCAGGAATAATGTTATCAATGCCCTCTGGATCAGAGTTGGTATCTACTAAGGCAATGATAGGTATTCCCATTTTTTTAGCTTCTGTAACAGCTATCTTTTCGTAATTTACATCTATTACAAATAAAGCATCAGGAAGGCCCTTCATATCTTTTATTCCTCCAATAGCAGACTTTAATTTTTCATGTTCTTTAGTGATGTCTAAGGCCTCTTTTTTTGATAGCTTATTAATTCTTCCTGTTGATATCATTTCATCAATGTCAAGTAGTCTTCTGACAGAACCTCTGATGGTTTTCCAATTAGTTAAAGTGCCGCCAAGCCATCTCTTATCTACATAAGGGAATCCTAAAGCTGTTGCTTCTTCTCTAATAGTTTTTGATGCTGAACGTTTAGTTCCAACAAATAAAACTTTGTTGCCTCTAGAACAAATTGATTCGGCTTTTGATGCAGCTGCACTTAGATGCTCTCTAGTTAGTTCTAGATTAATAATGCTAATTTTTTTTCTGGTATCAAAGATAAATGGTT